>CALWQS010000051.1 GCA_944383745.1 uncultured Mediterraneibacter sp. | reverse complement strand
GCCATGAATATCTGGATGTATATGATCGACAAAAAGGCGGGATTCGTCATGACGCTGTTTGTCATCGTTTATCTGGTAATCGCGGGAGCGCTGTATTTCTATAACCGGTCTCTTATCCTGGCAGACCTGATTCAGTTTTCTGTTCAGTACAAAGGGATTGAGAATACCCTTCTGAAGGAGCTGACGATCCCCTACGCGGTCGTGCTGGAGGACGGCAGGATACTGTGGAAAAACGACAGCTTTTCCGCCCTGATGGGAGGTCAGAAGCAGGAGAAATACATCAGCCGGATGTTCCAGGAACTTCATCCCGGCGTGTTCCCGAAGGACGATGTGGAGCATGTGGAGCTGGAGGTGACCTACCGCGACAGGAGTTATCAGGCAGTGCTGAGAAAGGTGCCGCTGGAAGGATTCAGCGAGAAGGAAGAACTGCTCCAGATCCCGGAAGAGAAAGAGTTCTTCGTGGCGGTCTCCCTGCGGGATGTGACAGAGCTCAACGCTTATATCCGCGAAAACGAAGATCAGAGGATGATCGCCGGCCTGATCTATATCGACAACTATGACGAGGTCATGGAAAGCGTGGAGGAGGTGCGGCAGTCGCTCCTTGTAGCGCTGATCGACCGGAAGATCAACAAGTACATCGGCGATGTGGACGGCATCGTGAAGAAGATGGAGAAGGATAAATACTTTGTTGTCATCCGGAAGGAAAGCTATAAGAAGATCAAGGAGGACAAGTTCTCCCTGCTTGAGGAGGTAAAGCAGGTGAACATCGGAAATGCCCGGTCAGCGACGCTGAGTATCGGCCTCGGACTGAATACTGCGACCTATGCGCTCAGTTACCAGTATGCCCGCGTGGCGATCGACCTTGCCCTCGCCCGCGGCGGCGACCAAGCTGTCATCAAGGACTGCAACGGCATTACTTATTTCGGTGGAAAGAAGGAGCAGACCGCGAAGAATACCCGTGTGAAGGCGCGTGTCAAGGCGGAGGCGCTCCGGGAATTTATCGTGACAAAGGATCAGGTGATCGTGATGGGGCACAAGCTCGCGGACCCGGATTCCTTCGGAGCGTGCATGGGTATTTACAGAGCGGCTGTCAGCCTGGAGAAGAAGGCGCATATCGTGATCAACGAAGTGACGGGCTCTGTGCGGCCGCTGTATGATGAGATCGCGGAAAATCCGTCCTATGAGGACGACATTTTCCTGACATCCGAGCAGGCTCTGGACTATGTGAACGACAATACAATGGTGATTGTGGTGGATACGAACAAGCCGCAGATGACAGAGTGTCCGGAGCTTTTAAGACGCTCCAGGATGATCGCGGTGCTGGATCACCACCGGCAGGGCAGTAATGTGATTGAAAACGCCGTCCTCTCTTATGTGGAGCCGTACGCGTCGTCGGCCTGCGAGATGGTGGCGGAGGTGCTGCAGTATATCGTGGATGATGTGAAATTCCCGTCTGTGGAGGCGGACTGCATGTATGCAGGTATCATGATTGACACAAGGAATTTTATGAACCGGACAGGCGTCCGTACATTTGAGGCGGCTGCGTTCCTGAGAAGGTGCGGGGCGGATATCACCCGTGTGCGCAAGATGTTCAGAGATGATATGGCCTCTTACAGGGCGAAGGCGGAGGCGGTGCGTATGGCTGAGGTTTACCGCAAGGAGTACGCGATCGCAGAGTGCCCGAGCGACATCGAGAGCCCGACTGTGCTGGCGGCCCAGGCGGCGAATGAGCTGCTGGATATCAGCGGCATAAAGGCGTCGTTTGTCCTTACGGTGTATGAGGGCAAGATCTATATGAGCGCCCGGTCTATTGACGAGGTGAATGTCCAGATCATAGCAGAGAAGCTCGGCGGCGGCGGACACATCAATTCCGCAGGCGCGCAGTTTGACCATACGAACATGGACGAGGCGGTCAGCGCGCTGAAAGAGACGATTGATAAGATGATAGAAGAAGGAGATATTTAAGATGAAAGTGATATTATTACAGGATGTCAAATCTCTCGGTAAAAAGGGAGAGATCGTCAATGTCAACGACGGTTATGCGAGAAACTTTATCCTGCCGAAAAAATTAGGCGTGGAAGCGACAGGGAAGAACTTAAACGACCTGAAGCTCCAGAAGAACAATGAGAAGAAAGTAGCGCAGGAACAGCTGGAAGCGGCAAAGGCGCTGGCGGCGAAGCTGGCGGAGGGCGGAGTCTCGCTTGCCATCAAGGTGGGCGAGGGCGGAAGAGCCTTCGGTTCTGTATCCAGCAAGGAGATCGCCGCGGCGGTGAAGGAGCAGATGGGGCTTGAGCTGGACAAGAAGAAGATCAGCCTGAAGGAGCCCATCAAATCACTTGGAACACATATCGTGACGGTAAAACTTCATCCGGAAGTTGCGGCGGAGCTCAAGGTATCTGTGAAGGAAGAGGCGTAAGGAGTCGGTTTTTCTATGGATATGGAAGCAGTAATGAAACGGATGCCGCCCCACAGCGCGGAGGCGGAGCAGGCGGTGCTCGGGGCTATGCTGATGAACAAGGATGCGATCATGGTGGCCTCGGAGATGCTTTCCGGAGAGGATTTCTACCAGACAGCTTACGGAATCCTTTTTGATGCCGTCGTGGAGCTCTTTCATGAAGGAAAACCGGTAGATCTGATCACGCTGCAGGAGCATCTGAAAGAGAAGGACGTCCCGCCGGAGGTCAGCAGCATGGAGTTCGCCAGAGATCTGCTCGTCGGGGCGCAGACGTCAGCGAATATCAAGTATTATGCGGAAATCGTGAGGGACAAGGCGGTCCTGCGGAGACTGATCAAGATTAACGAAGAGATTGCGAATGCATGTTATCTGGAGAACCAGCCCCTGGAAGACATTCTGGAGCAGACTGAGAAAAGAGTGTTCGAGCTGGTGGAGAGGGGCAATTCCCAGGAATATACCCCGATCAAGCAGGTCGTTCTCAACGCGCTGGATGTGATCGAAAAAGCGTCCAAGACAAAAGGCACGGTTACGGGAATACCGACAGGATTTATCGACCTTGACTATAAGCTGTCGGGCCTGCAGCGGTCGGACCTGGTTCTGATCGCGGCGCGTCCTTCCATGGGAAAGACGGCTTTTGTGCTGAATATTGCCCAGCATGTCGCCTTCCGGCAGAATCTGGCGGTGGCGATTTTCAGTCTCGAGATGTCCAAGGAGCAGCTTGTGAACCGTCTGTTCTCACTGGAGTCCCATGTGGATGCTCAGATCCTGAGGACAGGTAATCTTTCAGACACAGACTGGGAAAAATTGATCGAGGGAGCGGGAACGATTGGCAATTCCCGCATGATCATAGATGATACTTCGGGTATCTCGATCGCGGAGATGCGCTCGAAATGCCGGAAATATAAACTGGAGCTTGGGCTGGACTTGATTATCATCGACTACCTGCAGCTCATGACAGGAAGCGGCGGCCGGAAAAATGAGAGCCGCCAGCAGGAGATCTCCGAGATCTCGCGATCGCTGAAAGGCCTGGCGAGAGAGCTGAATGTTCCGGTGATCGCACTTTCGCAGCTCAGCCGTGCGGTAGAGCAGAGAACAGATAAGCGGCCGATGCTCTCTGACCTCCGAGAGTCCGGAGCGATCGAGCAGGACGCCGATGTGTGTATGTTTATCTACAGGGATGACTACTACAACCCGGACACAGAGGATAAGAATATTGCGGAGATCATCATTGCAAAGCAGAGAAACGGCCCGATCGGTACAGTGAGGCTTGCCTGGATGCCGCAGTACACGCGGTTTGGGAACGAACTGCGGCAGCAGGATTAATCAGTGTCTATGTAAACATTTTTTTCAGTTTCATAATGGGGCTGCCCTTTACTGTCTCGCGGCGGTTTGCCTGCTGCTGGCGGATCAGGCAGTCCAGCTTTCGGAAATGTTCTTCTTCCTGCCGCTCTTTTGCCTGGAAGAGGAAATCCATTTCCCTCATGACATCGGCAGTCACGGTTCTGCTGATGTCTTTTTTTAATATTTCATTGTTGTCTGTTACCACTTCTGCGAGGACGTCCCCGATCAGGGAGCGGACCTGTTCCAGCTGAGTGACTGGGATGACCTCAGCCGGCTCCGCATGGTTTTCAGATGCGGGAACCTGTGATACGGGAGCTCCGGCGACGGGCTGCAGCGCCGCTTTTTTATTTCCATGAATAGCTTTTCCTTTCTCCTTTGCCGCAGAAGTGGGAGAATTATCCGCAGTACTTTCTGCGGTGGAAGAGAACGGCTGTGTGGAAGCTGTCGGCGTCTCTTTCCGAGCAGGACTTTCATCCGGAGACTGGGGCGCCTGGAGCTTCAGGCGTGTGGCCTTTAGTTCCGGTATAAGCGGTTTTAAGTCCTTCAGAAGCATCCCTTCATCCTTCAGCTTCTTGATACAGCGGAAGAGCTGTATGTCATCCTTGGTATAATATCGGTGTCCCATTTCCGTGCGACCGATCGTCAGGTCAAGCTCCTCTTCCCAATATCTTAAGACATGGGCTTCAACCTTTACCTGCTTGGCCGCTTCGGAAATCATGAATCTGACTTCACCCATTAATATTTATACCTCCTTGTCTCAACCTGCTCATATTATAGCATACCCCTTCCCTCGTCAAACCTATAATCGTTCGTCAAATTGTTACACCAATTCGCACAGGAATGGGACGGATAAAAAATCCGAACCAATATCCATCAGGAAAAGGTTCGGATTATATTAAACTATTAAAAATTACAGAATCGAGCCGCAGCATCGGCAAGTGCCGTAATCGTCTATTCTGTCCCGCCGTCTTCCGCGTCTCCCGGTACAGGGAATGAAGACTCCGGCTCCTGCTCCACGACAGCCGAGCAGCAGGGATCGCATTCTTCGCAGTCCATTTTCAGGCGCTCCTCGAACTTCGGAGCACAGAGCTCAAGCGGCTTGATCTCATAGTCGAGCAGCTCACCGGAAACGAAATCCATACAGATCGTATCTTCGTCCGGAATAATACTGCCTTTCGGGACGGCAGCCCTGCCGTTGTGAGGAACAAGATACTGAGAAAAGTAAACACTCTTGACATAGACGCTGATGCCGATCGTCAGTGAAGGCGTGTCAGTGTCGAAGTTGAGAATCTTCGGGATAGCGATCATATCAAGTCCCTGTGTGAGCATATTGTTCGCTGTGCTGAAGCCGATATAATTGATCACAGGGCTGCCGACACTGCCGTTCTCATAGGTCAGGCCGTAGGGGGTGAAGATTTCCAGCTCAACGTCAGACGGGTTTGTCTCTGCGTCATAAAATTCATAGTCCGGAGCCTCGGGACCTGACGGGAGATAAACTGCTGTCTCGGTGAATGTGTCCACGACCCGTTTGGAACAGTCAAAGATCGTGATGGCAAAAGTCACGGACAGATTCGTCAGAGTGACGAGACTGCAGTTGGGCCGTCCTGCGATCCGGCTGACTGTGGTCTGTTCGCCGCCTTCTTCCGGAAAACTGACATTCAGTATCTGAACAGAAGCGTTGAGCGGATAGCCGGATGCAGGGAGTGTTCCGGAGAGCGGAACTTCACGGCAGAGATTAATGCCGATTTCATCGTAGACGACAGGCGCCAGAAGGGTCAGGTTATCACTTGTTCCGCAGATCGGTTTCGTGCAGACGTCGATACAGTCGGAATTGTTGGTGATCCCGCTGCTGATATAGCGTCTTTTCCCGGAACATTTGCAGCCTTTAGGTCTATATTTTGGCATAAGAAAAACCTCTCTAAAAAATCTTTACTTTATTTTATGCCGGGGAAGTCTTTTTGTTCCGCTGATTCCATATATATCAGAAGGAGTGTCTGCTTCTGCTGCGGAGGGAGACAGAACCGTATTTTTGGCGGGAGCATTGGAAGGGAGCGAGCGGAAGAAAATGAGCTGGATCTATGATCTTCCGGACGGAAGAAAAGCGTGCATCTATATGGAGGGGAACAGGATTCTGCTGCGTACATTTTCAAACAGGAGTACAGGCACGGCTGCGGTGCTGAAGGAGGACTGCCGGTCAGAACTTTTCTGCTTTATGTTTTACGGGACGATCTACTTTGCCTATGAAGATACAGGGGGAGGGATCGTGTTCGACGGGATCGGAAGCGGCAGTGAGATAAGATTGCAGCCTTCGGGAGAGATAAGCGGGATCAGGCTTACGGCAGCGGCGGGCAGCATCTGCGTTTTTTTCATGACAAAGGATCCGGATACCGGACGGAGCCGGCTCAATGTGTGGGAGCCGTATGAGAGCGGAGATCACCGGATCATCAGGGAAGAAAAACGAAGCTTTCAGTACTGCACCCTGCAGCTGGACAATACGATCCTTGCAGTTCTGTACCGCGGAAGGGAGATCCTTTCCGCATGTATTTGGGTGGAAGGAGAGTTGCGGGACATCGTCACGCCGGAACAGAATGAGAGGGCGGACCGGCTGTTCGAAGAGCTTGAACTTGAACGGCAGACGGCCAGAGAGGAAAAAGAACTGACTGAAAGGAAGCGGCAGGAGTATGAGCAGCTCCTTCGGCAGTACGCCGGAGAGATCCGATATGTGAAGCAGAAATACGATGAACTGGCGGAATACGCTGAAAAGCTCCAGAGAGCGGTGAAGCAGTGGCGCGAACAGTACATGGAAGAAATAGATATTTGACCGCTGTCCGACGGAAAACGGACACAAAAATACCGCCCGGTTCCGGACGGTATTTTCTGCTTGTGATCACTTTGCGCTTTATTCTATTACTCTGCTGAAATAGCACCTGTCGGACAGGCAGCTTCGCATGCTCCGCAGTCTACGCAAGCATCAGCGTCGATCTCATATTTGCCATCGCCTTCGGAGATAGCGCCTACAGGACATTCGCCCTCGCAAGAACCACAGCTTACGCATTCATCACTAATTACGTGTGCCATAGTATGTATCCTCCTTCTTCTGATTCCGAAAAGGGTTCGACCGTTTTCGTTATTTACATTCTAATACAATCATCCTAAATATACAAGGGATTTTCATGTTCAAAATTTAGTACGCAAAAATTTAAGAAAAAAACACTTTATTTTTTATGTGGATGGTGTATTATAGTGAAATGATGCAAATTGAGCGGGGAAGAATAATTCACTTAGCGGAGGCGGAGATGAGAAAGAGATTTATTTCAATCATATGTACGTCAGTATGTGCAGGGATGCTTCTGTGCGCATGCAGTTCAAATGCAGATGAAAATGTATTTACGGGAGATACGACGGAGAAACCGGCGTATCAGGCAAAGCTGAACGCGATATCTCCGGCTGCTTACAGCAGTGTGGAGGGACTTGAGCTTGAGCCGGGGACTTATATATCGGTGATCGGGAAGGAAGAGGATTCCGCTTACTGGAATCAGATCCGCGCGGGAGTCGAACAGGCTGCGGAAGATTTGAACGAGGCGCTGGGATACAGCGGAAGCGATCAGATTAAGGTTCTCTATAATGCGCCCGCCGATGAGGAGGATATGAATGAGCAGGTTAATATCCTGGATGAGGAGCTTGCGCGTTATCCGGATGTGATCGCGATCGCAAGCATCGATGAGGCAGCTTCTGAGGTGCAGTTTGACCTGGCGGCAGGGAATGATATCCCCGTCGTTGCGTTTGACTCGGGAAATGCATATCAGGGAATCCAGTGCACATGTAAGACAGATAGTTCCGCAGCGGCGGCGGAAGGCGCGGCGAAGCTGTGCGAAGCCATCGGAGGCAGCGGCGAGGTGGCCCTGATCGTCCATGACTCTGTGTCAGAGAGTGCAAGAGAGCGTGAAGAGGCGTTTAAAGAAGCACTGTCTGCAGAGTATCCCGGGGCTGCCGTCGTGGAGACAATCTATATGGATGACCTGGAAGAGATAAAGAAGAGCGCGGCGGCGGAACAGCTCGGCGTTTCACTGGAGGAGATTCAGGCAGAGCAGCCGGCAGAAGGGACAGAGCAGGGAGAAGAACCGACAGGAGATGCGTCTGCGGTGCTGGAGGAGATCAATGCCGCCGCAGAGAAAATAAGCGATGAGGATGCCGTCGCATATTGTCTCAAGAAACATCCGGAGCTGAAAGGATGTTTTGGGACGAATGTCGATGCCACCCAGCTTGCTCTGAAAGCCCTCGGAAGCCTGGAAGATACGGATGACGTCGTATTGATGGGATTCGATGCAGGGAAGGAGCAGCTTGAGGCGCTTGAGTCAGGAGAGATCGACGGGCTTGTCGTGCAGAACCCCTTCGGTATCGGCTATGCCGCAGTCATTGCGTCGGCGCGGACCGTGCTTGAGATCGGAAATGAGGCGCAGGTAAATACAGGATATATATGGGCAGACCAGGAGAATCTGGAGGAAGAAGCTGTACAGGCGATGCTGTACGAGTAGCGGACAGCGCAGCCGGAGCTCTTCCGTTGAAAAAAGCAGCCTTTCAAGATGAGAGGCTGCTTTTTCACGCCCTGCTGAGGGAGAAGATAAATTCGGTCCCCACGCCTTCGGTGCTTATGACATTGATGTGTTCGTCGTGGGCCTGGATGACTTCCTTGACAATGGAAAGCCCCAGGCCGGTCCCTTTCTTGTCCTTCCCACGGGAAAGGTCAGACTTGTAGAAACGCTCCCATATCTTGTTCAGCTCCTTGCGGGGGATCCCGATCCCGTGATCCTTCACAGAGATGAAGACCTTATCGTTTTTCACAGTTGCCTCGACAGTGATCGAAGAGCCGTGTTCGCTGAATTTCACCGCATTGTCCAGGAGGTTATAGAGAACCTGCTGGATCTTGCGTTTGTCCGCATATACGGGAACCGCTCCGGGAAGGAGCAGGAGTTCGATCGAAATATGCTTCGGGGTGCAGGCCCCCTCGAATGACGCCGCAGTGTTCTTGATCACTTCCTGTATGTCAAATCTCGTCTTATCCAGCAGAAGCTCTTTCGTGTCGAACTCATTCAGTGTGAGAAGGTCTGCTGTGAGATCCGTGAGCCGTTCTGTCTCGAACAGGATGATCTTCAGGTATTTCTCATGAAGCTCCGGCGGAATCGTGCCGTCGTTCATTGCCTCCACGTAGCCCTTGATCGAGGTCAGCGGCGAGCGGAAGTCGTGGGATACATTCGCCACGATTTTTTTCTGGTAATCATCCATATCCTTGAGCCGGGCGGACATAAAGTTGAGTGACGCGGACAGATATCCGATCTCGTCGTGGGCGTAGACCGGGATTTCGTAATCCAGATTGCCCATTGCGTACTGTTTTGCCGCTTCCGTGATCTGCCGGAGCGGCATGTATACGATGAAATGAAAGCCGAGCAGAAAGATAAAAGAGAGCAGGAAGATGACGAACAGCGATATGAATATCGGTATCATCAGGGAGCTGCACATCTCTTCGATCAGAGAGACCGGCTTGTGGATCAAAAGGTAGCCCTTTGTGGAGAAGCCCTGGGTTACCGGCGCCATGACAGTGATAACGTCCTCATCAAAATATCCGTGATAGGTACCTACGATGAACTGATTGCCGCCGATCTCCGCCGGATTAAAGTCCTCGATCACCTCGGGGGAGGAGGTGCCCTCCAGATTCGATGAGGTAATCATTGTGCCGTCTGCCTTTACGAACCACAGGGAGGACTCGAGGTAGAGACGCATTGCGGCGATCTGCGACTGTACCGCCCAGACCGGCGAGCCTTCCGAAAAATAGGAGGGCAGATAATCGCTTGCGATCAGCGTCGCCTCCCGGTAAAGCGTCTGCGAGGTATTCTCTTCCAGCCTGTCGGTGAGAAGTTCCTCGGTGAGCGTGGCAGTGGTAAAGATGCATAAAAATCCGAAGATAATGTACAGCGCGATAAATTTTAAGTGTAGAATGCTTTTCATGATTGCGTCATTTCTCCAAAGTGTAATTTACTTTGTCTCGAATTTATAGCCGATGCCCCATACTGTGCTCAGGCTCCAGCGCGGATGGTCCTTGATCTTTTCGCGGAGACGTTTGATGTGGACGTCGACGGTCCTCGTATCCCCGACGTATTCATATCCCCATATGCGGTCCAGGAGCTGTTCCCTTGTAAAGACCTGGTTCGGAGAGGAAGCGAGACAGTAGAGAAGTTCCAGCTCCTTTGGGGGCATATCCACATTTTTTCCGTCGCAGATGACAGAATAGTTGGTGAGGTTGATGGTGATGCCGTCGTACTCGACACATTTTGTCTTTTCCTGTCCCTGAGGCTCTGCCTTGACCGGCTGATAGCGCCTTAAAACGGCGCGCACGCGCGCGACCATCTCTTTGGAGTCAAAGGGCTTCATGATATAATCGTCCGCGCCAAGCTCGAGCCCGAGAACCTTGTCGAACACTTCGCCCTTTGCGGAGAGCATGATGATCGGCGTCGAGGACCTGGCGCGGATCTCCCGGCATACCTGATAGCCGTCCATGCCCGGGAGCATCAGGTCGAGGAGAATCAGGCTGGGATGGTATGTGTCAAATGCGGCGAGGGCATCCTCGCCGTTATATACGATCTTTGTATCAAAACACTCTTTGGTGAGATACAGAGAGATGAGTTCTGCAATGTTTTCATCGTCGTCGACGATCAGTATCTTCTGTTTTCCTATCATAATTATTTATACCTCCTTCAGATGGCAGTGTGTGAATCACAAATGTTATGACGTCCTGCCTCGGAAATATATCCGAGAAAATATGTCCGGCTATTTGAGCTCCACGATTGTGACGCCTGCGTCTCCCTCCCCAAATTCGGCGAGATGGTAGGATTTGACGTGTTTCTGGCGGCGCAGATATTCGTGGACGCCTTTCCTGAGGGCGCCGGTTCCTTTTCCGTGGACGACGCGTACTGTGTTGAGATGAGAGAGCAGCGCGTCGTCGAGATATTTGTCCAGCTCGGATACTGCCTCGTCCACAGTTTTCCCGAGAAGGTTGATCTCAGGGCTGACAGAGAGGGATTTGCCCATTCCGATCCGCCCCTTTGAAGAGTGGTTCAGCTTTTTGGATGTGTACGGGGAGGGCTCTTCGATGATCTCCAGGTCGGATATATTTACCTGGGAGCGGAGGATGCCCATCTGTACCGTCACATTTCCCTTTGCGTCAGGCCGTGAGCTGATCGTGCCCGTCAGGTTCATGCTGAGCACCTTTACAGACTCTCCGAGCTTGAAGTCGCTTGGTTTGTAAGTTTTTTTCGGCTTCTGGACCGTGAGGGAAGAGGCGGCGGATGTATCCTTGATCTTCTGGCGGAGACGGTCCCGCTCTTTCTCCATCTCGGCTGCGGAAATATTTTCTTTGCCGAACTTGCGGAAATTCTTGATCGTCTCGTCCGCCACTTCTTTTGCCTCGCGGAGGATGGCGTTCGCCTTTTCGTTCGCCTCACGCAGGATGCGGTCCCGCTGTTCATCAAGCTTCGCCTGGCTCTGCTTCGCCCGCTGCTTCAGCGCCTCGGCTTCGCGGCGGTAGGCGGCGATCTCCTCCTGTTCCTTCTCGATCGTCCTGCGGCTTGCCTCAAGGTCGCTCAGGAGATCCTCAAATGAGACGTCCTGCTCGCTGAGGCGCTTTTTCGCATCCTCAATGATATAATCGGGCAGCCCGAGCTTCCCTGAGATGGCGAATGCATTGCTCTTGCCGGGAATGCCGATCAGGAGCCGGTAGGTCGGGCGAAGGCTCTCCACGTCAAATTCACAGCAGGCATTCTCTACTCCGGGTGTGGAGAGTGCATAGACCTTCAGCTCGCTGTAGTGGGTGGTGGCCATCGTGCGTATGCCCCTCTGGTGAAGGTGGGACAGGATCGCAATCGCCAGCGCGGCGCCCTCGGTCGGGTCTGTACCGGCGCCGAGTTCGTCGAACAGGACGAGTGACCGTTCGTCTACCTTTTTAAGGAAGGAAACGATATTCGTCATATGAGAAGAAAATGTACTCAGGCTCTGCTCGATACTCTGCTCGTCTCCGATGTCCGCGTATACCTGCCGGAAGACGGCAAGCTCCGAGCGGTCCCCGGCGGGGATGTGAAGGCCGGCCTGCCCCATCAGGGTAAAAAGCCCCACGGTCTTGAGAGACACTGTTTTGCCGCCGGTGTTCGGTCCTGTAATGATCAGGAGAGTGAAGTCTTCGCCCAGCGACACGGTGATCGGGACGACGGTTTTCGCGTTCAGGAGCGGATGCCTTCCCTCGCGGATGCGGATGCGTCCGTCTTCATTTAACACGGGGCGGCTTGCATTCATGGAGAGAGCCAGCGCGCCGCGCGCAAAGATGAAGTCCAGATCCGTCATGGTCCGGTAATCTGTCCGGATTTCTTCGATATACTGTGCGGCCTCTGTGCTCAGGTCTGCCAGTATGGACTGGATCTCTTCCTGCTCCTGGGCATAGAGTTCTTTTAAGTCATTGTTCAGCTTCACAACAGCCATGGGCTCGATGAAGAGCGTAGATCCGGTGGAGGACTGGTCGTGGATCAGTCCCTGCACCTGCCCGCGGTACTCAGCCTTCACGGGCAGACAGTAACGGTCGCCGCGCATGGTGATAATCGGATCCTGGAGATAAGTGCGCAGAGATCCGTTTACAAGGCTTGTCAGTGTGGCGTGGACCTTGTCGTTGAGCCCGTTTATGCTCCGGCGGATGCGTTTCAGCGCAGGGCTGGCGTCGTCGCTGATCTCATCCTCGGAGACGATACATCTTTCGATCTCGTTCGTGAGAGGCGTGAGGGGCTCCAGACGGTCAAAAAACAGGTCGAGACAGTCGGACGTCTCCGCCTGCGTGTCGCGGCGGCCGTATGATTTTACACGCGCAGTGTTGGCGAGAAGACGGCTGATGCGCAGCAGCTCGGCGATGCTCAGGGAGCCGCCGATCTCAAGCCGTTTCATAGATTCTTCTATCGGAGCCGCGTCGCCGAAGGAGATCCGTCCCTTCTGTACGATCCGGGTAAAAGCGGCGGCCGTCTGATCCTGAAACGCATTAATCTTTTCAAGATCTGTCATGGGCTTTAAGCGCCTGCAGAGCTGCTGCCCCCGGAACGAGGACGCTTCTTCTTCGAGAAGCGCGGTGATCTTGTCAAATTCCAGTTTTGTCAATGTTTTCTGATTCATGATACCTCTTGATGTTTATGAGAAAATATATTTATTAAAAGTAAACTGCTGAATACCAGACGGGCCGCGGCCCGCTGATACATGTTCCATTCTACCCCATTCTGGCGGCAAAAGGAAGGCTTTTTCAAGAGTTTGCAGTAACAGTTCAGCCATAGCACGAAGTGCGGAACTGGAGCGCGTCAGCGCGACGAGTGCGCATACGGGCGGCGGTTTGTGCGCCGTGAACACGGGAAATGATTGAACAATCCGGACGAATCGGTTATACTAGAACACGGAAGACATTTATGTATGTAGGAGACTTACGCCTATGCCATATGATGAAGACCCCGGAATGAGCCGGGAACAGGGCTCGGATGGAAATGAAAAACCACTGCCGGACGGGAAAGAAGGGGAACCGGAGGAAAGTGAACGTGAGGAAAAGTATTCTTTCCTGCAGGAGACGATAAAACAGAAGCCGATAAGCAGGGAAAAGCTCATAAAACAGTTTGTCCGTATTGCGATATACGGTGTGATACTGGGGGGCTTTGCCTGCCTTGGTTTTTTTGCGCTCAAACCGTTCGCACAGAACTGGTTCATGGGGAATCCTGAGACGGTGACCATCCCTGAGGACGAAGAGCCCTCAGAAGACCAGGACGATGCGGCGGAAGAGGAACCTGTCCCGCAGGTACTGGATGAGGAAAGCTATGAAGAACTCATGGAAGGCATGTATGCAGCGGCGCGGGAAGCGCAGAAGGGAGTCGCGACGGTCACTGCCGTTCTGGCGGAATGGGACTGGAGTATGGAGGCGGCGGGCGGGCAGCCGTCCGTGACAGGCGCGGTCACCGCGGACAACGGCCAGGAGCTGCTGATTCTTGCGGATAATTCTGTCTGCAGCGGGGCGCAGGCCTGGACGGTGACATTTTCAGATGGAACGGTGCATGACGCGGCTTTGAAAAAGCAGGATGCGAACATCGGGCTCGCTATATTCAGCGTGCCCCGGACAGATATAACCGATGCGACATGGAATGCAGTGAAGGTATGTAATCTCGGGAACTCGAATATGGTAAGACAGGGGCAGCCGGTGATTGCCCTGGGAAATATGTTCGGATATCCGGACGGAATTGCGTATGGCGTCATAAGCTCCCGGGATTATACAGAAAAGTTTTATGACGGAGAATGCGGCGTGCTTGCCACAGACATCCCGGCAGTATCAGACGGAACAGGAGTATTGTTCAATCTGGACGGCGAAGTGGTCGGAATGATCTCTGAGACGGCGTCAGGCCGCCAGGATGAGGGGGATACGCAGACGGCGAACGCGTATGCGATCTCAGACCTGAAGACGATGATCGAGCTGCTCGCCAACGGCGACAGCATCCCCTATATTGGAATCTACGGCACTTCCGTGACCAGTACAGTCCAGGATGAGCAGGGGATCCCGTCAGGGCTCTATGTGATTGAAGTAGATCCGGATTCACCGGCAATGGCGGCAGGCATCCAGAACGGAGATGTGATATGGGAGGTAAATGGCGGCAGTGTGACCAGCCTTGCGACATATCAGAAGGCGCTGCTGGATGCGGCGGCAGGGGAGACAGTCACGCTCAGGGGGAAACGCCTGGGCTCAGGCGGCTATGTGGATATAGAGTTCACAGTGACAGTCGGAAGTAAAGAAGGATAGAAAGAGGAAGAAAATGAGATATATTAACGGACTTCATGAAGGTGAGACAATCAGGAACGTGTATC
>CALWQS010000050.1 GCA_944383745.1 uncultured Mediterraneibacter sp. | reverse complement strand
AGAATTAAATTTATGACATCCGGCCAGCTTATGAGTTTTTGCAACATTTGTCAGAAGATGAAATCTGACATTGACGTGACGGATATCACTAACAGGAATTTCCGTATTGACGGGAAATCACTTTTGGGACTTATGTCCATAAAACTAGGGCTTCCGATGCGTCTGGTCGTGACCGGTGAGGATGAAGAACTGGCACACCAGTATTTTATGAATTATGAGATGGAATAAAAGAAAAGTAAGGGACTGCGAACAAAAGAAATGTTCGCGGTCCCTTTTTGATAATAAGAGGAAACTATGCGGAAAGACATAGTTTCCTGAAAATTCACGGATTCAGAATGGAGAGAAGTCCCCGTTCCGGTAATGCTTTAGCAAAAGGTATGCCACGATCGAAGCGCACAGTTCACCGGCGGGAAATGACATCCATACCCCGGCGGCGCCCCAGATGCGGGAGAAGAGAAAGCTGAGCGGAATCGTGACCGCAAACTGCCGAAGCAGGGAGATGATCAGCGAATTTCTGCCGTTCCCGAGCGCCTCGAATGTCCCGGAGTAGATCACTCCGATGGATGAGACGAGGAAGCCGAGACAGATAATGCGAAGGGCAGACGCGCCGGCCTCCAGCAGCTCGGAGTCTGCGTCAAACAGCAGGAAGATCTGCCGGGGGAGAGCCAGGGAGAGGACGGTCCCCAGCAGCATGAGCGCTGCGGCGCACATAAGGCTGTAGCGGATCGTTGTCCGAACCCTCTCCGTCTCACCTGCACCGTAGTTGAAGCCGATGATCGGACGCATTCCCTGGACGATCCCGTTGGCAGGCATGTAGATGAAGGTCTGCAGCTTGTAGTACACGCCAAGGACGGCCACATAGACATCGGAGATGGCGGCAAGGATGCCGTTCAGGATGCTGATCAGGACGGAGGGGAGCAGCATCATGATGCTCGACGGGATTCCCACGCTGTAGATCTGGCGGATGATCCTCCGGTCCGCTCTCAGATACTTCAGCCTGATGCGGACGGCGTAAGGCTTGTGCAGATAGACTGCGACGTAGAGCAGGAAAGAGCTGATCTGTCCGATGACAGTTGCAATCGCCGCTCCTGCGACGCCGAGCCTGGGAAAGCCGAGGAGCCCGAAGATCAGGATCGGATCGAGGATGATATTGATCACGCAGCCGGCGCTCAGCAGATACATAGTGACCTTCATTTCGCCGATTCCCTGGAAGATCTTTTCAAAAGAAACCTGCAGCAGGGCGCCGAAGGAGAAGCAGAGCACGATGTATGTATAATCGCAGGCGTCCTTCAGTATAGCCGGATCATCCGTGAACAGAGAGAGGAAGGGTTTGGTGATAAAAATTCCTGCCAGGATGAAGAGGATACAGTGCACAACGGTCAGCGCGATGCCGATTGTGGCGGAGCGGTCCGCTTTTTCCTGATCTCCGGAGCCGAGGTGGATGGAGATGGCGGAGGTGATCCCGATCCCCACTCCGACGGCGACGGAGACGATGGCATTCTGCAGCGGATAGGCAAGAGAAACGGCAGTCAGGGCGTCGGTACCCAGCCTTGACACATAGATACTGTCCACAATATTATAGAGCGACTGAATGAGCATGGAGAGCATCATAGGTACAGACATGGAGACCAGGAGAGAAAATACAGGTTTTGTCTTCATGAAGCTGTTATTTGTTTCCATATTAATAGAGATCCTTTCTGCGGCCAGCGGTTTCCGGTGCTCAGCACAGCAAAAAAAGCCATATGCCTGTTTGAATGCTGAAACAGGAAAACCATATGACTTTAAAAAGCTGCGTCCGGCAAATGCGGATGCTGGTCGATTTTATTTTTCTGCGGTGATTATGATAGCACAGGCGCGGCGTGAAGTCAATCAGAACCTGGAGGGCTGACCGGTGTCTTGCCGGAACCTGTTCTGCCGAAAGAGCAGAGATTACAGGAACCCAAGGTGCTCCAGAAGGATCTTAAGCCCGAGCAGGATGAGGATGATGCCTCCCGCAAGCTCTGCCTTTGACTTGTATTTTGTGCCGAAGACATTGCCGATCTTTACTCCCGCAGCGGAGATGGCGAAAGTAGTCACTCCGATGAACGAGACCGCTGCGATGATATGTACCTTGAGGAAGGCGAATGTGATTCCCACTGCCAGGGCGTCGATGCTCGTCGCCACTGCCAGAAGGAACATGGTCCTGACGTCAAGGGAATCGCTTTCGTTTTCGCATTCGCCGGAAAGCGCTTCTTTGATCATGTTCGCGCCGATGACGCCGAGCAGGAGGAAGGCGATCCAGTGATCGACAGCCGTGATCTTATCGCGGAACTGGACTCCGAGTACATAGCCGACAGCGGGCATCAGTGCCTGGAAGCCGCCGAACCATGCGCCGACGATGAACGTCCTGCGCAGGGTGATCTTCGGCATGGCGAGCCCCTTACAGACGGACACGGCAAATGCATCCATAGACAGTCCTACAGCCAGAATAAAAAGTTCCAATAATCCCATTGTTGTTCTCCTTTGTATGAAAAGTATAAAATAAAAAGCAGACGCCCTGCTGCATCTGCCGGAAAAGACCAAGTCCCTCACAAACTGAAAATATAGTATCATTAAGGGGCGGCTTTGGCAAGGAAAGATTCACTTTTTTTGCCGGGATTTTTTCACAGTATCGACATATTTCCCTGTTAAGATATAGAGTAATGCAGAATGCCGCGCGGAGAAGGAGCATGTATGCGCGGACATGGAAGGACAGTGCATGGGAGGAGAAGCGAGGATGGAAAACATAAAGATACTGGTCGTGGATGATGAGAGCAGGATGCGCAAGCTGGTGAGGGACTTCCTGACCCGTGAGGGATACACGGTGCTGGAGGCTGGAGACGGCATGGAGGCTATGGATGTTTTCTATGAGGATAAGGATATCGCCCTGATCATCCTGGATATCATGATGCCGAAGATGGATGGATGGCAGGTGTGCAGGGAGATCAGAGAATCTTCTAAGGTTCCGATCATTATGCTCACGGCGCGCTCGGAGGAGCGGGATGAGCTCCAGGGATTTGAGCTCGGCGTGGATGAGTATATTTCCAAACCGTTCAGCCCGAAGATCCTGGTGGCGAGAGTGAATGCGATCCTGCGCAGGACGCTGGGGACGGACGGCGGAGACGTGATCAGCGCGGGCGGGATCACGATCGACAAGGCGGCGCATATTGTAAAGATCGACGGCGCTCCGGTAGACTTAAGCTTCAAGGAGTTCGAGCTCCTGGCGTATTTTGTCGAGAATCAGGGGATCGCGCTCTCCAGGGAAAAGATATTGAACAATGTATGGAACTACGATTATTTCGGGGACGCCCGGACGATCGATACCCATGTGAAGAAGCTGAGGAGCAAGCTCGGCAGCAAGGGAGAGTATATCAAAACGATATGGGGCATGGGATACAAATTCGAGGTGGAATAGCAGATGAAGTATTCATTGAGAAGGCAGATGACAGCTGTATTCATCGGGCTGCTGGTGTTTATTCTCGGTGCGGTGTTCATTGTCAATTCGGGGTTCCTGGAGGAATACTATATTTCGCACAAGGAGCAGGATCTGCTGGAGACTTATCAGGTCGTCGGAGGAGCTCTGCAGGATGAGACTCTGACCGCCCAGGCAGTACAGGAGATTGCCTACCAGGCGGAGAAGGCGAATATCGATATGACGGTGATCAACAGCAGGAATGAGACGGTTCTGGCGACTGTCAAGGACGGGAATCCTCTATACAATCAGATGTACCGCAATATTTTTAACCGGAATGAGAGTCCAAGGACCGTCCTTAAGCGAAATACAGACTACATTATATATAAGACGACAGATCCGGAGAACGATACAGAATATCTGGAGATGTGGGGAAGCTTTTCAGACGGGTTTTTCTTTACTATGAGAAGCCCGCTTGCCAGCATCAGGGAAAGCGCCGCCCTGGCGAACCAGTTTTTGATCTATCTCGGCGTGACAGGCGTTATTCTGGGAGGCATCCTTGTCTGGCTTTTCGCGAGAAAGATCACGAAGCCGATCATGGAGCTGGCGAAGCTGTCAGAGTCAATGGCGGACCTGAATTTTGACGAAAGATATACGAGCGGCGGGAGCAATGAGATCGGAATCCTGGGTGAGAACTTCAACAAGATGTCAAGGCAGCTTGAAAAGACGATATCAGAGCTGAAACGCGCCAACAATCAGCTTCAGCAGGACATTGAGCAGAAGGAGAAGATGGAGGATATGCGGAATGAGTTCCTGGGCAATGTGTCTCATGAGCTCAAGACGCCGCTCGCGCTCATACAGGGATATGCGGAAGGACTGAAGGAGGGCGTCAGCGACGACCCGGAGAGCAGAGAGTTTTACTGCGATGTGATTATGGATGAAGCGGGCAAGATGAACCGGATGGTGAAGAACCTGCTGACGCTGAACCAGCTTGAATTTGGCGCGGACCAGGTAGAGTTCGCCCGGTTCGACATCGTCAGCCTTGTGAGAGGCGTCATCGCAAGCTGTGAGATCCTGCTGCAGCAGGCGGGCGCGGAGATTGATTTTATTGCAGATGAAGCGGTCTATGTGTGGGCCGATGAGTTTAAGACAGAGCAGGTAGTGAGGAATTACCTGACGAACGCCGTCCACCATGTGGAGAATGAAAAGCGGATCGAGGTCCGTGTGATCAAGAAGGACGGGAAAGCAAGAGTGTCTGTGTTCAACAGCGGAAAGCCGATTCCCGAGGAAGACGTGCCGAAGCTGTGGGACAAGTTCTACAAGGTAGACAAAGCCCATACAAGGGAGTATGGCGGCAACGGAATCGGACTTTCGATCGTCAAGGCGATCATGGAATCGTTCCATCAGAAATACGGAGTCAATAATTTTGACAACGGCGTAGAGTTCTGGTTTGAACTGGATGCAAAAGATAATATGGAAGCTTCAGATGACGGCGCGGCGCAGGCGTAGAGACATCCCGGACAGAGTGTGAAAGTTCTGTCCGGTTTTTTTGTGCAAAATGAAGAGCATGAAAAAAAGTAGAAAGGGAAAAAACAGCATGATTGGCACATTTGGTCATAAAATTTGCACATTTGAAGAAAAAGTGAAGAAAATATGGACAAAAAGTGATAAAAAGGTTAAATTATTTTTAACAAATATGTTAAAAAAGAAATGGAGGAAAGTGAATGAAAAGAAAATGTGTGAAGCTGATGAAATCGCTTCTTACCACGGCACTTGCAGCGGCGATGGTTGTCACATCAAATGTGGTTCCATTCAGCGCAGGCCCTGCATCAGTGCAGGCAGCAGAAGATTCTGCTTATGACGACGTGGTGAATGCCGCTCACGCAGCGTGGAGCAATTATGAGTGGCGCGTTGTAAACGGCAGCGAAGGGCTGACAAAGGGCGAGATCATCAGCGAAGGGACGAACTGGCTGGATTTTCAGGCTACTTCCAGCGCGGGAAATTCGATGAGCAACCGTGCGCTGATCTACAGCACACAGGCGGCGGACAAGATCAGGAACGGTTCGATCAAGGCAACGCTCTCCCCGATGACGACTTCGGACATCAGCAGGATGGGACTCCTGTTCCGCTGTACGGCGCAGGGAGACTGCCTCTACTTCGCCTATGACCCGAGCCAGGGCTGGTATCTTCAGAGAAAGGCCGGAAATTCCAATAAGAAGCTCTTAGGCAGCGGAGTGAAGATAATGGCGGAACCCGGCGAGGAGATCACGGCAGAGGTTCAGTTTGAAGAAGGCGTGATCAACGCGTGGATCACCTACAATGGTGAGAGAACCCAGGTATTTGAGAATGAAAGCACTGTGGCGACTGCGGGCGGAAGCGAGATCCATGCAGGATATACCGGTCTTATGATCGGAAAATACGGCAGTACGGCAGGTGCGTATGTCAAGGATATCGAGATGACGGATACGGTCAATTCCGATACGTTCAACGGCGTATATGACTGGGAGAGCGACACATGGGCTCCGTTCGACCAGAACTCGACAGTGAGCGTAGTCGAGAGGGATTCGAAGAACTATTATGAGATCCAGGTAGACAGTAACCAGTCAGTGCCGAACGCACCGGTTGTCACAAGAAATACAAGTGATCCGGCATACAGCTCAGAGCCGTTCAGAACCGGTAAGATTGATACGTATTTTACGGATCTCGGAACTGCGAACGGCAGCAGCTCGAATTTCGCGATCGTATACCGCTGGACAGACATCAACAACTGCGCGTGGGTAGGATATGACTCTACGCAGGGCTGGTACTGGCAGACGAGAGTGAACGGAGTCGGATGCTACAAGACGACAGGCGATAAGATCCCTGCTCCGACTGTGGGCGAGACGGCCCATGTGACAGTGCAGTTTGACGGGACAGACGTGGTGGTAACCGTGGATGATCAGGTGATCTCCGACGGATGGTACACAACTGCGGGCAATAACGGAACGCTGCAGGACAACCTCAACAGCCTTCCGGCAGGTACGGCAGGATTCCTGATGCGTCAGGGACATGTGCAGGTTCACGACTACACGGTGGACGTCTATGATGTAGATGCAGGCGAAGACGAGATCGGTATTGATCCGGCGACGATCTCATCTGACGTGATGGACGTTGTGATCGACAAACAGTTCCCGAGAGTGCAGAAATACACATTCAAGGACAACGGCGACACGATGTGGGCGCAGGCGCGCGGCATCAATACGCTGGAAGTCAACGGCACACAGGTGACTGTCGATACAGAGCAGGTGCAGTGCGAGGTTTCCGCGGACAGCGCAGTCTACACGATCCCTGTGAACGGCGGCGGAGTCGAGGCTGTCATCACAGCGACGCTGAAAGTGGAAGATAATATCGTAAGCTTTGACGTCAACAGCATTGAGACTGCTTCAGGAACGTTTTCCACACTTGAGATCCCGGGAATGCTTCTGGCTTCTGTTACGAACCAGGATAACAGTGCACAGCTTGCATATGCGCAGATGAGCGGAAGCACTACCAAGAAGGGCGACTACTTTGTGGACATCGACCGCAGCTTTACCCAGACTTCAGGCGCTTACAGAGAGTACGAGGGAATGTATGCTTTTGTTTCCAACGATACGTTCAGCGCAGGCCTGTACAGCAATTCTGAGAAGAACAATGATTTAAGAGTGACGGCGTCTCCCGGAGTCGCGATGGATGAAGAAGGAAACGCGTTTACTTATCTCGGACTGCGCAGTTCTGTGTGGACGCTTGAAAACCAGGGCGTCAAGAGCGATCTTCCTTCTGTGAGCGTTATCATCGCAAGAGACGAGAATGGAAACGGGGAAGTCGACTGGCAGGACGGCGCGATCGCATACCGCGAGATCATGCACAACCCGGAAGGATGGGAAACGGTAAAAGATATGGTAACAATCCGTATCGTTGAGAACTTTGCTGGCCAGGCGGCGCATCCGTTCCTGGAGACTGTGGACGGAATCAAACGTGTGGATCTTGCGACAGACGGCCTGGGACAGCAGGTTCTGCTGAAAGGGTACGCAAGCGAGGGACATGACTCGGCGCATCCGGATTACGGCGATATCGGAACGAGGATCGGAGGGGCGGAAGACCTCAATGAGCTTCTCCAGATCGCGCATGAATACGGCACAGAGGTAGGTATCCACATCAATGCAAGCGAAGGCTATCCGGAGGCGGATGCGTTCAGCGAGGAGCTTATGCGGATCGGTTCCTTCGGATGGAACTGGGTAGATGAGAGCTACAGCATGAACACCATGTACGACCTGACGTCAGGGCTGCGTGCACAGCGCCTGGATTCCCTGAGAGAGCAGCTGACGGATGAGGACAATCTGGACTTTATCTATCTCGATGTGTGGGCTGCAGATACATGGCAGACGAATAAGATCTCACAGCAGTTCATCGAGAGAGGCTGGCGCTGCGCGAATGAGTGGGGCTATGCGAACGAGGATGACGCGACATGGAATCACTGGGCGGTAGACGTTGACTACGGCGGATCCGGCAGCAAAGGAATCAACAGTGATATCATGAGGTTTATCCGCAACCACCAGAAGGATTCCTGGCAGGCAAATTATCCTGCATACGGCGGAACAATGGTATATCCTCTGCTTGGCGGAGAGAACTCCGTAAGCTTTGAAGGCTGGCAGAGAGCAAAAGATTTCGACACATTTGTTACTGTAACCTTTAACGACAACGTTCCGACAAAATTCCTCCAGCACTATCTGGTAATGGAATGGGAGAACGATGAGACAAAGAGCGTTGAGGATGGAAATACAGAGAAGTATATCCGTCTGGAAAGCGAAGACGGTGCGGACGAGGTAGAAGTCTTCCGTACACAGAGCGGCGGCAGAGAGATTTATTATAATGGAAAGATGATCCTGACCGGCGAAGCCAATATGAACGGCGGCTGGACAAATGCTTCAACAGAGAAATATCTCATCCCGTGGTTCTGGGATGCGGACGGCAGCGCACTTGCAGATGATGATCAGAAGCTGTACCACTGGAACAGAAGCGGCGGCGAGACTACATGGGAACTCCCGGCTGAGTGGAGTGATGTGGCGACTGTCAAGGTCTACAAGCTGACAGACACAGGCAGGACGGAAGAGCAGGAGATTGAAGCGGCGGACGGCAGCATCACGCTCGACGCAGAAGCAGCGGTTCCGTATGTAATTTACAAGGGCGAAAAAGCAGAGCGCACGTTTGAAGAAATGGACTGGGGCGAAGGCACAGGCCTTGTCGACCCGAACTTCACAAGCCAGACATTTGAGGCGTGGGATGTAGAAGGAAACGATGACGGTTCCGCACAGATCGTGAAGAAGTCCGACAACAACAATCCGGTTTTCCAGGTGGCGGACAATGCAGAGGAAGTAAGCATATCTCAGCCGATCACAGGACTTGAGAGCGGCAAGACGTACATGGCTTATACCGGAGTGGACAACCGAAGCGACAGGAAGGCTTACATTGAAGTGACGACAGCGGATGGGACAGAATCTAATTACGCGACACGTTCTGTTGTCAAGACTTACGTAGGCGTTAATGCACATAACACAGAAGGAACGAACAGCTACATGCAGAACATGCCGGTCATCTTCACAGTTCCGGAGGACAGCACGGATGCAGTCCTGACCCTGCGCGTAGAGGCAGGAGCGGGAACGGTACAGTTCGACGAGCTGCGCGTGGTTGAAGTGGACGAGTCCGAAGTGGGCAAGTGGACGGATGAGAACGTGTTCGAGCAGGATTTCGAGCATAACATTCAGGGACTTTACCCGTTTGTTGTCGGCGACCATCAGGGAAGACCGACGGATGTGAAGGTTCATCTGTCAGAAAAGAACGAGCCTTATACACAGATCGGCTGGAACGACAGGATCGTAGACGATGTAATTGACGGAGACTGGTCAGTGAAAGCGCATCAGCTGACGTCGCTGGGCGGTCTGGTATATCAGACAATCCCGCAGACATACAGGTTTGAAGAAGGCGTAGAGTATACTGTGACCTTCCAGTATGAGCAGGGTATGGACGATACATATGCGTTTGTTGTGGGCGAAGGCGAGCACATCAAGGCAAACGGCAAAAATGATTCTTCCCTCAAGTATTATGAGAATCTGAAGGCGGCTTCTGATCCGGTCGGAACATATACTTATACATTTACACCGGATTCAGATGAGTGGTGGATCGGTATCTACTCAAATGAAGATGTATCTGTCACAGAGTCCAGCGCAGGATCCAAGCCGTGGAAGATGGGTGCTGCCGACATTATTCTGGATAATCTCAAGATCGTGAATAATAAAGAGACAGAGGAACCGGAAGAACCGGCCGGAGAGATCTCAACAGCAATCCTTGAGTATGCGATCGGGCTGGCAGAAGGCGCGAGCACAGACGGTGTTGTGGACGCAGTGAAAGAAAACTTTGACAATGCACTGCAGAATGCAAAAGATGTCCTTGCAAGAGTTCAGGAAGGCGACGCTTCAGTGACACAGAATGAGGTGGACGCGGCATGGAGCAGTCTGATCAAGGCAATGCAGTATCTGGAATTTAAGAAGGGCGATAAGACAGATCTCGAAAAAGTAATCGCTTTAGCCGACGAGATGAACAGCAATCTTGACGCCTACCTTGATGCAGGAAAAGATGCGTTTACAGCCGCGCTTGCAGAGGCAAAAGATGTCTATGCAGACGGAAATGCAATGGAGGATGACGTCGACACGGCATGGAGAAACCTGATGGATGCCATGGCAGAGCTGAGGCTGAGACCGGACAAAGATCTGCTCGAGGATCTGATCAATCAGGCAGAGGGGCTCAACGAGGCTGATTATGAGGCGGAGAGCTTCGCGGCAGTGAGCAGTGCTCTTGAAGAGGCAAAGGATGTATTTGCAAATGAGAACGCAACGCAGGAAGAAGTAGATGAGTCTTCAGCAGCGCTTAAGAGCGCGCTCGCAAAGCTGACTCCGGTTTCTACAGAAGAAGATGACAGCCAGAATCAGGCAGGCGGCTCATCAGACAAGAATACTAATTCTTCATCTGCAGGAAATACATCGGCTTCCAACAGTTCGGCTGTAAAGACCGGCGATACGGCAAATGTACTTCCGTTTGCAGCGGCAGCCGTACTTGCGGCAGGAGCAGTTGTGATCCTTAAGAGGAAAAAAGAAGAAAACTAAAAATCCTTAACTGAGGGTTTGGTGAAAAAGAGAAAGGCAGACAGGGGCAGCCCTGGCTGCCTTTTCTTCTGATCAGGAGCTTTGGGCGGCCTGGTGTGAACGGGATCTTTATCGCTTCATCGCAGTAATTTGACAGAATGTTTTTCTTTACATCGCATGGAAAATGCGGTAAAATATTAACGTTGTCTTAACTTAATTATTTGGGCATACGGTATGCCGGCTGGAGACAGTGGTATCCGTATGCCCTTCTGTGTAAGACATGAGTGAAGGATGAGAAGAGGAGGAATGATCCAATGTATGACAAAATCTACGGGTTCGTCCAGTCTGTCGACAACATTGTATGGGGCTGGGCGATGATACTGCTTCTGCTGGGTACGCACCTGTTCCTGACAGTGCGGACCGGATTTATCCAGAGGAAGACGATCACAAAAGGAATCCCGCTTTCTGTTTCAAAGGAGGAGGGCGCAGATGGAGAAGTGAGCCAGTTCGGCGCGCTGACGACCGCGCTTGCATCCACGATCGGAACCGGCAATATCATCGGCGTCGGAACCGCGATCGCCCTCGGAGGACCGGGAGCCGTGCTCTGGTGCTGGCTGACCGGAGTATTCGGAATCGCGACAAAATATGCGGAGTCCCTGATCGCTGTAAAATACCGCGTGAAGACGGAAGACGGGCGCATGCAGGGGGGCGCGATGTATGCGCTGGACCGGGGGCTTAACATGAAATGGCTTGGCATGGTTTTTGCGGTTTTCGCGGGATTTGCCTCCTTCGGGATCGGCTGTGCCACACAGGTAAACGCTATCGCAGAGGTATGCAATGCGAACCTGGGGATCGAACCGTGGATCGTGGGCATTATCGTCGCAGCGCTGACCGCGTTTGTCATCTTCGGGGGAATCAAGACGATAGCAAGTGTCTGCGAGAAGCTCGTTCCGTTTATGGCGATTTTCTATGTGGTGGGATGTCTGATCATCCTGGCGATAAATTATGACTACATTATACCTGCTGTACAGACAATCTGCCGGCTGGCGTTTACAGAAGGCGCGGCGGCAGGAGGACTTGTCGGAAGCGGCATCCGGTATGCGATCCAGTATGGAGTCGCAAGAGGACTTTTTTCAAATGAGTCCGGCATGGGATCAGCGCCGATCGCGGCAGCCGCGGCAAAGACGAAGAATCCGGTCCGGCAGGCGCTTGTATCCTCAACAGGTACATTTTGGGATACTGTAGTGGTATGTCTTATGACAGGACTGGTGCTGGTATCAACAATCATGAAAAATCCTACGATCAATATGGATCAGCTTGCGGACGGCGGAGCGCTCACTTCCGCGGCATTTTCTCAGATCCCGTATTTCGGGCCGTTTATTCTGGTCGTCGGTATCATAACGTTTGCATATTCTACGATCCTGGGATGGGCTTACTACGGCGAAAGATGCGTGGAGTATTTCGCAGGAAAGCTGGGACTGATCCCTTACAGGATACTTTATGTTGCTGTTGCGCTGATCGCACCGGTCCTTGCGCTGGATCTCGTGTGGCTTATTGCAGATATCCTGAACGCCCTGATGGCGATACCGAACCTGATAGCGGTGCTGCTGCTCTCTCCGGTCATAGTGCGTGAGACGAGAAAATACGTGAACAACCTTGACGCGGTAGACGACACGCCGGTTCCTGTGGTCAAGACAGGCGTCAAAGGAAAGAAGAAAAAGTAGAAAAAGCGCAGCCGGTCTGGATTATCAGGACCGGCTGTGATACTATATAGAGAAAATGCGAGGTGAAGATATGATAGCGATTATCGATTATGATGCCGGAAATATCAAGAGTGTAGAAAAAGCGCTGCTCCTGCTGGGGCAGAAAGCCGTCATTACAGGCGACAGAGAAGAGATATTGAAAGCGGATAAGGTCATCCTCCCGGGCGTGGGAGCATTCGGCGATGCGATGGCAAACCTCAGAAAAAAAGGACTTGACCGGGTGATCCGGGAGGTGACGGACAGAGGGACCCCGTTTCTCGGGATCTGCCTCGGCCTGCAGCTTTTGTTTGAAAGAAGTGACGAGGCGCCGGGAGTGGACGGACTCGGGATACTCAAAGGTGAGATTCTACGGATTCCGGATAAGGAAGGACTGAAGATCCCCCACATGGGCTGGAACTCTCTTCATCTGGAGAACGACGGAAGGCTGTTTCACGGGATCGACGAAGGCGCCTATGTCTATTTCGTTCATTCGTATTATCTGAAAGCAGCGGATGAGAGTATCGTGAAGGCTTCCACGGAATACAGCACACATATCCACGCGTCGGTTGAGAAGGACAATGTGTTCGCCTGTCAGTTCCATCCGGAGAAGAGCAGCGGCGTGGGGATCCGGATACTGAAAAATTTTGTGGAGCTGCAGGCTTAGGAACAGGAGGATTGCTGTTATGTTTACGAAAAGAATCATTCCCTGCCTGGATGTGAATGCCGGGCGGGTGGTCAAAGGTGTGAATTTCGTCGATCTCAAAGATGCGGGAGATCCGGTAGAGATTGCAAAGGCGTATGACAAGGCCGGGGCGGACGAGCTGGTATTCCTGGATATTACCGCGTCATCGGACAACCGGGCGACGGTCGTGGACATGGTCAGGAAAGTGGCGGAGTGCGTGTTTATCCCCTTTACAGTGGGAGGCGGCATCCGTACAGTCGATGATTTCCGCGCGGTCCTGCGGGAGGGGGCGGACAAGATCTCGGTCAATTCCGCAGCCATCAACACGCCGGAGCTGGTGCGGGAGGCCGCGGATAAGTTCGGCAGCCAGTGCGTCGTGGTCGCGATCGACGCGAAGAAGAGAGCGGACGGTTCCGGCTGGAATATCTATAAAAACGGCGGGCGGATCGACGTCGGGATCGATGCGGTCGAGTGGGCGAAGAAGGTGGAGAGCCTCGGCGCAGGGGAGATTCTTCTCACAAGCATGGACTGCGACGGGACGAAGGCAGGATATGACCTGGAGCTGACCCGCGCGATCGCAGAAAGCGTCTCAATCCCGGTCATCGCATCAGGAGGCGCGGGGACGCTCGAGCACTTCAAAGAGGCGCTGACAGACGGCATGGCGGATGCGGCGCTTGCGGCATCCCTGTTCCACTACAAGGAGCTGGAGATACGGGAAGTAAAAGAATATCTGCAGCGCGAGGGCGTGCCGGTAAGGCTTTGATCGATGTTCCGCACAGATCTGCCGGATCAGCTTGCGGAACATGGCGGTCTTTGCAGATGAGACAGCATATGATAAAGGAGAATGACATGGCTGGTTTGAATGGTGACTGGTACGAAGCATTGAAGGGGGAATTTGCAAAGCCCTATTATAAAAAACTGTTTGAGACAGTGAATCATGAGTACAGGACAAGGCTGATATTTCCGCCTGCGAATGATATTTTCAACGCATTCCATCTGACTCCGCTGAAGGACGTGAAGGTTGTGATCCTGGGGCAGGATCCCTATCACAACAACGGCCAGGCGCACGGGCTCTGCTTTTCCGTACAGAAAGGCGTAGATATCCCGCCGTCTCTCGTGAACATTTATCAGGAGCTCCATGACGACCTGGGATGTACGATCCCGAATCACGGATGTCTTACAAAGTGGGCGGAGCAGGGCGTACTCATGCTGAACACGGTGCTGACTGTGCGGGCGCATCAGGCGAACTCCCACAGGGGGATCGGCTGGGAAGAATTTACAGATGCGGCGATCACGGTGCTCAACGGGCAGGACCGGCCGATCGTCTTCATCCTGTGGGGCGCTCCGGCGCAGCGGAAAAAGGCGATGCTGAACAATCCGAAGCATCTGATCCTCACAGCGCCTCACCCCAGTCCGCTGTCCGCGTTCCGCGGGTTCTTCGGGAGCAGGCCTTTCAGCCAGACAAATGATTTCCTGAGGGCAAACGGAGTCGAGCCGATCGACTGGCAGATCGACTGAGGCACGGGAATGAGGGGCTGGGCCGGCTGGGAACAGTGCGCGTGAGGAGCGGCCGTCCGGGGCAGACTGTAATGAAAACTATTTTTGTCATATTTTTGTCGCAATTTTGATGAGAAAAAATCTTGCATTTTGAATGGAATCGCAGTATAATTCATAACATGCAGGATGCAGATGTAGTTCATCGGTAGAACTCCAGCTTCCCAAGCTGGCGAGGCGGGTTCGATTCCCGTCATCTGCTTTAGAAGAGCCGGAAGCGCTGAAAATACAGCGTTTCCGGCTTTGTTAATATGCGAGCGGA
>CALWQS010000049.1 GCA_944383745.1 uncultured Mediterraneibacter sp. | reverse complement strand
CTGGCAGTTCGGCGTCAATGAGGGAAGGATTACACCGGAGCAGATGTGTGCATATCTGTCAGAAAATCCGGCGAAGCTTTACAATCTGTATCCGTGGAAAGGAAGGCTGATTCCCGGGGCGGATGCGGATATCGTCGTGTGGAATCCTGAGACAGAGTGGACCATGACCGCAAAAGACCAGCAGTCTGCGTGTGATTACTGCCCGATGGAAGGCACAAAGATCCGGGGCAGAGCCGAGCAGGTTTATCTGAGAGGCGAGCTTGTGGCGGAGAATGGAAAGGTGCTTGCGGAGAAGAAAGGCTGCTATGTCAAGCATGGCGTCGGAGAATAGATTTTTATGATTTACAGTTTCAGAGACGGAAGATTATGCGAAGTCTCCTCGCTGCGCCAGGCCGCAGGACTGACCGGGATTCCCTCTCCGGTCGTCTCAGCGGCGGGCGCGGGAGGAAAGACCAGTGCGATCCGCCGCCTCGCGCAGGAATATATTGAGAGCGGGCAGATGGTGATCGTCACGACCACTACACATATGATGGTGGAGGACAGGCCATGGTTCTTTCTGGAACCGTCCGCAGAGAAGATGGGGGAGCTGCTTGCAGCGTACGGTCAGGCTTGGGTGGGAACACCGGCGCCGGGCGGAAAGATGCAGGGAGTTCCCTGTGAGTTTTTGGATAAAATATGGGAGATGGGCCTGCCTGTCCTCATCGAAGCGGACGGGGCAAGGAAGCTGCCGCTGAAAGTGCCTGGAGAACAGGAGCCTGTGATCCTGCCGGAGACAACCCATGTGCTCTCAGTGTATGGACTGGATGCAGTCGGACAGAGGATTGAAGACGTCTGTTTCAGGCCGGAGCGGGCGGCAGAGCTGCTGGATAAGAAGATTACGGAACGGGTCACGGCGGAAGATATCGCATTTCTTGCGGCATCGGACCGGGCGGGAAGAAAAGGATGCCCGCCGGAAGCCGTGTACACGGTCGTTTTAAACAAGGCGGATGACAGAAAGAGGAGAGAGTGCGCGCTTGAGATATGCGGGTTGCTCTGCGGGAAAGAGATCGGCAATGTGATCGTGTCCTGCTATGAGGAATGGATCAGGTGAGCGCTGCTTTCCGGGACCGGGAGGAAGACAGACAAGATGAAGATTTTGATAAGAGGAGCGGGAGACCTTGCAACAGGGATTGCATCCCGGCTATATGGAGCAGGCCATCAGATCCTGATGACAGAGATCGAAGTCCCGCTTACCGTGCGCAGGACAGTGGCTCTCTCGAGGGCAGTGTATGAAGGGAGCGCGCGGATCGAAGAGATGGAAGGAATCCTCGCGGAAGACAGGGAGTCGGCACTGGCAGTGATGGAGCGCGGAGACATTGCCGTGATGACGGATCCCGGGATGGAGTGCAGGAAATGGTTTCAGCCTGATGTGGTCGTGGATGCGATCCTTGCAAAGAAGAACCTGGGGACAGAGATCACGGACGCGCCTTTTGTGGTGGGCGTCGGTCCGGGATTCACGGCAGGGCATGACTGCAACTGTGTGGTGGAGACAAAGCGGGGACATACGCTGGGAAATATCATATGGCGCGGGAGCGCGATCCCGAATACCGGAGTTCCCGGCAATGTGGGCGGCTATACGATCGAGCGGCTGATCCGCGCTGGTGCGGACGGCAGGATCGAACCGAAGGTGCAGATCGGGGACTATGTGGAGAGGGGACAGATCGTCGCTCTCACAGGAGGCGTCCCGGTATATGCGCAGATGTCGGGGATTGTCCGGGGGATGCTCCAGGAAGGCGTGCATGTGTGGAAGAACCTGAAGATCGGCGATATCGACGCCAGGACGGAGGTTTCCCACTGTTATACCATCTCCGACAAGGCGAGAGCGATCGGGGGCGGAGTGCTTGAGGCCGTGACCGGGTTCGAGAGGATGCAAGGCAGATTCGGGATCGTGATCCTGGCGGCAGGAGAGGGGACTCGTTTCGGAGGGAATAAGCTGAGCGCCCTTGTCAGGAGCCGGCCGCTCTATGAGCATACGCTGGAGCGCATGCAGGCATTCGGCTCTTTCCCGGCGTTTCTCGTCACCGGATCTGAAGAGATCGCGGCAGCAGCAGAGAGGATGGGGATCACGCCGGTCTGGAACCATGAACCGGAGCGGGGGATTTCCCATTCGCTCATACTCGGGCTGAAGAGCGCGATTGACTGCCGGCCGGAGCTGGAGGGAGTCCTGTTTTCCGTGTGCGACCAGCCGGGGCTCAGGGCGTCCACACTTCAGTGCATTTTTAATACCGGGATGCGCCATCCCGGGAGCATCGTCTGCGCGGGAAGCGGCAGAAGGACGGGGAATCCGGTCCTGTGGGACAGGAAATATTTTCAGGAGCTTTTCAATCTGACCGGGGACGAGGGCGGAAGACAGGTGATGAGACGGCATGAGGAAAGTCTCAGGATCGTTCAGGCGGATCCGGAAGAACTGAAGGATATCGACAGGAAAGAGGATCTGTCGATTTAACGGATCAATGCGGGCGTGTGCAGGCAGTGTAAACGGCAGAGTCAGTCCCGGCGTGCACGCCGAAGGGGAATGCAGGGCATTCCTCCATTAAATGGCAAGGAGAGGAAGATTATGGGCCAGAAGCGTAAGAAAAGAGTGGCTGTTGTACAGTGCGCGGGCGGCTGCCGTGCGGAAGCAGAGGTTCCGCGGAAGGAGAGGACAGGGGACTGCAGAGCGATGGCAGAGAGCAGTCCGGAAGGAATGTGTAAATGGGGGTGCCTCGGGCAGGGAAGCTGCGCGGCGGCCTGCAGGATGGGCGCCATCAGAATAAACAGCGCCGGAGCGGCGGAAGCAGACCGGGAGAAGTGCGTGGGATGCGGGCTGTGCGTGAAAGCCTGTCCGCGGAATCTGATCAGGCTCACAGCGCCTGAATTTCACATTTACTCTGCATGTGTCAATGAGGATCCCGGCGCGCAGACGAGGAAATACTGCAGCACAGGATGTATCGCATGTGGGATCTGTGTAAAAAACTGTCCTGTAAATGCGGTCAGGATAGAAGACAGCCATGCGGTGATCGATGAAGAGAAATGTATTGCGTGCGGCATGTGCGCTGTGAAGTGCCCGAGGGGCGTGATCATAGACTATGACGGAATCTTTACGGTCCGGGAGGGGCAGGTGGAACGATGAAAGAGAAGTATTGTTTTACAGTAAACGGAGTCATGAGGGGCACAGACGAGGAGAAGCCGCTGCTTCGGTATCTGCGGGATGATCTTCATCTGCATTCCGTCAAGGACGGCTGCAGCGAGGGGGCATGCGGCACGTGCACGATCATCGTTGACGGAAGAGCAGTAAAGTCCTGTGTGCTGACGACAAAGCTTGCCGTCGGCAGGAATATTATTACAACAGAAGGACTGAGCGAGGAGGAGAAGGAAGCCTTCGTGTATGCCTTCGGGTCCAAGGGCTCCGTGCAGTGCGGATTCTGCATCCCCGGCATGGTGATGGCGGGGAAGGCGCTCATCGACCGGGTGCCTGATCCGACAGAGGAAGAGATCAAGACAGCGCTGAAGGGAAATATCTGCCGCTGTACAGGATACAAGAAGATCATCGAGGGGATCCAGCTTGCGGCGGCGATCCTGCGCGGTGATGAGAAGATCGAAGAGATGCTGGAAAAGGGCGATGCGTACGGAGTCGGGAAGCATGCTTTCCGGCTGGACGTCCGGGAAAAGGTACTGGGATACGGGGAATATCCGGATGACGTCGAGATGGATGGCATGGTATATGCATCCGCCGTCCGCTCGCAGTATCCTCGGGCGAGAGTGCTGGATATTCATTATGAGAAAGCGCTGGCGCTCCCCGGCGTGCTGGATGTCCTGACAGCGGAGGACGTCCCGAACAATAAAGTCGGCCATCTGCAGCAGGACTGGGATGTGATGATCGCCAAAGGCAGTATTACACGCTGCGTCGGCGACGCCATCTGTCTGATTGTGGCAGAGTCAAGAGAAATCCTGGAAAAAGCAAAGAAACTGGTGAAGATCGACTATGAAGAGCTGAAGCCTGTCACATCAGTACAGGAAGCGATGGCTGAAGATGCGCCGAAGGTCCACTCAAAAGGCAACCTGTGCCAGAGCCGCCATGTGACCCGCGGGGATGCGAAGACAGCCCTTGCAAATTCAAAATATGTGGTGACGCAGAAGTATACGACTCCGTTCACAGAGCACGCCTTCCTCGAGCCGGAGTGCGCGGTGGCGTTCCCGTACAAGGACGGGGTGAAAGTCCTGTCTTCCGACCAGGGAGTCTATGACACGAGGAAGGAGATCTCTATCATGTTCGGATGGGATCCGGAGCGTGTCGTGGTGGAGAACAAGCTGGTAGGAGGCGGTTTCGGCGGGAAAGAGGACGTCTCCGCCCAGCACATCGCGGCGCTGGCGGCGATGAAGGTGAACCGTCCGGTGAAAGTCGTATTTTCCCGCCAGGAGTCGATTAATTTCCATCCCAAGCGCCATGCCATGGAGGGAACATTCACGCTCGGCTGTGATGAGAACGGCATCTTCACTGGACTCGACTGCGAGATTTATTTTGACACAGGGGCGTATGCCTCTCTGTGCGGTCCGGTGCTGGAGCGCGCCTGCACCCATTCGGTCGGACCGTACTGCTATCAGAATACGGATATCAGAGGCTACGGATACTACACGAACAATCCTCCGGCGGGAGCGTTCCGAGGATTCGGCGTCTGCCAGAGTGAGTTCGCGCTGGAGTCGAATATCAACCTCCTTGCGGAGAAGGTGGGCATCTCTCCATGGGAGATCCGATATAGAAATGCCATCGAGCCGGGGAAGGTCCTTCCCAACGGGCAGATCGCAGACTGTTCGACCGCTTTGAAGGAAACCCTCCTCGCGGTGAAGGACGCCTATGAGAGCAATCCGGGCAGGGCAGGGATCGCCTGCGCTATGAAAAATGCCGGCGTGGGCGTTGGGCTTCCGGATAAAGGAAGGGCGAAGCTGATCGTACATGACGGAAAGGTGGAGCTGTACAGCGCGGCTTCCGATATCGGGCAGGGATGCGCCACCGTGTTTGTCCAGATGGCAGCGGAGACAACAGGCCTGGGAAAAGAGCAGATCAGGAATATGGGTGCGAACTCAGAAGTGGCGCCGGATTCCGGTACGACGTCGGGATCGCGCCAGACGCTGATCACAGGCGAGGCAGTCCGGATGGCGGCGGCTGATCTGAATGAAGAGCTCAAAAAAGCCGGCGGAGATCTCCGGCAGCTGGAGGGCAGGGAGTTCTTCGCGGAGTTTTTCGACCCGACAGATAAGCTGGGGGCGGACGTCCCGTTCCCGAAGAGCCATGTCGCGTATGGCTTTGCCACTCATGTAGTCATCCTGGATGACGACGGCAGGGTGAAGGAGGTCTATGCAGCCCACGATTCGGGCAGGGTGGTGAATCCAATTTCCATCCAGGGGCAGATCGAGGGAGGAGTGCTGATGGGACTCGGATACGCCTTCACTGAAGACTTCCCGCTGAAGGACGCTGTGCCTCAGGCAAAATACGGCACGCTTGGGCTGATGCGTGCGCCGCAGATCCCGGACATCCATGCGATCTACGTGGAGAAGGAAGAGCTGCTCCCGTTCGCTTACGGCGCTAAGGGGATCGGCGAGATCGCGACCATACCTACCGCACCGGCAGCGCAGGGAGCATACTACGCGATGGATCACGTCCTGCGGACGAAGCTGCCGATGGAGGATACATATTACTCGAAAAAGCAGAAGGCGGTCAGATAACGTCAGACAGAAAGGATTAGGCAGAAAGCAATGACAGGATTTATGAGGATCGGAGCAGTAATTGCCGCCGCGGGAGCGCCGGGTGGGTTTCGTTCATATGATGAGCTGGAACATACCGACGGGAGCAGTATGATCAGGCGGATGATCTACAGCTTCCGCCGCGCAGGAGTGGAAGATATTGCCGTGGTGACCGGCTATAAGGCAGAAGAGACAGAGAAGACGCTCGCAAAGCTTGGCGCTGTTTTCCTGCGGACAGAAAACTATGAGACAGAACAGATGCTGGACTTCGCGGCGAGAGGCTTCCGGTATCTTGCGGGGAACTGCAGCAGGATCTTCTTCTGCCCGGCAGATGTGCCGCTTTTTACGGAGCGTACGCTGAAGAAGATGATGGAACAGGACGCCCCGGCAGTTATTCCGGTCTATGAAGGACGCAGGGGGCATCCTGTCCTGCTCGACTCCCGGCTGACAGAGTGGATCGCCTCTTACCGCGGAGAGCGGGGACTCAAGGGTGCGATCGACGCGTCGGGAGAAGAGACTGTCTTCGTGGAAGTAAGCGACGGAGGAGTGGTCATCCGGGCACGGAAGGAAGACTGCTTCGAGGAGGTGGCAGAGAAGGAATGCCCGCCTCCTGTCTATCCGAGGGTAAAGGTCCAGCTTGTGAAGAATGAGCCGTTTTTCGGTCCGGGGATGATGGTTATCTTAAAGCAGATCGAGATACTCGGGAGCGTGCGTGAGGCGTGCGAGAAGGCGGGGATGTCCTACAGCAAAGGATGGTCTCTGATCCGCACGGCGGAGCGGGAGCTGGGCTGTACGGTCGTGGAGCGGAGCCCGGGCGGGAAAACGGGAGGTACTGCGCGGGTCAGTGAGAAGGGCCGCTGCCTTATGGAAAAATACGAGAGGCTGGAACGTGAGGTCGCTGAGGCCGCGGAGGAAAAATACAGAGAGATTTTTGAGAGCGGTTAAAAGGAAAGCACCTTCCTGATCAGATGTTTTGTCTGGCAGGGAGGTGTTTTGTGTTTCTCCTGAATAAATCGATTGTTTTTTAAAAAATAATCGGATATACTGTTACTATAATAGTTCGAAACGGAGGAACGGTAATTATGAAGAAAAGGATTTTGGCGGCGCTGCTTGCGGGCGTGACGGCGTTCTCGCTGGCGGCATGTTCGTCAGGCGGAAGCGGCGGCCAGGCTGAGGACAATGGAGACGCGGAAGAGACGGAGATCCAGGTATTTATCGCAGCCAGCCTCAACACAGTGATGACAGAACTTGCAGAGATGTATCATGAAGAGCACCCGGAGGTGAAGATCACGTACAATCCGGACAGCTCGGGGACGCTCCTGACACAGATCCGGGAAGGTTATGAGTGCGACATCTTCTTCTCTGCGGCACAGAAGCAGATGGACGATCTGGAAGCGGACGGGCTCGTAGAAGCGGGGACGAGAGCTGATGTTGTGAACAACCAGGTCGTGGTCGTTGCACGGAAGGACAGCGGGACGAGCGTGACAGGCCTTGAGAACATCGGGGATGCGGAGAGCATCGCGCTGGCGGGCGGAAGCGTACCGGCAGGGAGATATACAAGGCAGGCGCTCATAAATATGGGGATGCTCCCGGAGACAGACGACCCGGCATCCATCACGACGGAGCAGGTCTCTGAGGCGCTGGGAGGCGTTGAGATCAGCGAGCAGGATAATGTGAGCAAGGTGCTGGCCGCAGTGGTGGAGGGCTCCTGCGAAGTGGGAACAACATATTATTCCGATACATATGGATATGAGGACGATCTCGACATTCTCCAGACTGTAAGCTATGATCTGACAGGGAACGTGACCTATCCCATCGCGCGTGTCGTGAACGAGGAAGCGGATGAGGCGCAGTCTGCGGCGGCGGACGATTTCCTCGCCTTCATACTGTCGGACGAGGCAGAAGCAGTATTTGAGTCTTATTATTTTGATACGGATGTGGAATAGACATATGGAAGAGATGATGCAGATTATTCGAGAACTGGACTGGAGTCCGCTGTTCATATCCCTGAAGACCGGAACGGCGGCGACGGTTATCTCCTTTTTCCTGGGAATTTTTGCGGCGCGGAAGGTGGTGAAGGCCTCCCCCGGGAAGAAGGCTGTCATAGACGGGATTCTGACGCTCCCGATGGTGCTGCCGCCCACGGCGGCTGGTTTCTTCCTGCTTCTTTTATTCAGCAGGAGGCGCCCGCTCGGAGAATTTCTGTTCGATGAGTTTGGGTTTAAGGTAGTCCAGACATGGCTGGGATGCGTGATCGCGGCGACTGTGATCGCCTTTCCGCTCATGTACCGCAATGCCAGGGCGGCGATGGAGCAGATCGACGCCAACCTGGTCTATGCTGCGAGGACACTTGGGATGTCTGAGATGAAAATCTTCTGGAAGGTAATCGTGCCGACAGCGGGACCGGGCATTGCGTCGGGGACGATCCTGACCTTCGCAAGAGCGCTGGGGGAGTACGGGGCGACCTCTATGCTGGCGGGAAATATCCCCGGGAAGACGGGGACGATCTCGCAGAAGATCGCCATGGTTATCCAGGACGGCGACTACCTGACTGCGGGGATATGGGTCGCAATCGTGCTTGCCATCGCCTTTCTGGTCATTTTCCTGATGAATCTGATTTCAGGCAAAAAGATGAAAAATATCGGGAGGTGGTAGGCGATGTCGATCTCTGTCGAGATTCATAAGAAGCTGGACGCGTTCAATCTCGACGTCAGCTTCTGCAGCGCATCCAGGCGCATCGGCATACTCGGCGCCTCAGGATGCGGGAAGAGCATGACGCTCAAGAGTATTGCCGGGATCGAGACTCCAGATGACGGGAAGATCACGGTTGAAGGGCGGACTTTTTTCGATAAGAAAAAGAAGGTGAACTTAAAGCCGCAGAAGCGGAACGTGGGTTATCTGTTCCAGAACTATGCGCTGTTTCCGACTATGACGGTGGAGAAGAATATTGCCGCCGGGCTGAAGGGAAGCAGGCAGGAGAACGCAGAGCGCGTGCGCCGGATGGTTGAGAAGTTTCAGCTCGGAGGGCTGGAAAAGAGGCTTCCCGGACAGCTCTCCGGCGGGCAGCAGCAGAGGGCGGCGCTGGCACGAATCATGGCGTATGAGCCGGATGTGATCCTGCTGGACGAGCCGTTTTCAGCGCTGGATATGTATCTGAAGGACCAGCTTCAGAGAGAGCTGATCGAGATGCTTAAGGACTATGAGGGAACTGTCATCCTTGTCTCCCATAACAGGGATGAAGTCTACCGGTTCAGCGAGGAGCTGCTTATCATCGATCAGGGACGGATCACCGTATCCGGAAAGACGGGGCAGATCTTCCGCAATCCGGAGACAAAGGAGGCGGCGCGCCTGACCGGGTGCAAGAACTTTTCGAGGGCGGTGCGGATCGATGCCCACACGCTTAAGGCGGAGGACTGGGGGATCACGCTGGACGTCAGCCGTGAGATCCCGGAGGATACCGCCTGTATCGGATACCGGGCCCATGATTTTATTCCCGTGTGGGGGGAGCGTGGAAGGAACATGATCCGGTTCAGACTTGAAAGCACCGCGTCGCTGCCATTTGAAAAGAATTATTATATCAAGGCGGAGAACGGGGAAGTGATCTGCTGGTTCGTCCAGAGGGAGACTGCCGCACTTTTGGATGAGAAGGGACTGCCGGATTATCTTGCGTTGGACGAGGACGCGCTCTTGTTTTTGCGGTAAAAATGAGAACGGGATCGGGAGGTTCTATTTTGTGTCAAAACTCAGTAAAATATATTTACAGAGCGGAGATTCTGTTATATAATGTGCACTCGTGAAGTGAAGAACAAGGGATATGCTGCTGGAAGGCGTATCCTTTTTTCACGCATTGATGAATGGAAAGAAGGGTGTTTTGAGATGAAGGCAGGAAAGAACGACATGACATCGGGAAGCCCGATGAAGATTATCCTCTGGTTTACGCTTCCGATCTTTATCGGAAATGTATTCCAGCAGTTTTATAATATGGCGGACGCGGTCATTGTAGGTAAGTTTGTAGGCAACAATGCGCTGGCGGCTGTGGGGAGCACGGGAACGATCATGTTCCTGATCAACGGATTCGTGATCGGGATGACGGCGGGATTCACCGTGCTGACGGCTCAGAAGTTCGGCGCGGGAGACGAGAAGGGAATCCGAAGGAGCGTGACAGGGGCGGCGTGGCTGTCTCTGATTGTGGGGGTTATTCTCACGGCGGCGTTCATGGTATTTATGAAGCCGCTTCTGACGCTGATGAACACGCCGCCGGATATTTTTGACGATGCATATGCATATATCATGATCATCAGCGGAGGGATACTCGCTCAGATGCTTTATAATCTTCTGGCCAGCATCCTGCGGGCGCTGGGAGACAGCAAAGTGCCGCTGTATTTCCTGATCCTGTCGGCGTTTCTTAATATTGTGCTGGACCTTGTGTTTGTCATCGTATTTCAAATGGGTGCGGCCGGGGCGGCTGTGGCTACGATCATCTCACAGGGAGTGTCGGGGCTTCTCTGCCTTGTCTATATCGGGAAGAAGGTGCAGATACTGCGGATGACGAAGGAGGACTGGCTGCCGAACCGGATGCTCCTGTCCGCCCAGCTTAAGGTAGGAATCCCGATGGCGCTTCAGTATTCGATCACTGCCATCGGAACGATGATGGTCCAGTCTTCCCTGAATATCCTGGGCTCCACTCTGGTGGCGGCGTACACTGCAGCCGCCAAGATCGAGCAGGTTGTGACTCAGGCATACATTGCCATGGGAACGACGATGGCGACCTATGGCGCGCAGAACATGGGAGCAGGCGACGTCGCGAGGATCCGCCGGGGATTCAAGGCATGTACGATTGTGGGGATCATTTACTCGGCTGCAGCCGCCGCGTTTGTCATGACGGCGGGCAAGTATATGACGTATCTGTTCGTGTCAGAGGATGTGCAGGTTATTATGGATTCTGTGGATATCTATCTGAAATGTGTCGGTATCTTCTTTGTCCCGCTGGCAGTGGTGAATATATACAGAAACGGGATACAGGGACTGGGATACGGTTTTCTGCCGATGATGGCAGGGGTAGCGGAGCTGATCGGAAGAGGGGTGGTCGCTGTCATTGCGGCCAGCCAGAGAAGCTACCTGGGCGTCTGCCTCGCAAGCCCGGCGGCATGGGTCCTGGCAGGCGGCCTGCTGATCGCGATGTACTATTATATCATGAATCGCGACATCAAAAAAATATTCCGCGGCAGTGCCGGGAATATGAAATAACCGCTCAGCGGTGTGTCCGTATTAGGCGAAGTCCAATGGCCGTGCACACAGGCTGTATGTACAGCCATCGTCTTCTTTGTTGATGACTATACAATACCAGAGAAATGTGAATCGCCTGTGACAAGATTCAGAAGAATTTTTGAAGATTATTAAATAAGAATGAAATACTCTGAAATACCTGAAAACACATCATATCAGAGGAATCCGATGCATACTATGACGCACTGTTCACAGTATGCATCGTTTCTTTTGCGGCGTTGATCCAGCGCGGCTTCTCCGCCTCGAACCGCTCGAAAAGCCAGGCGACCGCCTGGTCCATCCCCTCGTCAGACAGGGGGAAGACGGCGCTTTCCTTTTCTTCATCCGGAGTGTCCTCGAAGCACCATGGCTCGGGATAGATCGTGACAGTGAATGTCGTGCTCTCCTTCCCGGCGTCTCCGCGGAAAAAATATCGCATTCCATGATGGCTGCCGGAAAATGGTTCCTTTTTCAGTCCTCCGAAGGGGATCAGTTTTTTGTCAATCATGGCAGTATCCTTCTTTCTATCAGATGTTCTTTCGCGGCAGGACCGGGCGAAACCCATTTGCCGAAACCCATGCGCGCGGTTCGGCCGATACGAAAGAGAGCCAGAATGCAGGATTGCGCTTCCTGCATACTGACTCTATTATTATAGTGGAAAAAAGCGGGACATGCCAGCCTGTTTTACAGAGTTTTTATCCTGTGAGAAAGTCCTTGTTACAGTTCACACTGTACTCAGGAACGGGAATAGGCAGCGTCATGCTTGCATGTAAGAGGCATATTCCCGTTCCTGAGTGCGAGTGGAACTCGTAACCGCCGCCCACATAAGCAGTCTTAGCACGCAGTGCGGAACTGGAGCGCGTCAGCGCGACGAGTGCGCATGTGTGCGGCGGTTAGGCGTGAACTGTAACAAGCCCTTCGGAACGTCCCGGCGTTACTGCGCTGCCTTCTCGGCAAACTCGGTCGTCACCAGATCTTCATAGGGCGCCCGCTCTGTCAGTTCTCCTGCGCTTTCCAGGATATCCTGGAGCAGATCGAAGCTGCTTTCCTCAAAGACCAGGTCGCTTTTCCAGGTATCCTGATCGTAATACCGTGTCACGATCGTAGTGATCGTCTCCAGGTCAGTCTCGGGAAACTGCGGCTCGATGACTGCGGCTATTTCTTCCGGAGAATGCGCCTGCACATAATCCATTCCCTTCTGCAGGGCATCTGTGACGCCCTGGATGATCTCGGGATTTTCATCGATAAAGCTTTTCTTCGCGCTGTACGCCGTGTATGGGACGTATCCGCTGTCTTCACCGAGAGAAGCCACAACATAGCCCTTTCCTTCTGACTCCAAAGTCGTGGCGCCGGGTTCGAACTCGACAGTGAAGTCTCCCTGTCCTTCGGCAAACGCGGCTGCCGTCGAGCCGAAGTCGATATTCTGATTGATCTCAAGATCGGTCTCCGGATCAATTTCATTTTGTTTCAGAATATATTCAAATACCATCTCCGGCATGCCGCCCTTGCGTCCGCCGAGGACAAGGTGCCCCTTTAAGTCCTCCCATGTGAAATCCGGCATCTCTTCCCGGGCTACGAGGAAATTGCCCGCGCGCTGCGTGAGCTGTGCAAAATTCACTACGTAGTCAGCGGCGCCTTCGTTGTAGGTATAGATGGACGCCTCGGAGCCCATGAAGCCGATGTCGGCTTCGCCGGAGATCACGGCGGTCATTGTTTTATCTGCGCCAAATCCGCAGACAAGCTCGAGATCGATCCCTTCCTCTGCAAAATATCCCTCTTCCACAGCAACATACATCGGCGCATAGAAAATAGAGTGCGCAACTTCGTTTAAAGTGACTTTCGTGAGTGATTTCTCTTCTGTATGCCCGGTGCTGCCCGGTGCGGAACTGCGGCTGTCCTGAGAGCAGCCTGACAGGAGCGCCAGCGTGAAAGCGGCAGTGAGAAAACATGCGAGTAAACGCTTTTTCATAAAACTCTCCCTTATGATTGAATATAGTCATTAATACTATATGAACTGCGGGGGAGAAGAGTGAAGCAGCCGGCGGTATCGCAGTTCCAGGCAAAGCCTGCCGGGAAAATGTCCGCTCCTGCCGGGACAGGAGCCGCCTGCCGGGTGTATCGCAAAAAAAACGGATACCGGAACTGTTGTCCGGTATCCGCTGGGATGCTGCCTTATCTTAGCTGCCGCCGGAAAAAAGAAGTTTTCCGGACAGGAATGTTTAATTGTCGTGTTCGTCCTCAAAGGCATCCTCATAATCGTCGTCATCGTAGCTGTTTCCGCCTCTGGACAGGATCGCAAGGATCAGCGAGAGCACTGCAAGTACGGCGCATGCGATTGCTGCGATGAAGAGCTCCATGCTGTCGCCTTTTTTGAGGAAGGCAAATACGCCGGTGCCGATATAGAAGATCATCGGCAGCAGGAATGCGAACACTGTCGATTTGTTCTGCATGATGAGGTACAGCAGGGCTGAGACGAGAAGACAGAGCGCCAGGATGATATATGTCATTTCGGCGGAACTGTTACCGGCGCCGCTGCTGAGCCCGGTCACGAATCCTCTGTAGATGAAGAAACCGAAACCGAGGAGCGAAAGGATCCCGAGGAAAATGCGTCCCGGGCGGAATCTTGCCTCATCTTCATAATCGTAATCGTCGTCATCGTAGTTATCAGTCTCCGGCTCAGGAATGCTGCGCACGTCATCCGCATCTTCGTCCTGTCTGAAGGATTCGGATTTTACGGATTCATTCTCGTCGGCGTCAATGTCATCGATAACTGCCTTTTTCTTCTTCAGCGGTTTGTGATCCGGATCTGTCGCGAGCATATCCTCATACCCTCTGCGGGCCGCCTTTTCTCTCTTGACGCGGACATTCTCCGGAGGAATGTTGCCATACTGCTGAACTTCTCCCTCAGCGGGTTCCTCCCTGCGCACGGCACGTTTTTTCACCGGTTTCCTTACAGGAGCGCCGTCTCCCTCTGCCGCGCTCCTGGGAGCTTCGTCTGCCGTCTTCGGTCTTCTCCTGACCGCGCCGTCCGCCGGTCTCTTTGCAGAAACGGCTTCCGCGTCGGGTCTTTTTCTCGGAGCCGCTCCGTCTGCTGCGGATCTCTTCTTTGCTGCGGCATCCTCAGAGGTTTTCCTCTTTGGCGCGGCGCTTTCTGCGGCTTTCGTCTCAGCAGATCTCTTCGGCGCCTTTTTTACCGGCTCTTCGCTCTGCCCTGCCGCAGCTTTTTTTGCCGCCATCTTCTTGGCGCGCTGTTTATCAAGATTCCACTGCTTCCTGCAGTCGCGGCAGACCGCATATTCATTAAAGACTGGTTCACCGTTGTCGTCGGTGCCAATCTGTCTTTTCTGTAATTCGACATCTTTTCCACATATTGGACACTTCATAATTATGTACTCCTCTCTTTGTCAATGGCAAAACCTATAACATGATTATTATAGCATCTTGAAACCACAAGGACAATGAAAAAATGAAACCTGTTTTGTTAAATTGTATTTGGCGGTTACCGTTCACACCGTACTATGGGATAGGAAACTTCCTTTTACATGCAAGCATGACGATGCAGTTTCCTATCCCATAGTACGAGTAGAACTCGTAACCGCCGCCCACATAAGCAGTCTTAGCACGCAGTGCGGAACTGGAGCGCGTCAGCGCGACGAGTGCGCATGCGGGCGGCGGTTAGGTGTGAACAGTTACATTCGGAGAAAAATGTGCTAAAATAAGCAGTAGATGGAAAAATTATGACACAGGAGGAGATTATGGAATGAGATTTTTAGCAGATACACATTCTCATACACTTGCCAGCGGGCATGCGTACAGCACGA
>CALWQS010000048.1 GCA_944383745.1 uncultured Mediterraneibacter sp. | reverse complement strand
AAGTTCTTCTTCAGTATATATATTAACTGCATTTTCAGAAGAACCTCCCGTCCGTTGAAGCTCCTTTTCCCGTTCCTCCCTGTACTCTCTCAGCTCTTCCTCAGATAATTCGTCAATTCTCCCGCCGTTTACCAGAATAAGCTCCCGCAGCTCATCTTCTCTCTCAGCCCCCGTCTGGAATATAGCTCCCGAAAAATCACATCCGACCAGGTTTATTCCAGGGATTACTTTCAGCGTACAGCATGAATGGATACTCTCATCCGGAAGATCCGTCACATCCCATATCTTGATCATTCCGTCGCTGGATGCACTGGCGGTATAATATCTGCCGTCTGTTTCAGGACCCGCGCTTACATCCCACACAAAATCACCGTGCTCCTCCCCTATTGAATGAAGCGTTTCATTCTCACGATCCCAGAAACCAACCCTTGAATCTGTAGATCCGCTGACAATATAACGGTTGTTTCCTGTACACGCGACGCTGTAGATAAAATTATCGTGCTTTTTGGGCAGTCTGAAATAAGCATCTGTGAACCGTTTTGATTCTTTATCAAATTGTCTGCAGATGATCGTTCTGTCGTTAGAGCCTGTGGCAATACCGCTCCCATCCGGAAACCAGGACACATCCCGGATCGCATCTTCATGGAAACTGTCTGTTTTTTGAACACAGGCAAGTTTCCGCATATCCCACAGGCAGATTAATCGGTCATTTCCCACACTGACAGTAAATTTCTTATCCGGTGATAATGCTAAGCCATATACTCTCTTTTCATGTGCAGGCATCTGATGAACGGCATGCTCCGGCTGTTCTGTGCGATCCCACAAATACAGCATACTATCATCTGATCCGCACAGAATCCTGTTTTGGTCCAGCCATATAACAGCGTTGATGCCTCCTGTCCCAAAAGATTTTTCTTCAAGAAGTCTTACAGAGCCTTTCTCTAAAGAACTCATATCCCATACTCTTAGACCGCTGGCATTATCTCCCGATGCCAGAAGGCTGTTATCCGGAGACCAGGCAATGCTCTTGATACTCTCTCGATGTCCGTCAAGTACAGCCAGGCATTTTCTTTCGCTGACATTCCAGATTCGAACGCGCTGATCGTCATATCCTGCTGCCAGTCTTTTTCCATCTTTCGCCCAATCCGTACAGCGGACCGAACATCCGCAGCCGTCCACGATCTTTTTGATGTCGATCCTGTCTTTGTCCATCTCGCCTGCCTTGACATCAACAAGACAAATTTCTCCGTTATCACAACCGCAGATCAATCTGCTGCATTTTGCATTCCACTGTGAAGAACTTACGGTTTCCTGACTCCACTCAGCAGTGTCGATTGAGATGACCTCGATATTCCCGTCTCCTATGCAGGTCGTATAAAAAATTTCCACAGATTCCTCATAAAAAACCGCCGCAAAATCTTTCTCCGATTTCCTTTGTACTGCAGCTGCAGAGATATTTTTCCGCTTCTCTTTCTTTATCAACAGTTCCTCTCTCTTTGACAAAGAAACCTCCTGCTGTCCGCCGCAGGACAAAAGCTTAGCTGTATCTAAGATCATATAGCAGTCTGTGTCAGAAATCAAAAGAGATTTCCCGTTTTCCAGCCATGCCAGTCCTGTGATCCGTTTACCATATAATTCAAGCTGGATCAAAGGCTCTTTTACCACTTCCTCTGAATCTGCGTTCCACAGACAGACTGTTCCTTCATCCGATCCTGAAGCAAAGATCCCGCTATTATCAGGAGACCAGGAAAGCCTGCGGATATATTCTTTATGCTTTCGCGAGAAATTTATCAGCCTTCCCTGCAGATCAATCACACTGACCTGCCCGCTGCGTTCACCGCATGCGATCCTTTTTCCGTCAGGAGACCAGGAAAGCCCATAGATCCAGTCATCGAGCGTGGCGAGAATCCGGCTGTTCCATTTATTCTCATTTTCTTCTTCCCAGCAGATAAGTTCCTTGTTATCTCCCGCACTTGCCATCCTGTCTGCATCAGCCGGGGACCATTCTGCGCAGCGGATATAGTTCGCATGCTTTCTGGGCAGGACCCCAGAGCTTTTCTTCTTTATATCCCATATCCGTATTGTACAGTCATGCGATGCACTCATAAAAACAGATTGACTGCTTTGATCATTTTGGTCACTTCGGCGCCATGATACCGCTGTAACATCCATTGTGTGCCCCTCTCCGCTGATCGTCCTGCCGCCGATCACCGCACCGGCAAACTTCCTCTCATTCTTCTGAATGTTGGAATTTTGTTTCTCCGCATGGCAGCGGTTGAGACAGAATCCGAAAAGCGGCACCTCTGTCAGATCCATTCCCCGAAAATTGACATCCGAAATATTGTTTCCATACGCCTGTTTGTAAAGCTCAAGCATCTTATTCGTAAACTCTGCCGGAGTTTTTTCCATTTTTCTTCCGGCTTCCCACACATTGTTCCAGGAAGGCTTTTCCAAAAGATCCGCCAGGAACCCCATGACATATCTGTCAAACGAGAGATTCCATTCTTTCGGAATCCCTTTCGCATCTTCTGTCAGCATTTCCGCAGTATTGCATAAATGAATGGCTGCCAGACAGTCCCGAAAATGCTGATGAATTAAGTGAACGGTATTCTCCTCTGATTCCGGATTCTCTAACAGATAAAACAAACAGATACTTTCTTCCAAAATTCTCCTAATATCTTTTGAATCTATCACCGTCTTTGTGTTTAATCGAGGCTGATTTTTTATTGTTTTAGGGATATGCCCGTTTTCTAAATTTTGGTTGTGCCAATCGCATGCCTCTTCAATATAATCAATTAGCTCTTCATATGAAATCACAAAAGCATTTTCCTTCAGCATTTGATATGCTACATATGGTGCTATTGCATAAACGGATATCGTACACCGCGCATATAATTCTTTTTCTTTATTATTTTTATGATATCTTTCTATTTCTTTTTTTAAGTAAGCTCTAATAATACCGCCGGCAGTTTCGCTGTTTTGGACTTTATGAGGTTCAGCGCTGTCTTCGCTTTTTTTATTTTCTACCGCTGCATAAAGTTCCAACATAAACGGCGTATCAATAATCTTCCATAATTTACTTGTTTCCTTTGGAAGACATATGTTCTGATCAGCAAGATATTTGGCTATATTCTCCCTGTTTAATGGCATCATTTTTATTTTTATACAGATGGATCTTATTTCCGGAGTAAAATCATATCGCGAAGACAAAATCATCTGTACTCCCGGATAGTTTTCGTCAATTTGATCTATCTCTGCTGCTATTCTTTCCCTGTTTTTTTCTGATAGTTCATTGACTCCGTCTAAAATAAGAAGTATAGAAGGTTTTTCTTCCCAATCCTTTTTCATTTCTGATTCCAGCCACGCATAATCTTTGGAATTACCAAACAAATCTTTTATATATGTCCTAATTAAATTATCAGAACTTTCCCCGCATACATCTCTTGCCCAAATACATAAAGGAATATAAATCACCGGTATATCCATTGACACAGCCGTATTTAAAAGAGCTGTTGTTTTTCCAATTCCGCCTATACCTTCCAGCATCAGATGTTTTTCCGGTTCTGTCCATCCCTGTTCTAAACATTCTTTTAATCCATTGTATTTATTTTCCGGTCTGTCCACAGATTGGAAAACAATAGGCAGAGAACTTTCCCCTTGCTTAAACAGTTTCCGACTGCGATTTCTTTCCTGCTGCCTATATAATGCATTTCTTAATTTTTCATAAAATCTCTTTTCATCTGCCTGCTTATCTGATCCGTTCATTTTCTTCTCCTACGTTTCTTTGAGATAGGATTTCCTACTCCAAATGCCCGATATCCAACAAAAATCTATAAGAGTTCTCTTTAAACTATATTAAATGCCGCAGCATTTGCTTTGTCAAGAACGAAAAACAGCCCGCCTCCATTTACAGAGTGCAGACTGTCTGTTTTCAGATTTCTATTTATCCGAGCGCCACATCCAGCACCATCATCAGTGTAAATCCAAGCGCCACGCCCACTGTGCCGATATTGGAATGATGCCCGGCCTGCGATTCCGGAATCAGTTCCTCCACTACCACATAAATCATCGCTCCCGCAGCAAACGACAAGAGATACGGGAGTATAGGAACAACAAGCGATGTGAGCAGGATCGTCAAAAGCGCTGCTGCCGGCTCGACGATCCCGGAGAGCGCCCCGTACAGAAACGCCCTTTTCTTCGAGAGTCCCTGCCCCTTCAAAGGCATAGAAATAATCGCTCCCTCGGGGAAATTCTGAATCGCGATGCCGATAGAGAGGGCGAATGCCCCGGCCATTGTCATCATTGTATTCTGCGCCATCACGCCGGCGAACGTCACTCCCACTGCCATGCCCTCAGGAATGTTATGGAGCGTCACAGCGAGGACAAGCATCGTTGTTTTTTTTAAATTAGCAGGCATTCCCTCCGGCTTATCCTCCGTAAAATGAAGATGCGGCGTCAGTGTATCCAGCAGGAGCAGGAAGCCCATTCCGAGCAGGAAGCCTGAAGCCGCAGGAATCCACGCCGTTGCCCCCGCCTGCTCTGCCGTCTCGATCGCAGGAATGAGCAGCGACCACACAGACGCCGCGATCATCACCCCGGACGCGAAGCCCAAAAGCAGCTTCTGTACCCGCTCATTCATCTCCTTTCTCATAAAAAACACCATTGCCGCTCCCAGCGCGGTTCCGGCAAATGGTATTAAAATTCCAAACAATACATTTTGATTCATATCTTTTCCCTCTGCCGCCTTCATAACCGCATCCTTATCTCAACGGAATCTTTCTGCGGTTCAGAAGGCTCTTTCTGATTGACTGTTTTTTTCTCGATACTATTATGATATGCAAAAGGCGGGCTTTTTGTCAACAGCATGCCGGAACTCGTAACCTTGTATGCGCCAATATTATTTTTTCTTTTTTCCCATTTTTAGTTGTTCCTCACATTGCTTTAGTGTATAATAGATTTAGACATTTGAGAGGTGAGAAGTCTCAAACAATACATACATAAAGGAGAGATTCGCCATGGTAAATTTAATAACAGGCCCCAGAGGCAGCGGAAAAACACAGCAAATGATCGAACTTGCAAACGAGAAGGTGAAAACTTCCAATGGTAACGTAGTACTGATCAAAAAAAGCCACAAGGATACATACACGGTAGACTTCAACATCCGTGCGATCCGTATGGCTGATTATCCCGATATTCTTACTCTTGAAGAATTTATAGGATTCCTTTACGGCATGGTTGCCGGAAATCACGATATCGAATCCATTTTTATCGACAGCGTATTAAAACAGGCAAACATTACTCTTGAGAGTCTTCCTGTTTTTATCCAGAAACTGAACAAGATTTCCAGTGAAAATAAGATAGATTTCTACCTCAGCATCAGCGCTGACAAGAATGACATTCCGGATATAGATTCCCTTGACTGCAACGTGATCGGCTGACATCTTCAGAAAGCGAGCCATGAGATTTTGATCTCATGGCTCCTTTTTTATCGAAAATTCAAGACCCGGCCGCGAGTCTCAGCGCGGGATTCGTGACAGTTTCAGTTGACAACATACGTCTCCGAATCCCGGCGCTCTTCTTACTGCTGCGCTCCGTTCAGGGACACCACCGTATTGCTCTGTTCGCCTTCCTTATACTCGATCGTGACCTCATCCCCCACGTCATAGCGGATGATATCAATAAAATCCACGACCGACACGTCGAATATCGCGTCTGATCCTTCCAGCATGATATAGAAATGAGAGTTCCCGTCCACAACTCCCTGGGCGATCTTTGTGATCGGCGCTGTGACCGTCATAATCTCTCTCGTGTCTTCCTCTTCCTGTTTGATGCCGTTCTCATACATCAGGTCCGTATACTGCGCCTCACATTCGCTCACCGTATCACCCGTTGCGACGATCTGATACTTCTGCACATTGACCATGGCATACATCTTGACAAGGCCCGCATCATCCTTCAGCGCGATAAAATACGTCGGTTCACCAGAAATGTTCAAAAGAAGGGGAAACGTCGCGGTATAGTGCAGATTCTGCACCTGTCCCTCGGCGGATGCCATCGCCGACGCCTCCGTCGCGCCTTCCACCTCATAGAACCTGGTCTCCATCGTGCGCTGATTCATGAGCACGAATCCTACATTGGACTGATCCCCGCTGACTGATGTAACGCCGGTGTAAACCCACACATCGTCGTCGATCGCCAGATAGTTATATCCTTCCGTCGTTTCCAGGCAGTCCTTCTGCCCCAGCACACTGTTCAGGAAGCCGTGTTTCAAGGTCCCGTAGTAATCATACAGCTCCACGAGCAGATCCGCCGAATAAGCGCGGTCGATCCACTGCGGCGCGTCTTCGATGGCATAGTCCGTCGTCTCGCCGGTTACCGCGTTGCAGAGCACGACTCTCCCGATCGTAACTCCTCCAAACAGCCCGATATTGTACTGCTTGACCGGGCAGATCCAGTATGGCACGCCCTCTTCGTCCACCTCAAAGCTCAGGTCGTTAAAGATATATGTCGGATACTTGAACCGCAGATGGCGGTAGATGTTGCGGTTAAAATGATCGCTTGCCGTGTACTTCATTCCTTCGTCCAGCTTCACCAGCTCCGTGTTCTGCGTCGCCATATCGATCTTGATATAAGCCGGGATCCCTTCGCCATTGTTGGTAAACCACTTGATCAGGCTCGCATACTTCAGGGGCGATACTCGCACCGGGCGGTCCTGATAATTGATCTGTGAATACAGGTCATCTACCTCGAACTGGGATACCATATCCACCATGCTTCCCATTTTCCTGTTTCCGAGCAGTGTCGCCGAATCCCTGTCGAGGAGCGGAATCTGGTCAAAGGACAGCTCTTCGATGTCCTTTGTAAACTCCCCTGTCTCAACAGTCATGAGCTGCTGGTATTTCTTCGCGTTGATAATCGGGGATGACAGCAGCGTTCCGCCAAGATATACAATGACAACCGCCGCAAGAAGTCCCAGGATCACCTTCAGTCCTTTGGAATCTTTGATCTCATAGCGGTTCAGGTTCTTCTTTTTCACAAAAAACGCAGCCGCCAGGACGATCAGTATGATCAGAAAAATCCAGAACTCCGCCGCATGGATATTGATGGCAGGCAGCGCCACATAATAATAGATTCCCAGCAGGAGAATCAGCACTGCTGCCAGAACCGCCTTTGTTTTCAGCTTTTTCATTCTCGTTTCCCTCCTTGTCAAAATACCCCGCAGCTTCCTGCAGGGTATTGTTCATTCTCTGTTATCGCTTTCTTCAATACGCTCTTAAAATCTTCTGCGCCACAGATCCGGGGACAGCATCAGAAGATACGGGATGATCTCCAGGCGCCCGACAAGCATGTCAAAGCTGAACACAATCTTTGACAGCGGCGAGAACATATGGAAGTTCTCAACCGGCCCTACTTTAGAGATACCCGGCCCCACGTTATTTATTGTTGTCAAAACACCGCTGAATGATGTGGCAAAATCAAAATTGTCTATCGATACGATCAGCACGGAAGCTGCCAATATAAATATATATGCCGCAAAATAGATATTTATTCCGCGCAGAGTATCCTGAGATACTCTTTTCCCGTTCAGCTTAATCACAGTTACCGCATTCGGATGGAGGATCTTCTTGACCTCCTGGCGGATTGATTTCAATAAAATGACAAACCTGCACACCTTGATTCCGCCTCCGGTCGATCCGGCGCAGGCGCCTATGAACATGATCAGAAGCAGCACCGTCTTGGACAGCTCGGGCCACAATTCATAGTCCGCCGTGTAAAACCCAGTCGTAGTGATCACGGAAGCCACCTGGAAGGAAGCATAGCGGAACGAGTGAAGAACATTTCCATATATATTCAGGATATTCACCGTGATCACAGCTATGGAAGCCGCTATAATACCCAGGTATGCCCTGAGCTCTTCATTCTTGAACACTGCCTTCCAGTCCTTGAGAAGGAGGAAGAAATACATGTTAAAGTTCACGCCAAAGAGGATCATAAACACCGTAATAACCCCGTCGATGTATGCGCTGTCATAGAAGCTTACGCTGGCATTCCGATTGGAAAATCCTCCGGTTCCCGCCGTACTGAACGAGTGCACAAGCGCGTCATACAGGTTCATCCCGCCCAGCATAAGAAGGACTACCTCCACGGCTGTGAGAACGAAATACATTGTATAGAGGATCGTCGCCGTATTTCTCGCCTTGGGGACGAGCTTATCCGTCTCAGGTCCCGGCATTTCCGCTCTCATCAGAGGCATGGAGTATTCGTCATTCAGCGACGTGATCATCAGGACAAACACAAGCACGCCCATTCCGCCGATCCAGTGCGTCAGACATCTCCAGAAATTAACGCCCATCGGAAGCGCTTCGATGTCCTGGAGAATTGTCGAACCGGTGGTTGTAAATCCCGAGACCGTCTCAAAAAATGCATCGATATAATTCGGGATGCTTCCTGTTATAAAGAACGGAAGCGCGCCGAACATAGACCACAGGATCCAGGCAAGGCCAACGATCACGAATCCCTCTTTCCCATATATCCGCGTACTCTTCGGTTTTTTTCTCCCGAAGGCCAGGTAAATGATCCCCAGGACTGCGCTGACTATAAGGAAAGTAAAGCCGCTCTTTTCCCTGTATATCAATGAGACAAGCGCAGGGATCAGAAGCACGGCTCCCTCAACCCCCAGCATTTTCCCAAGAATATAAACTATCATTTTCTTATTCATTTTTCTGCCCCTACATTAAAATATCTTCCAGATCTTCGATCTTTTTCTCCATTGTGACAACGATCACGCTGTCGCCCGCATGCATGCAGTCATCTCCGCCCGGGATGATAATCTGCCTTTTTCTCGCAATACACGCGATCAGATTATTGGACTTCAGGGACAGATCCTTCAGCGGGATTCCCGTATATCTTGTCTCTGACTTAATGATAAACTCAAGCGCCTCCACCTGTTCGTCCACAAGCTGGTACATGGCCTCAATATTGGCGCTTGCCTGTGAATTTTTCCTCGCCCGGACATAGCTCAGAATCGCGTCTGCAGTGGCCGTTTTTGCCGACACAATACTGTCGATCCCGAAATCCTCCACCATGCGGGCTCTTCTGTCCTCATTGACCTTTGCTATGATCTTGTCAACTCCCTGGCTCTTTGCGAAAAGAGAGGTAATGATATTTTCTTCATCCATACCGGTCAGGGCAACAAAAGCATCCGACTCCTCCAGGCCTTCCTCAATCAGCAGATCCTGGTCTGTGGCGTCTCCATGGATAATGGTAGCTTTGGGCAGCAGCTCGCAGAGTTCCTCGCATCTCTGCTCATCTTTCTCAATGATCTTCACCTGCATCCCAATCGCGCAGAGCTGAACCGAAAGATAGTACGCCACGCGTCCGCCTCCGCAGATAATAACCTTTTTGATCTTTGCCTTATGCTTGCCGAGAAGCTTAAAAAACAGCTCCACTTCTTTATGCGAAGCGGCAATGTGCAGCTTATCCCCTTCCCTGATCACATAATCGCCGTCCGGGATGAGGACTTCGTCCCCATGCTCGACTGCACAGACCAGAATCTTGATCTGGTATTTATGATACATTTCTGCAAGAGACATGCCGACTAAGCGGCCTTCCTTCGCGATCGGGAACTCAATCAGCTCCACCCTTCCCTTCACAAAGGTCTCGATCTTGCTGGCATCCGGGAAAAGCAGAAGCCGGCTGATCTCGTCCGCCACGATCCGCTCCGGATTTACCGCCATACTCAGATGAAGATCCTCCTTCAAAAGGCCGATCTGATTAAAATAGATCGGATTGCGCACGCGTGCGATCGTATGCCTTGCTCCCAGCCGTTTTGCGATCAGACAGCTCAGCATATTGCTCTCATCCGCCGAAGTGCACGCAATGACAAGATCCGCATGGGGAACCCCGGCTTCTCTCTGCACCTCTGCATTCACGCCGTCCCCCGCTACACATGCGATATCAAGCCGGTCGACCGCGTATCTGAGCTTCTTCTCATTTCCATCGATCATCACCACATCATAGTTCTCGACAGAAAGCTGCTTTGCCAGTTTATATCCTACTTTCCCATCACCAATGATAACAATCTCCATACTTTTTCCCTCTGTGTTATGTACAATTTTAGTCGGCTGTATTCACAGCAGAGCAATTATAGCACCTTTATATATAAAGTACAATAATCTTAGCACTTTCTTTACACCCTCCATAAACGTGCCTGTTACCGTTCACTGTAACACTTGCTTTCGGGCAAAACGACAGGGCATACGGCGCTGAGCCATATGCCCTGTTCCCGGCGCCGGAATTTCCGGCGTCCTTTTCTTATTCTTCCGCCGCTCTCGCCGCGATCTCTTTTTCCTGTACATCCGAAGGAGCCTGCTCATATCTTGCAAACTCATACTCGTATGTGCCGCGTCCGCCGGTCATGGAACGCAGCGTTGTGCAGTATCCGAAAAGCCCCGTCATCGGAATATCCGCCTCGATCACCTGTTTTCCTCCGGCGATCGGGTTCATTCCGAGGACGCGCCCGCGTCTCTTATTCAGGTCTCCCATTACATCTCCCGTATAGTCGTCCGGCACGGTGACCTTCAGGGAAGCGATCGGTTCAAGAAGAACCGGCGACGCCTCCATAAATCCTTTCTTAAACGCCTGGACCGTCGCTGTCTTGAACGCCATCTCTGAGGAATCTACCGGATGATAGGAGCCGTCGTACAATGTCGCCTTCACACCCACGACCGGATACCCCGCCAGAGGTCCCTTAACCACAGATTCCTGAAGACCTTTTTCCACTGCCGGGAAGTAGTTCTTCGGAACCGCTCCGCCTACTACACATTCTTCGAATACATACGGAGTCTCCAGATCTCCGGACGGCTCGAACCTCATCTTGACATGACCGTACTGTCCGTGTCCTCCGGACTGCTTTTTGTATTTTGTATCGACGTCCGAATTTTTCCGGATTGTCTCGCGGAAAGCAACCTTCGGCGTTGTCAGCGAGATCTCTACCTTATATCTTGCCGCAAGCTTGCTCGCCGTGATCTCCAGGTGCTGCTCTCCCATGCCGTACAAAAGCGTCTGTCTGTTCTCGCTGTCATTCACTGCCTTGAGCGTCACATCCTCCGCCATCATCCTTGCAAGTGCCTGAGACACCTTATCCTCGTCGCCTTTCTTGTTGACTGTGTACTTCATATATGTATAAGGCACAGAATATTCTGTCTTAGCGTAAGATACCGGAGCAGCCTTTGTGGAGAGCGTATCGCCTGTGCGCGTATTCGCGAGCTTCGCGATCGCACCGATGTCTCCTGCAAACAGTTCAGATACTTCTGAAGGCTTATTTCCGCACATTGTATACAGCTTGCCCGGTTTCTCTTCTGCTTCTGTGTCCGCATTGTAGAGAACATCGTCGCCCTTGAGGACGCCCGAGCACACCTTAACAAAGGAATATTTTCCGATAAACGGATCTACCATTGTCTTGAAGACATATGCTGTCTTCGCCTTGGAGAAATCATAATTTGCCTCAAAGATCTCATTCGTCCTGCGGTTGATTCCCGCACATGCCCTCTTGTCCGGGCTCGGGAAAAATCTTACGATATCAGACAGCAGATTGGCAACGCCCTGCGCCTGGATATTCGATCCCATGGCCACCGGAACGATATCTCCATCCATAACCTCCGTGCGCATCGCCGCGCGGATCTCCTCGATAGAGAACTCTTCTCCGCTGAAATAGCGCTCCATGAACTCTTCGCTCGTCTCGGCAACCGCCTCCATCAGAGAATCTCTCAGGATCTCAAGATTCGGTTTACAGTAATCCGGGATCTCGCACTCTTCTCTCTGTCCGATCCCCGTATATCTGCGTCCTGCATTCTTGATAACATTGATATAGCCCACCAGCTTCTCATTCTCACGGATCGGCTGGAAATGCGGAGCGATCTTCTTCCCGTATCTCGCCGTCAGATCCTCGACTACCTGGCGGAAGCTTGCATCGTCGACGTCCATCTCTGTCACATATACCATTCTCGGCAGATTGTATTTGTCACACAGCTCCCATGCCTTTTCCGTACCGACCTGTACGCCCGCTTTTCCCGAGACGACAATGACTGCCGCGTCCGCCGCGCTCACTGCTTCCTCAACTTCTCCGACAAAATCAAAATATCCCGGCGTATCAAGGATATTGATCTTCGCTTTCTCCCATTCGATGGGAATCAGACTTGTGCTGATAGAAAATCCACGCTTCTGCTCCTCTTTATCGAAATCGCTCACCGTATTGGATTCGGAGATCTTGCCCATACGGCTTGTGGCGCCTGATACATACAGCATCGCCTCAACAAGACTCGTCTTGCCGCTTCCGCCATGCCCAAGCAATACCACGTTTCTAATCTCGTCTGTTCTGTAAACCTTCATGCTGCTGCCTCCTTGTGTGTAGTTATTGTGCCCATCCCTTTTTCCGAAGGATACACACGCCATGGATATATTGTACTAAAACTTTTCCATAATTACAACTATTTTATTCACATTTCACATATTCAAATCTATCTGCGATTCGCGCAGTAACTGTTTACTTTTACAGAGCACCGTGTTAAAATATTTTTATCTGCGGGCATATATGTCCGCATGATTCTTACATATTTTTGAAAGGACTACTCAGACATGGCTTCAGTAAAAATCGGCTTTATCGGACTCGGACTGATCGGAGGCTCCATCGCAAAAGCGATACGGCAGTATTATCCGGATTACGAGATCCTCGCCTTTGACAAAAACCGCGAGACACTGGCGCTGGCGGTCCAGGAGGGCACAATCCATACCTCCTGTTCTTCTATAGATGAAAATTTCAGGGGCTGCAGATATATTTTTCTCTGCGCGCCGGTAGCATACAATACCGCTTACCTTCCTCAGCTTAAAAATCTGGTCGACAGCAGCTGCATCCTGACCGACGCGGGAAGCGTTAAGACCTCCATCCACGAGGAAGTGATCTCCCTCGGGCTGGAAGAAAATTTTATCGGCGGGCATCCGATGGCAGGCTCTGAAAAAAGCGGATTTCCCAATTCAAAGGCGCATCTTATCGAAAACGCTTACTATATCCTCACGCCTTCCGCAAAGGTATCCGAGGAAAAAGTGAACGCTTACAGGGATTTCGTAAGCTCTCTTAAGGCTCTGCCGGTCGTACTCGACTACAGGGAGCACGATTACATCACCGGGACGATCAGCCATCTGCCGCACATCATCGCGTCCACCCTGGTGAATCTTGTACGGGATACAGACTCAAAGGATGAGCTTATGAAGGCGCTGGCTGCCGGAGGATTCAAGGATATCACAAGGATCGCCTCATCATCCCCTGTGATGTGGCAGCAGATCTGCCTGAAAAACGGAGGAAACATCTCCCGCATCCTCGGGAACTATATCAATATGCTCAGCAGGGCAAAGGATCTTGTGGACTCCTCCGACGACGAGGGGCTCTACACACTGTTCGAATCGTCAAAGGATTACCGCGACTCCATGCCGAACAGCTCTGCCGGTCCAATCAAGAAGCAGTTTGCGCTTTACTGCGATATCATTGATGAAGCCGGAGGAATTGCAACCATCGCTACGATCCTTGCAAGCAATAATATCAGCATCAAGAATATCGGCATCATACACAACCGTGAGTTTGAAGAAGGAGCCCTCCGCATCGAATTTTACGACGGTGACTCTTCTGTCAAGGCAGCGGGGCTCCTGCGGAAATACCGCTATATCGTCTACGAGATATAGTTATAAAGCGTCTGGCACGCTTCTATATTATTTACTACAGATACAGAAAGGAACAAGAATCATGGAATTATGCAGTATTAGCGGATTAAAAGGAAAGATCACAGTCCCGGGGGACAAGTCGGTCTCCCACCGCTGTGTAATGTTCGGCTCTATTGCAGAGGGGACAACGGAAGTGCAGCATTTTCTCACGGGAGCAGACTGCCTTGCAACCATCCGGTGCTTCCGCTCTCTCGGCATTGAAATTGAGGAAAAGGAAACCTCCGTCATCATACACGGAAAGGGGCTCCACGGGCTTGCTGCGCCGTCAGAGATGCTTGATACAGGAAACAGCGGGACAACGACCCGCCTGCTCTCAGGTATCCTTGCCGGACAGACGTTTGAGTCTGTCCTTTCCGGAGACGAGTCGCTGAACAGGCGTCCCATGAAACGGATCATGGATCCTCTCATGCAGATGGGGGCGAAGATTTCCAGCATCCGCAATAACGGCTGCGCTCCGCTTCGCATCAGCCCCGGAGAGCTCCACGGCATACATTACGAATCTCCTGTGGCTTCCGCCCAGGTCAAATCCTGCATCCTGCTCGCAGGACTTTATGCAGACGGTGAGACGTCGGTCACAGAGCCGAGCCTTTCCCGGAACCATACAGAACTCATGCTCAAAGAGTTCGGGGCGGATATCCGCTCCACCTACGCCCTTGACAGTACGAAAGCAACTGCCTCCATCCGTCCGGGCGGCCGGCTGTGCGGACAGAAGATCACCGTGCCGGGCGACATTTCCTCCGCCGCCTACTTTATCGCGGCAGGACTGCTCGTACCCGACTCCGAGATCATTATTGAAAATGTAGGGATCAACCCGACCCGCGCCGGAATCCTGAGAGTCTGCGAAGATATGGGCGGAGACATCACTCTTCTGAACGAGAGGATCGAGGGCGGCGAAAAGATCGCTGATATCCTTGTGCGCACGAGCCGCCTTCACGGCGTCACTATCGAAGGAGATATCATCCCCGCGCTGATCGATGAGATCCCGGTCATCGCCGTCATGGCAGCCGCAGCGGAAGGCACTACCGTCATAAAGGATGCCGCTGAACTGAAGGTAAAGGAAACCGACCGCATAGAAACCGTGACAGACAATCTAAAGGCTATGGGCTGCGACGCTGTTCCCACCGAAGACGGAATGGTCATCAAGGGCGGGAAGCCGTTAAAAGGAGCTTCCATCCACACTCTGCTCGACCACCGCATCGCCATGGCATTCAGCAT
>CALWQS010000047.1 GCA_944383745.1 uncultured Mediterraneibacter sp. | reverse complement strand
AATACAAAATTTGCGGCAGGCGCAGAATGCGGAAGCAGGAATGCGGCCTGCCGCAGTTTTTTTCAGGCGGCGGTTAGTTGTGTACAGTATCCAGCCGGGATTTTTCGAAAATGTCCTCTTTCGAAAATGGTTGACCCTGTATGCCTGCCGGGAGTATAATGAAACTTACAGTTTGACGTTTTGCTGCTGTCCGCAGCAGGTTTTACAGAAACTGAAATCAGATAACAGAGGATGGAACAGTATGATAAAGAGCATGACCGGTTTCGGCAGATGCGAGGTCCAGAAGGAGTCGAGAAAATTCACTGTAGAGCTCAAAGGCGTGAACCACAGATATTTAGATGTGAATATCAGGATGCCGAAGAAGCTGAACTTTTTCGAGACCGCAATCCGCACACTGCTGAAGTCCTATGTGAACAGAGGAAAAGTGGATATCTTCATTACATATGAAGATACTTCTCAGGCTCAGGTCTCCGTGAAGTATAACGCCGCCCTGGCAGCAGAGTACCTGGGATACTTAAAGCAGATGGAGGAGGAGTTCGGCCTGGAGAACGACGTGCGCGTCTCCACCCTGTCCCGCTATCCGGAAGTATTTACCATGGAGGAGCAGGCGGAGGATGAGACGGAGCTGTGGAACGGGCTGAAGGAAGCGCTTGAGGGGGCGTTTGCACAGTTTGTCGAGACGAGGACGGCGGAAGGAGAGAACCTGAAGAAGGATATCCTGGAGAAGCTTTCCGTTTTGGAAGAGCAGGTGGCATATGTGGAGGAGCGCTCCCCGCAGATCGTCGCAGAGTACCGCGCGAAGCTTGAAGAAAAGGTCCGCGAGCTGCTGGAGGATACGCAGATCGAGGACAGCAGGATCGCCGCGGAGGTCATCCTCTTTGCAGACAAGATCTGCACGGACGAGGAGGTAGTCCGCTTAAAGAGCCATATCCAGCATATGAGAAATACGCTGGAAGAGCCGGAGGGAATCGGGCGCAAGCTTGATTTCATCGCGCAGGAGATGAACCGGGAGGCGAACACGATCCTGTCCAAGGCAAATGACCTTGAGGTGTCCAACCACGCCATCAGCCTGAAGACAGAGATCGAGAAGATCAGGGAACAGATTCAGAACATTGAGTGATACGGCAGGAGAGAAGGAAGAGAGATGGAGAAAAAGGGAATTTTAATCGTAGTATCCGGATTCTCAGGTTCTGGGAAGGGAACGCTGATGAAGGAGCTGCTGAAAAGATATCCGGAGACGTATGCCCTGTCGATTTCCGCGACCACGAGACAGCCGCGGGAGGGGGAGCAGGACGGAAGGGAATATTTTTTCAAAACCACAGAAGAATTTGAAAAAATGATTGCCAAAGGCGAACTGATAGAGTATGCTAGGTATGTGCAAAATTATTACGGGACGCCCCGCGATTATGTGGAGAAGAAGCTGGCTGAGGGGATGGACGTGATCCTCGAGATCGAGATCCAGGGAGCCCTCAAGGTACGGGAAGCTTTCCCGGAGACCGTGCTCCTGTTCGTGACGCCGCCCACTGCGGCAGAGCTGAAGTCCCGTCTCGTCGGGCGCGGAACTGAGACGCCGGATGTGATCGAGTCCAGGATGAACCGGGCCTGTGAAGAGGCTGAGGGGATGGACCGCTATGATTATCTGATCGTCAACGACGACCTGGATGAATGTGTGGAAGAGATGCATCGGATCATTCAGGGAGAGCACTGCAGAAGTTTTCGCAATGCGAAGTTCATGAAAGAGATAAAAGAAGATTTGGAGAGATTGAAAGGAGAAGATTAAACTATGCTGCATCCATCTTACACAGACTTGATGAAAGTGGTGAACAAAGATGTGGAGGAGGGCGAATCCAAGATCGTCAACAGCCGTTATTCTATCGTGATGGCGACTTCCAAGAGGGCGAGACAGCTGATTGCCGGAGAGCTTCCGCTGGTCAATACGAAGCCGGGCGAGAAGCCGCTCTCGATCGCGATCGATGAACTGAATCAGGGGAAATTAAAGATTTTGGCTGAGAACGCAGAAGAAGAGGAGTAAAAAACAGGGCAGATGCACATGAGGTATCTGCCCTTTTACTGATTAAGAAAAAGAGAGACGGAGGTCTGATATGAAGATACTGTTTATCTCCCTCGGGTGCGACAAGAACCTGGTGGACACAGAGGTGATGCTCGGCCTGCTTGCGTCGCGGGGATATGAGATGACGGATGATGAGACAGAGGCGGACATCATCGTCGTCAACACCTGCTGCTTTATCCATGACGCCAAGGAAGAGAGTATCCAGAACATCCTTGAGATGGCGGAATATAAGAAAGAGGGAAAGGCCAGGGCGCTCATCGTCACAGGCTGCCTGGCGGAGCGGTACCGGCAGGAGATCCTGGATGAGATCCCGGAGGTGGATGAAGTGCTGGGGACGACGGCATATGACCGGATTCTGGACGCGGTGGACGCGGCGCTTGCAGGGGAACACTCGGTCATGCTGGCGGATATCGACGCGCTGCCGCTGCCGGATACAAAGCGGCTGGTGACGACGGGCGGGCACTTTGCCTACCTGAAGATCGCTGAGGGCTGCGACAAGCACTGTACCTACTGCATTATCCCAAAGATCCGGGGAAATTACAGGAGTGTTCCCATGGAGCGGCTGATCCGGGAAGCGGAAGAGCTGGCCGCGCAGGGAGTGAAGGAGCTGATCCTTGTAGCCCAGGAGACCACACTCTACGGGAAGGACCTGTACGGGGAGAAGTCTCTGCACCGGCTGGTCAGAGAGCTGTGCCGCATCAGCGGGCTTCGGTGGATACGAATCCTCTACTGCTATCCCGAGGAGATCACGGATGAACTGATCCAGGTGATGAAGGAAGAGAAAAAAGTCTGCCACTATCTGGACCTCCCCATCCAGCACGCCAGCGATGCGGTCTTAAAGCGGATGGGACGCAGGACGTCCAAGCAGGAACTGGTCGAGATCATCGGAAAGCTGAGGAGAGAGATCCCGGATATCTGTCTGCGCACGACGCTGATCACCGGATTCCCGGGAGAGACGGAAGAGCAGCATGAAGAGCTGATCGAGTTCGTGGATGAGATGGAGTTCGACCGCCTCGGAGTATTTACCTACTCTCCGGAAGAAGGGACGCCGGCTGAGAAGATGCCGGACCAGATCGATGAGGAAGTGAAGGAAGAGCGGCAGGACGAGCTGATGGAGCTGCAGCAGGAGATCGCTTTCGAAAATGCAGAGCGCATGGTCGGCAGGGAGGTTCTCGTCATGATCGAGGGAAAGGTGGCGGACGAGAACGCCTATGTGGGCCGGACCTACCGGGATGCGCCGAACGTGGACGGGCTGATCTTTATCAATACCGATGAAGAGCTGCTCTCCGGCGACTTCGCGAGAGTGAAGGTGACCGGGGCGCTGGATTATGATTTGATAGGAGAATTGTTATGAATTTGCCAAATAAACTGACCGTATTGAGAGTGATAATGGTACCATTTTTTGTATTTTTCATGCTGACGGACGTGGGCGGCGCGGCGAACAAGTGGATCGCCCTGGCGCTGTTTGTCATCGCCAGCCTGACGGACATGCTGGACGGAAAGATCGCCAGAAAATATAACCTGGTGACAAATTTCGGGAAATTCATGGACCCACTGGCTGACAAGCTTCTCGTCTGCTCCGCCATGATCTGCCTCATTCCGTCGGGAAAGCTTGCTCCTGCGATTGTGATCGTCATCATCGCGAGAGAGTTCATCATCAGCGGTTTCCGCCTCGTGGCGTCGGATAACGGGATCGTCATCGCGGCGAGCTACTGGGGCAAGTTCAAGACCGTGTTCCAGATGGCGATGATCATTGTGCTGATCGCAGACTTCGGAGGCGTCTTCGACATCATCGGGGAAGTCCTGATCTGGGCGGCAGTGGCTCTCACGATTATCTCCCTGATCGACTATGTGTGGAAGAACAGGCAGGTTCTCACTCAGGGCGGGATGTGACATATTTGACGGTGTGAACACTAGGATTCGGTGAAAAATATGTCAAAGTAAGATTGACGAATGATGGAAATTGTGCGAAAATGATTGATATATGGGGCAGGCAAAATCAACCGCTTCAGTCAGCGGCTGGCTGTGTGCCATATGCGAAGAAAATCATACATATTGAAAGGAGTTTTAACATGATTTATTCACATGAAGTAGAAATGATGTGTCCGGTGGCTCAGGGCGCGAATCACGGACCGGCTCCGATCCCGGAAGAAGCGAAATGGGTACAGGCTAAGGAAATCAAGGATATTTCCGGTTTTACACACGGCGTCGGCTGGTGTGCACCTCAGCAGGGAGCATGTAAACTGACACTGAACGTAAAAGAAGGCGTTATCCAGGAAGCACTGGTAGAGACGCTCGGATGTTCAGGAATGACTCATTCCGCAGCTATGGCGTCTGAGATCCTTCCGGGCAAGACGATCTTAGAGGCACTGAACACAGACCTTGTCTGTGATGCAATCAATACAGCAATGAGAGAACTCTTCCTTCAGATTGTATACGGAAGAACACAGAGCGCATTCTCTGAGGACGGACTTGCGATCGGTGCCGGACTCGAAGACCTTGGAAAAGGACTCCGCTCTCAGGTTGGTACAATGTACGGCACACTTGCAAAAGGTCCTCGTTACCTTGAGATGGCAGAGGGTTATGTAACAGGCATCGCACTGGATGAGAACAACGAGATCATCGGATACCAGTTCGTAAACCTCGGAAAACTGACAGACTTCATCAAGAACGGCGATACACCGAACGACGCCTGGGAGAAGGCAAAAGGACAGTACGGCCGTGTTGACGATGCAGTGAAGATCATCGACCCGCGTAAAGAGTAATCCTTAAGACGCCGGAGCGACGCTTTTAGTAATCTCAACAAAGGTAAATAAATCAGGAGGATATATAAATGGCTTTATTTGAATCATATGAAAGAAGAATTGATAAAATCAATGAAGTTTTAAACAGCTACGGTATCGCTTCTCTTGAAGAGGCTGAGAAGATCACAAAAGATGCCGGACTGGACGTTTACAATCAGATCAAAGGCATCCAGCCGATCTGCTTCGAGAACGCCTGCTGGGCTTACATCACAGGCGCAGCGATCGCGATCAAGAAAGGCTGCAGAAACGCAGCGGACGCAGCCGCAGCAATCGGGGAAGGCCTTCAGGCTTTCTGTATCCCGGGATCTGTTGCTGATCAGCGTAAGGTAGGCCTTGGACACGGAAACCTCGGAAAGATGCTTCTGGAAGAGTCCACAGACTGCTTCTGCTTCCTGGCAGGACATGAGTCCTTCGCAGCTGCAGAGGGTGCGATCGGTATCGCAGAGAAGGCGAACAAGGTTCGTAAGAAACCTCTCCGCGTTATTCTGAACGGACTTGGAAAAGACGCTGCAAAGATCATCTCCAGAATCAACGGATTTACATATGTTCAGACAGAGTATGACTACTTTACAGGCGAGCTGAAAGAAGTTCAGAGAATCGCTTACTCTGACGGACTCCGCTCTAAAGTAAACTGCTACGGTGCAAACGACGTCCGCGAAGGTGTTGCTATCATGTGGAAGGAAGGCGTTGACGTTTCCATCACAGGTAACTCCACAAACCCGACTCGTTTCCAGCACCCGGTTGCAGGAACATACAAGAAAGAGTGCGTAGAGGCTGGAAAGAAATACTTCTCTGTTGCATCAGGCGGCGGTACAGGACGTACGCTTCACCCGGACAACATGGCAGCAGGACCGGCTTCCTACGGTATGACAGATACAATGGGACGTATGCATTCTGACGCACAGTTCGCAGGTTCCTCTTCCGTACCGGCTCACGTTGAGATGATGGGTCTGATCGGAGCAGGAAACAACCCGATGGTTGGTATGACTGTTGCAGTTGCAGTTTCCGTAGAGGAAGCGGCAAAGGCAGGCAAATTCTAATAAAACAATATGTTATGATTTTTATGAACCGCACTGGTCTTATGACTGGTGCGGTTTTTTAGGTATGACAGGCATTCAAGAGGATTTGCAGAATAGAAATACAGATTTAAACCGATTAAGAGAGTATACATTCCAAAACCGGACGGGAAACAAAGACCATTCGGGATACTGACTATTAAAGACAGAATTATGCAACAAGTCTGCAAAAAGTAGATTATCCAGGTTAGAAAAAATTATAAAAGATAAAATCTTTTTGCTAAAATGAAAAATAGTTTGATAATAATGCGTTTTTATAATCTATAATGATTAATTGACATTAAAATGATTGTAATGTATATTTAATTTAATGGTGTACCTTGGAACTTTCTTTACGGAGGAGGTGAAGCTGCTGGTGATGATTTCTAGGTGATTAGGCGAGTGTGGTAAAACAATTTTTAAATTTATAAAGGAGTGAAAATATGAAAAAAAGTAAATTTGGTTTAGCTCTTGGAATTGGAGTTGTGTTATCTATGTCAATGATAGTCTTGGCAGCGGGACCATCATGTAAAACAACAATAACAAATGGAGGCAAGACAGCATCAGGTTCTACCTCTATGAGCTCAGCAAATTTCTGCTCAGCAGTGATAACAGCAACCCAAGAGAGTGGAGAAGAAAAAAAATCTTACACTACAGGAGTAGCTGGAACCACTGCTACGGTCACTACATCAAGTTCAGATCCGTTTTACTTTGCTGTAACGGTTCATTATGCAGAAGATTCTAGCCGGGCATATCAGGAAACTACTTCGGCTTGGTATTGATATCAAAATAACAATTCATGGGAAACTAAAGGCAGTTTTTAACTGCCTTTTTAAAGGAGAATTATGAAAAAGAAAATAATACGTCAGATTTTACTGCTTGCAGGAATTATTTCAGCGATGTTTCTTTTTACATCCTGCTCAAACGAGAAAACAGAGCCTGAGCAGAACTTCGAGGATCTGCCGCTGGATGATTTTACCGCCGCTACATCCAATATTATGACTGAAGCACCAGAGGGTTATTATATAGTAACAGGAAATTTTCTGTATTATGTTTCCTCTGATTTCCAGGAAAGCACCATTGTGTGCAGTAAGCCGGACTGCGTTCACAATGATACAGATGTTGAAAATCTGTATGATTATACGTCGTGTGACGCCTATTTTTTTGATGCGCGGCAGATTGATTATTATGACGGGTATCTCTATGTGTCTAACTGGAATGGCACTGGAACGGATATCTACCGCGTATCCTTAGACGGTACGGAGAGGACTTTATTTTACCAGGGGCAGGTAGACTGCATGTTTTCAATCTACAACGGATACGCCTATTTTGGGGAAGCAGCATATACTACAGAGGGAAAGATACATAAGCTGACAGCCTGTCCAGTAGAAGATCCGGATAAAACAGAAGTCTTATTTGAGACAGATGAATATCCGGATGCTACGATGAACCGAATGCGTTTCTATCATGGAAACTGCTATTTTTATTTGTTTGATTCTGCTTTTAGAGGAGAAGAAGGAGATTCCATTTATTGGAAAATTAATTTGCGGGATGGAAAAGCAGAACAAATGTACGAACAATCCGACTGCCGTATGGAGTGGAATGATTATGGGATTCTGGCAGAGGTGAAAGATTATATTACTTTTGATCCAACGACACAGTGGACGAGTAAATATTACCACATTGATCCAGACAGTGGTGAAAAAACCGAATTGACAGAGAATGATTTCTCTGCAATTGGAACAAACGATGCGTTTACGAATATGGATGATAAATATATCTATTTCCGGACTACAGATTCAGATGGGAACGAGCTGACACCGGAAGAGCAGAAGATCAAGGTTTATGACTATGAGGGAAATCTTCAAGCAGAAATACCGACAAAGGATGTAGGTGAGATGATATGGATTTTGCCGGGTACAGACGAACATCTGTTTATTCAGACAACCGTGAGGGAAGACGGTTCCTATGCATTATGGTACGTGGACAAGTCGGATTTTAACGGAAGCACAGTCGAACCTCAGAAGATAGAGCTTGCAGGACGGGGGTAGTGCATATGCTGGTCGTAGATTCAGTAAATAAATCATACGGGAAAAAGCAGGTGCTCTTTGATCTGAGCTTTACATTTGAAAGAGGAGTCTACGGCCTTCTCGGACCGAACGGAGCAGGGAAATCCACTCTGCTTCAGATTATGACAGGGAATCTGAAATGCGAAAAAGGACAGGTTTTGTATAAGGGAAAGGATATCCGCAGATTTTCTAAAGCCTATTTTCATGATCTGGGGTATGTGCCTCAGGTGCAGGGCATGTATGAGATGTTCACAGCGTTTCAATTCCTTTCCTATATGGCGGCATTAAAGGGAATCCCCAGGAGGAAGATCGCGCGGGAAGTGAAGAGGGTTCTGGAAGTGGCAGGGCTTACAGAGGAGGCGGGGCAGAAGCTGTCCACATATTCCGGAGGCATGAAGCAGAGGATACTGATCGCCCAGGCGCTTCTTGGCAATCCGAAGGTACTCATACTGGATGAACCGACGGCAGGGCTGGATCCGAAGGAGAGGATACGGATACGCAACTTCATCAGCCGGCTGTCAGAGAAGCGGACGGTGATCTTTGCGACTCACGTGGTATCTGATGTGGAGTCCATCGCAAAAGAGATCATTCTCCTAGGAGATGGAAGGATTCAGGGCTGCGGAAGTACGAAGGAGCTCTGTGCTTCGCTTGAGGGAAAGGTATTTTCCTGTGAGACGGAGGGCGGCAGGCTGGAAGAACTGGAAAAACGGGGGCTCGTCAGCAATATCCAGGAGCTGTCTGACGGGAAGATCATGGTGAGGATGATCGGAGAGAAGAAACGGCTGGAAAGTGAAAAGGGCGTGACATTTACAGAGGCGGCTCCGAATCTCCAGGAAGTTTATCTGTATCTCTTTTCTGATGCGGAAGGAGGGGGATGAGGCGGTGCTTATACGCTATGAACTGCGCAAACTGCTCAGCGGCAGGATGAAATGGCTCCTGCTGCTGATGTTCGCGGCTAATTTTGTCATCTATTATCTCTATCTCATTCCCGTGTCTCCGGTAAAGGAGGAGCAGGAGCTTTATGAGCAGATGGTGAACAGAACCGGAGACAGGAGCGCCCTGGAACGGGAACTTGGCGCTGTGGAAGCACAGATCGACGTGCTGGAAGAAGAGGCGCTCCGTAGGCTGGAAAGCGGAGAGACGGACTATGTTCCAAGCGAGGAGGAAGAAATCCGCAGCAATGTGGTCTACAAACTGCAGGAAGAGTACAGAGAAGTGCTGGGCTTCTATTCTTTTGTGGATGATGTGGAAGACCGGAGCCGGAATCTCCTGAGTTTTTCTATCTTTTCCAAAGAGGGAAGCTTCTCAAAGAGGAATATTGAGAAGACGGCAGAGGACTTCGCGGGAATGCGGGGTGTAGAGGCAGAGCCCCAGGACGGCGCAGGGCTGGAGAGGATGCAGAATTTTCCGCTGACGGATGTGCTCCTGCTTGTAGCGGTCGGAATGCTGTCCTTCCAGATCTTTGGAACGGAAGGGCGAAGCGGGATGCAGAAGCTTCTGAATACTACGGTTCGAGGCGGAAAGAAGCTGCGGCTTGTGAAAGTCAGCACGGTAAGTATCTGTATTATCCTGTATGTCCTGGCTCTCTACGGAAGCAATATGTGGCAGACAGGAACCTTTGTCGGGCTGCCGGATGCCGGAGCGGAGATCCATGGGATCATGGAGTTCAGGAATATTCCATTCCCGTGTACAGCGGGGGAGTATCTGCTGCTGACGCTGCTCTGGAAAGCTGCCGCCGCCTGTGCTGCAGGGATGCTGTTCCAGGCGGTCATTTACCGGATGAACGGCGCGAAGGCCGCCTGGATCATTCTGGGCGCCGGCACGGCGCTGAGTTTTCTCTGCTGGTTTTACCTGCCGGCGAACCCGGTCATGAAGACCTTCCGGTATCTGAATCTGATCGGTATATTCGATACAGGCGAGATCATAGGAAATTATCAGAATCTGAACCTGTTTACTTACCCGGTGCAGCTTAGGATCGCCGCCGTTGTACTGGCGGTTCTGGTATTCATTCTGTGTGCGGGAATGACTGTGCTGCTCCCTCCGTCTGAGTTCCGGATGCCGGAGAGAAGGAGGAAGCGGACTGTACGCAGAAAGAGCCGAGACAGTATCTTTTTCTATGAGTGCTACAAAAATCTCAGCAAACAAAAGGCATGGCTTGTCTTTGCTGTACTTCTTTTTTATGCTGTCTATACCGGGATTAATACTGCAGGAGAGACGGAGTATCTTTCAAAGCAGGATTACGGCTATGAGCAGCTGGCGAAGCAGTTTATCGGGCAGAGAGGGAGTGAGCTTGAGAAGAGCGTGGAAGAGCTTGCCGGACGGCAGGATTTTACGAGCAGCGAAGAGGCGATGGCGGTTCAGAGAGTCCTGGCACAGGGGACGGATGTGCTGGAGAACGGCGGTGAGGAAGCAAGGTTTGTCAGTGAGAGAAGCTGGGGAAAGGTCTTTTTTGATCAAGATGTGGAGCTTGCGAATCTGCTGCTCTATGTGCTGTGCATTGCGTTCTCTGTCAGCGGGATGTTCCAGTTCGAGATCAGGAGCAGGATGAAACGCCTGATCCATCCCACTGTGAAAAATGGCAGGGTGTTCTGGAGCAAGCTGGGCGTGGCGTGCATGGAATCTGCACTGTACGGGGCTGTCCTGTGGGCTGGGACTTATATCAGCCTTCTGATCAAGTATAAAGATTTAGAAGGACTGGCATGGCCGGCGTGTTCGCTTCCGGAGTTCCGGGATTTCCCCGCGTGGATCACCATAGCAGGAGCGCTGGCGATCGTCTTTATCCAGCGTATTATCTCGGCAGTATTGACAGGAGTGATCCTGTTCCTGGCAGCGCAGATCGTAACAGTGCCGGCCTATTTTATCGCGGTGGCAGCGGTCGGATTTCTGCTTCCCTCGGCAGTCCTGCTGATTGCGAATATGGATTATATCAATCCGCTTATTATACTTCTGCAGGGAAGTGTGGAGCCTTTCCTGAGATATATTTACATTTTCTCGTCATGGTTTTCTGTGCGGCAGCAGTATCCGATGCTTTTGTATCCTGCGCTGTGCGCAGGAGCGGTCCTGCTGGTGTGGGCAGGATCAGTGAGATGGAAGGAAAGCGGGGCGTGAAGGCAGAGGAAAGAAGCGCCTGCCAGTCTTGACCTTCAACGTCTGGGGAACCGCATCAGCCTGAAAAAGGCCGGTGCGGTTTTTAAGTGTGCCCGGCGGGCGTCTGCCGCGACTGCACAGGCAGGCATTTGCCGGGCAGCGGGCAGAAAATCTTGCATTATTTGTATTATATGATATTATACAAATAAGAAGCGGAGGGATGATTATGATTATTCGTATTGATACTGTAAGTACAACGCCGATTTATGTCCAGCTCCGGAACGAGATCGTCAAAGGGATCGGCAGAGGAGAGCTCTCCGAGGGTGAGTGCCTTCCGACTGTACGGCAGCTTGCGGCGGATCTCGGAGTAAATTCGATGACCGTGAGCAAGGCTTATCAGACGCTGAAGGCGGAAGGGTTCATTGAGACGGACCGGAGGCGGGGAGCCGTCGTGCGTGCAGGTGTGCAGAGCGGAGCGCAGCCGGATGAACGGTACAGGGAGAAGCTGGAAGGTGAGCTGGAGCTTTTGAGCGCCGAGGCGAAAATCAAAGGGTTCGGACGGGAAGAGTTTATTCATTTGTGCAGTATGGCGTTTGCTGGGATGGAGGGATAAGGCATGATGCTGTTTCTTATATTTCTATTCGTAGATCTCTCTGTGGTCGGGATCTTCTATGCCGTATATGGAAGAAGGCGGACGTATTCGGAGGGCATGCTGATGGGCGTGCATCTTCCGGAAAGCGCTGCCTCCGGCGAAGAGGTCGGAAGGATGATGGAGCAGTATCACGTCCGGACGAAAAAGTTCTACCTCTGGAATCTGGCGGCGGTGATCCTGATGGGAGGGCTGTGCTTCTGGCGGGAGTCAGTGTTTGTCATTGTGTGGACGGTCTGGCTCCTGGAGATGTGCATAGGAGCCTTTCTCCTTCTTTATAGAACGCATAGGAAGCTGTATGACCTGAAGGTAGAAAGGGACTGGATCGGAAGCACAGGAAGCCGCATCATGGCGGCGGACACAAGGACGGCGGCGCAGCCGGCTGAGCCGGGAGACCGTCCGTGCTATATAGACGACGATGTCTACTGGAAGAACGGATGGTACAGCAATCCCAATGACAAAAGAGTGTTTGTGCAGGACTGGGCCTGCTCTGCGAATTATACTGTCAATCTGGGCAGGCCGGCGGGAAAGGCGTGGATGGCGGCAGGGCTTGCAGTGACGGCGGCATGCCTGATCTGGCTGTGCGTGGAGATGGCGAAGCTTGATTTCGTGCCGATCCGGATGGAGGTGCAGGAAGATGGGATCAGCATTACATCCGGATATACAGACCTTGCGCTTTCCTGCGATGAGATCCTGGATGTGGAATTGATCAACGCGCTTCCGGAGGACAATTACCGCAGGACGAACGGGGTGTCCGACGGCAGGCATAGGATCGGAAAGTTCAGGGGACGTGAGACCGGAAAGTGCAGGATGTTCCTCTACACGGGATATGAGCCGATCCTGGAGATCGATATAGCGGACGGCCCGGTATATATCAACAGTGAGACAGACGGCGAGGCAGAAGAATGGTATGATGAGCTTCTTTCTTTCTGCCCTGAGTAATAGATTCCTCTTTACAGTGAAGATGCAATGTGATATCATAATGATATCAAAAAGATAGTCTCTGTGAGGAGGAATGAAGATGAAAGAAAAATTACTGGAGAACAAAAAGAAAGGCATGCTTGTATTGATCCTGACTACGCTGTTTTACGCGGCGGCTGTCGCGGGATGTGTTTTCGGCGGGATGCTGATAAGCGACGGGAAGAATCCGGCGCTTCTTGTGATCAGTATTGTGTGGGTCTGCCTCGGATGGATCCCGTACTGCGGATTGAAGGTGCTGAAGCCGCAGGAGGCGCTTGTCCTGACACTGTTTGGAAATTATGTCGGCACGCTGAAGAACGAGGGGTTCTATTATGTGAATCCGTTCTGTACGAGCGTGAACCCCGCGGCGGACACGCATCTGCACCAGAGCGGCGACGTGGACAACAGCGCGTCGAAGTCGGCTCTGTCGCTGGCCTTCAGCGTAGGGAAGACAGAGATTGACACTTCCGGTACAGGAAAGAAGATCTCGCTTAAGATCATGACGCTCAATAATAACCGGCAGAAGATCAACGACTGCCTCGGCAATCCGGTGGAGATCGGCATTGCGGTCATGTGGCGGGTCGTGGATACGGCCAAGGCGGTGTTCAATGTGGACAATTATAAGGAATATCTGTCGCTGCAGTGTGATACGGCGCTGAGGAATATTGTGCGCATCTATCCTTACGATGTGGCACCGAACGTGGATACGACCGGGGACGGGATCGCGGATGAGGGAAGCCTGAGAGGTTCCAGCGAGGTCGTTGCGGCGAGAATCCGTGACGAGATCCAGAAGAGAGTGGAGGAAGCCGGCCTGGAAGTGATCGAGGCGCGTATTACATATCTTGCCTATGCGCCGGAGATTGCGGCGGTCATGCTCCAGAGGCAGCAGGCGTCGGCGGTCGTGGACGCGAGAAAGATGATCGTGGACGGCGCGGTCGGCATGGTCGAGATGGCGTTGGAACGCCTGAATGAGAAGGGAGTCGTGGAACTGGATGAGGAGAGGAAGGCTGCCATGGTGTCCAATCTGCTTGTAGTGCTCTGCGGCAACCGGGACGCCCAGCCGATTGTAAATTCGGGCAGCCTGTACTGATATGGCAGACAATAAGAAGAAACAGATCCCGCTCAGACTCTCAGCGAAACTGTACGATGCCATAGCAGCCTGGGCAGAGGATGATTTCCGCTCGGTCAACGGACAGATCGAATATCTGCTGACGGAGTGTGTGAGGCAGAGAAAGAAGAACGGGAAATATGTTTCAGAACATCTTGACGAACCGCCCGAATTGGATATCAAGTGAGATGGTATAGGGAAAAAGCATACTTTACTATTTTTTTCAAGTATTAGACAATGCCTGGAAAAGACGTTATAATTTAGAAGGAAAAGAAGGTGCAGAGCGCTGTCCGGCGCTCTGCTGTCTGTACAGAGAAAGAAGGGGTATGTGTTATGATTTACAGAGATTTTCAGGACTTAAAGCTTTCCGGGCTCGGAATGGGAGCGATGCGCCTTCCGGTCATCGACGGAGACGATTCTAAGATCGACACCGCGGCGGCTGAAGAGATGGTTGCCTATGCAATGGAGCACGGCATTAATTATTATGACACTGCGTGGGGATATCACGGCGGACAGTCGGAGGTTGTCATGGGAAATGTGCTGAAGAAGTATCCGAGAGAGAACTTCTATCTTGCGACGAAGTTTCCGGGCTATGACCTCTCCAATATGGACAAGGTGGAAGAGATCTTTGAGGAACAGCTGAAGAAATGCCAGGTCGAGTATTTTGACTTCTATCTCTTCCACAATGTGTGTGAGATGAATATCGATGCATATCTGGATGAGAAATACGGAATCTATGATTATTTGATCAAGCAGAAGAAAAACGGAAGGATACGCCACCTCGGATTCTCAGCCCACGGAAGCTATGATGTGATCAAGAGATTCCTTGACGCTTATGGGAAAGACATGGAGTTCTGCCAGCTTCAGCTCAACTATCTCGACTGGAGCTTCCAGGACGCGAAAGCAAAAACAGAGCTCTTGAAAGAGCACAATATCCCGGTATGGGTGATGGAGCCGCTGCGCGGCGGGAAGCTGGCGTCGCTCTCGGAAGAAAACACGAAGAAATTAAGAGAGATGCGCCCGGATGAGGAGACGCCTGCATGGGCGTTCCGGTTCCTCCAGACGCTTCCGGAGGTGAAAGTCGTACTCTCAGGTATGTCTAATATGGAACAGCTTCAGGCGAATATCCGTACATATGAAGAGGACAAGCCTTTGAGTGCGGATGAGATGAAGAATCTGCTTGCCATTGCGGACAGTATGCTTGAGAAGAAGGTGCTTCCGTGTACAGCGTGCCA
>CALWQS010000046.1 GCA_944383745.1 uncultured Mediterraneibacter sp. | reverse complement strand
CGGATGCTCGCGGTAAAGGTCGCTGTCCTCGTTCACCATCTCGGGCTCGATCCAGATTCCGAACTTCAGCCCCATGTCATTGATCTTCCCGATCAGCTCCCTGAGAGAGCATCCCAGCTTTTCCTCATTGACCTTCCAGTCTCCAAGTCCCCGCAGCTCGCTGTCCCTGTTTCCGAACCAGCCGTCGTCCATGACGAACATCTCGATGCCGAGCTCCGCCGCCTGCTCTGCGAGCTTCAGAAGGCTCTCGCCTGTAAAGTCAAAATATGACGCCTCCCAGCTGTTCAGCAGGATCGGGCGCACCGTCTCCTTATATTTTCCTCTGCAGAGGTGCGTGCGGATACACCGGTGGAAGTTCTGCGAGAGCTTCGCAAGCCCTTCCGCCGAATAACTCATAATGACCTCCGGCGACTGAAATTCCTCTCCCGCGTTCAACGGATATGCGAACTGCTCCTCAGAAAATCCCATGAGCAGTCTCGTCTGATAGTACTGGTCCATGCCCGCCTCGCTCTGGAAACCGCCGCTGTAGACAAACGCCATCGCATAGCAGCCGCCCGCATCCTCCGTCGCGTCGTGCTCCGCCAGGATGACCGCCGGGTTGTACTGGTGGCTGGATGTGCCGCGCAGGCTGCCGATCTTGGAAACGCCGTGTCCGACAGGCAGCCTCTGACAGTTTCTCTCCATAGCGTGCCTGCCGTAAAACGTAATAAAATCATACTCTCCCCCCAGGAGGTCAAGGCAGGCCGGGGCAAGCTTCTTGACTGAAATGTGGCCTCCGCTTGCATTGACAATGCGTACGCAGCGGGTAATCACATCGAACTCCGGAATCACTCCGTAGAGCAGCACCGCCTTCACTCCTGTCACACGGTCCTCCAGCACGACCTCCAGCGTCTGCGCCTCATCCTCATCCGCGTAGACCGCCGGCAGCCCGGGCAGAGAATATTTTCCCGCTTTTATACTGTGGCTCTCATAGCGGAAATCACTGCTGTACGTGCGGTCCGTATTCTTGATAATACATGCCGGCGTGCGGTAATCCCCAGTCCCAAGCGACGGGAACTCCTGCGGCAGGGAATCCATAGAATAAGTTTTGTCATTTCCGGCATCATACGGATTTCCGGAAAATCCTCTGTCGTAATAGGTCAGCAGATAGTCCATGCATCCCTCTGCATATTTCCCGTAATACAGGTGCAGCAGAAATCCATACCTGTCGATCTGCATCTGATACGCTGTATTTTTTGTATACAGCGTAATTGTCTTCTGCTTTTCATCATAAATTATGCTCATAATCTCTCTCCTGCTCTGTCTTTTTTATGATTAAGTCCAAAAGCGGGTAAATGCACCGTCTCCGGTGCATAACCCGCTCTGCGGCAGATGCCTTATATGCATCTGGATGTATTTACTTCACAGCGCCGTTCACTACGCCGTTGATAATCTGCTTCTGGCAGATGACATAGAAGATGATGATCGGAATCAGTGCAAGCAGATAGGACGCAAACGCCAGATTGTAGTTCGTACCGAACTGAGTCTGGAACGTCAGCTGTGCCAGCGGAAGTGTGTTCTGCCCTTTTCCTGACATAATGATCAGAGGCGTCATAACGTCGTTCCATACTGCAAGCGCTGTGATAACAGCTACCGTCGCGTGCATGGGTTTCATGATCGGGAAAATAATCTTCCAGAACGTAGTCCATGTATTCGCTCCGTCTACTCTCGCCGCTTCCTCGAGCGCAATCGGAATATTTACAAGATATCCTGTATACAGAAGTAAGTTCATCGGCATATAGAATACCACATAAAGCAGGATTACGCCAAGCCAATTATCAAGATGCATCTCCGCGGTCTGTTTTGCAAGCGGCATCATCAGGATCGCAAACGGTACGAACATACCGCTTACAATGAAAAGATATACCAGGTTGTAGACCTTGCTGTGCGCTTTATTTCTTCCCACTGCATATCCCATCAGAGAGTGGAGCAGGATACAAAGCACAACCGTGCTGATAGTTACCAGAAGGCTGTTCCCGAGGGAGCGCCAGAAGTCGGTCAGCTCCATGGCCTGCGCGAAATTACTCAGGGACCACTGCTCCGGAAGAGAAAGGATTCCGGAAATGCTGTTCGTCATCTCAGTCGGCTGCTTGAAGGCGATAACAATCGTCATATACAGCGGAAATGCCACCGTGATCAGACCGATGCACAGGAGGATTGTAACAGGCCAGTTTACTCTTGATTTCATTTTCTCATACATTATAACTGTTCCTCCTTCTTACTTGATATAGTCATCTGCGCCACGGAGATCGCAACGATCACGATGAAGAATACAACCGCGTTGGCGCTCTGGTAGCCGAAGCTTCCGCCCGACAGACCGTTGTTGTAGATCAGGTAGGAGATAGACTCCGTGCTCTGCTCCGGTCCGCCTTTTGTCATTGCCATGATCTGATCGAATACCATCAGGAAGTTCTTCACACAGAGAACCATGTTGATTGTAAAGAACGGGATGATCAGCGGGAAGGTCAGGTATCTGAACTTCTTCCATCCGGTAGCTCCGTCCAGGTCGCCTGCCTCATACACATCCTCCGGCACTGTCTGAAGACCGGAGATATAGATGATCGTGTTCATCGCGATGGACTGCCATGCGCAGACGATCACGATCGCGATCCATGCCGTCTTGCTGTTGGAGAGCATGCTTCCGCCCAGCGCATCGATTCCGAGCGCATCTCCCAGCCCCGGAAGGATGTATGTAAAGAAGTACTGGAAGATGTAGCCTACAACCAGCGCTCCAAGTACGTTCGGCACGAAGTAAGCCGCACGCAGGAATGTCTTTCCTTTAATCTTGCTGTTGAGCCCGAGAGCCAGCAGAAGGCTGATCACATTGGTCAAAATCGTCGCGACGACTGCCAGCTTGATCGTGAACAGATAGGAGCCTCCGATTCTCGGATCTGTAAACAGGTCCAGATAGTTGCGGAACCCCACAAAATCATATGTTCCAAAACCTTTAAAGTTTGTAAAACTGTAGATCACACCGCGGATCAGCGGTACCGTGTTAAAGCAGACAAACAGTGCGAGGATCGGTATGGTGATCAGCATATAAGTCCGCTTGCTGTCATTTACTTTTTTCATAATCTGCCCCACTCCTTTCCTACTCGGCGGTTCCGTGCTCTTCGTTGTATTCCTGGACTGCACGGATTATATCTCTGTTATATCTCTGCCAGCGTGTATCGAAATCCTTAAGGAATGCATCCGCATCCTTATTGATCAGATAAGTCTGGATGAGTGCGTCCGCCGCCATCTCTGAAGGATAGTAGTGATCCTGGTAGTCCGTCATGTTGCCGGACTCGATAAATGATGTCATGCCGTCAAGCATCGGCGCAAGATCGAAGTCGCCGTCTTTACACGGAACGGCATTCTGGTCGTCGATATATGCCTGAATGTTCGCATCCTCCATCAGGAAGTCGAGCACTTCATAGGCAGCCTCCTTGTTCTCGCACTCTGCAGTCACCGCAAACATAAGGTCAACGCCCGAGTTCAGCGTATTCTTGGACGCGTCGTCATTTCCCGGCGTCACGAAGGAATCGATGTTCATCTCCGGATTTACCGACAGGATCTGCGGCACTGCATAGCTTCCGATCGGATACATCGCGGACTCCCCGTTTGCGAATGCGGTACATGCATCGTTATACCCGTATGCGAACGGATCTTCCGGTCCGTAGCTGACCAGTTCAAGACACTTCTCAGCCACTTCCACATACTCTTTGGAGAATGTCGTCTCTCCTGCATTTACCCTCTGGCATGTGTCGGCCGGCGCAAGATCGACTGCAAGTGAGTTCCATGGCGCCAGACAGGTCCATGTGTCACGGAATCCGAAGTAGAACGGCAGTATGCCTTCCGCCTTGATCTCCTCGCAGAGGTCGATCAGCTCTCCCCATGACTCCGGGATCTCCCATCCGTGTTCCTCGAACATGTCCTTGTTGTAGAGGATTCCCGCTGCGTTCGCCACATAAGGCACGCCGTACGTGCCGTCCTTCGGGGTGATCTCAAGATTCTCCAGGATATCCAGATAAGACTGTTTGACGTCAGCCAGACCCGGATAATCCGATACATCGGCAAGGATATCCGCATCTACATAGTAGGAGTAGTTGATATCTCCTCCAATTCCGATGATGTCCGGATAGTCCTCCCTGATGAAACGGGTACGCAGGATCGTACTCGCATCATTCGGAGAACTGATCGTCAGGTGAATGTCGTCGTGAGATGCATTGAACTGTTCTTCCACCTGGTCAAAATACGTGGCGGCCTCGGGCTTGTACTGAAGGATCTCAATCTCGGTAACACCGCTGTCTCCCCCTGAACTGCATCCCGGAAGAATGGCGGCTGTCAGCATGGCCACAGCCAGGACAGCACTGATCGCATTTTTCCTTTTCATAATAGTTTCAGCTCCTTCCTTTCAGCTTTTTTGTTTCTGTCAAGATTATAACATCCCAAAATGCCTCTATGAATATCGCTATAATCGCTTTTTATACCTCTATGCGACTTATACTTTTCTATTGCCAAATAGGGTCGCATTTTGGTATATTATAATTATCTTATTTCTTTTTCCCAGGAGGAGTGTATCATGAGCAATCTCATATTTTCCGTATTTCCAAATGAAAACTTTGTTGATCTGGGACTGTATCAGTTCGGCCGGGAACGCTGCGAACCAGCCCATTCCTTCGGTCCTGCTTCCCGAAACCACTATCTGTTCCACTATATCCTCTCCGGAACCGGAAAGCTTATGGCAAACGACTCCCATGGAGAGACACATCACTATCAGATCAAAAGCGGACAGGGGTTTATGATCTTTCCGCGCCAGATCAACACCTATGTAGCTGATTCCCACCTCCCCTGGGAATACGTCTGGGTAGAATTTGACGGGCTCCGCGCAAAAGAGATTATAGAAATTGCAGGCCTGACTCCGGACAGCCCGGTTTACCATGCCCACTCCAAAGAACTGCGTGAAGAGATGAAAAAAGAACTGCTCTATATGGCGGAGCACAGTAATGAATCGCCGTTTCATCTGATCGGGCACCTGTACCTGTTTATTGATTATATGTCGCGCTCTTCCGCCTCGATGCGGCTCTCCTCAGAAGGCAGCGTCCGGGACTTCTATATAAAAGAAGCTCTGTCCTACATAGAACAGAACTTCCAGAATGACATATCCGTGGAAGGCATCGCAGAAGTCTGCGGCCTGAACCGGAGCTATTTCGGACGGATCTTCAAGGATGCCGTCGGAAAATCCCCAAAAGAATTTCTCATGGACTACCGTATGGTCAAAGCGACAGAACTGCTCAAGCTGACGACGCTGTCCATCGGAGATGTGGGAAATGCCGTTGGATACCCCAATCAGCTTCATTTTTCAAGAGCTTTCAAGAACACCTACGGGGTATCTCCCCGCGAGTGGAGGAATACGCACCGCATAGCGAAATAACTGTGCGGCGCCTTTCTTCCCGCTCATAACCATTCTCTTTCAAAAATATTTTGGCATCGCTCAGCCTTCCTGCATCTCCGCTTTCAGAAGGAAAAGCCTGGATTCAAAATCCATAAGCCCCTCTCCTCCCGGGATCTCCCCGCTCACGGCGTCCGATGTGACGAGCCCGATGTTCATCAGCTCATCTCCGTAAAAAGTCCCAAATGGCTTCTCATTATCACGGCGGACCGTGATATCGTACAGAAGGCTTTCATCCAGTCCCTCCAGACGCATTCTCGTGTAAGGCTGGTTTGTTCCGCTGAGTACCCGGAACCATCCGACGGCCGCCTCTTTCTTATCCTCGCTCACCACCATCCAGCCGGTCACATTTCCCTCAAACGGGCTCTCCAGCCGGTAGAAAGTGCCGAACTGGAAAAGACTGCGGTACTCTTTCATAAACCGGATCTGCTCTTTTATCTTCTCCTGTTCCTCTTCATCCAGGGCATTCAGATCAAGTTCATACCCGAATGTACCAAAGTACGCTGCATTTGCCCTTGTGTGCAGGGGTGCGGTCCTTCCCGTCTGGTGGTTTGGCACGGCGGATACATGGCTCCCCATGCTGCTCACCGGATAGCAGTAAGATGTTCCGTACTGAATCTTCAGCCGCTCCACTGCATCCGTATCATCGCTCGTCCACGCCTGCGGCGCATAATAGAGCATGCCCGGATCAAAACGTGCGCCTCCGCTTGCACAGGACTCGAAGAGAATGTGAGGGAAGTTTTCGATCAGCCTCTCATACAGGTCATATACGCCGAGAATATATCTGTGGAACACCTCGCCCTGCCTGTCCGCGGGAAGAGCAGGACTGAAGCACTCTGTAATACTTCGGTTCATATCCCATTTGATATAAGAGATGTCTGCCTCCCGCAGGATCTTTTCCATCATGCCGTAAATGCAGTCGACTACTTCTTTCCTCGAAAAGTCCAGCACATATTGAAATCTTCCGTGGCTCGACGGCCTGCCGGGCACATGGAGTATCCAGTCCGGGTGAGCCCGGTAAAGATCCGAATCCTTATTTACCATTTCCGGCTCAAACCAAAGGCCGAACTTCATTCCCAGCTCCCCGATACGGCGCGCCAGTCCGGCGATACCATCCGGAAGACGGTCCCGATTCGGTATCCAGTCTCCCAGGCCTGCATGCTCCGTACACCGCTTCCCGAACCATCCGTCATCCAGCACAAAGAGCTCTACACCGCATTCTTTCGCTTTCCTGGCAATCTCCAGTATCTTCTCCTCGTCAAAATCCATATAGGTGGCTTCCCAGTTATTGATGAGGATCGGACGCGGTCTGTCTCTCCAGTACCCTCTGGCAAGCCTCTTCTGATACAGGCAGTGGAAAGTCTGGCTCAGGTCATTCAAGCCCTTATCCGTGTAGGCCATTACAGCCTCCGGCGTCTGGAACGCCTCTCCCGGCTCCAGTTTCCAATCAAAACAGTCCGGATGTATTCCCATAAGTATCCTCGCAGTACCGTGGGAACCGACCTCCGCCTGGGCGAGGAAATTGCCGCTGTAGATAAAACTGAACCCGACAGCCTCCCCCTGGAACTCATCTGTATGGTGCCGCTTCAATATAATGAACGGATTGTGCTCGTGGGATGAGTGTCCCCTTCTGCTTCCAACAGACTGCACGCCTTCTTCCAGGGGACGCACCTTAACATGCCTTTCCCGCGCCCACGCCCCTGAGAACTGCATCCAGTCATAGGCGTGATCCGGGAGATCCAGGCACAGGCTCATCGCATTGGTAAGATGCAGATCCTCCGTTCCTCCGTTCACAAACCGGGCGCTCCTCGCAATGACGCTTTGGCCGTCAAAGATCGTATAAGAAAGCTCAAGAGAAAGGCCTGTGAGTTCATCTTCCAGGGACAGGATCAGTGTAGCCGCTTCCTTCTCCTCTTCGACATAGGTGGCAGGGAGCCCTTCAAGCCTAGGTTTTCCACTTATAATGCGATGTCCTTTATAGACAAAATTGATGATCCTGCTGCCGTTCTCCTGGAGCACCTCCACCGCAGGCGTCCTGTAGTCTCCCGTTCCATAAGACGGATACTCCTGGCGGATGTGGTCCAGGCTGAAAGACTTGCTGTCTGTGAACACGCAGGATGACATAGGACGGGGTAAAGTCTCCAGGAGGTAAGAAAAATCCTCTCTGTCATGAACTTTTTTTCCAAAATACAGCTGCCCCATCTGCCCGTTCGGAAGCACCTGCATGATGTAGCTGATCTGGTCGTTGTAAAGATGAAACGTTTTGACCGCTTCTTTAAATGCTATCTCCATCTTCTTTTCCTCCTGTAATATACCGGTTTCATTTCTGTACCCCGTATTATATATATAAGACAGGAGGAGAAGGTAGCCTCATACGTTAAGTAGAACAGTCAAAATGTTATATTATTTCTATTTTCCTATCAGCGCTTCCACTTCCGCCCTCTCAGGCATAGACCGGATCGCGCCTTTCTTCGTCGTCACAATCGCCGCTGCCGCGTTGGCGAATGTAAGCAGTTCGCCCAGCTGCTCTTCCGTCAGATCATCAAATCCATGCTCCAGTATGTAGTTCAGGGAGCTTCCGCAGAAGGTATCTCCCGCGCCGGTCGTCTCGATCGCCTTTACTGAGAATCCCGGACGCTCTACCCGCATTCCTTTATAGTAGGCGCGGCTTCCTTCTTTTCCCATTGTCAGGAGGATCAGCGGAATATTGTATTTCTCCTGGAGATAAGCGATCCCCTCGTCATAGTCTTCTTTTCCAGAGACAAACTGGATCTCATTGTCCGAGATCTTCAGGATATCGCAGAAGCCGAAGCCATACTCCATCTGCTCTTTCGCAAGATCAAGGGAGCTCCAGAGCGGCGGCCTTAAGTTCGGGTCAAAGGAGATCAGGCATCCGCTCTCCTTCGCAGCCTTCAGCGCTTTTTTCGTCGCCTCGCGCACCTCCTCGTGGGTCATAGAAAGCGTCCCGAAATGGAAAAGCTTTGTCTGTCCTATGAACTCCGGATCTACTTCCTCCGGCTTCAGCATCATATCCGCTCCCGGATTGCGATAGAAGGAAAACTCCCTGTCCCCGTCCGGAAATGTATGGACAAATGCCAGGGTGGTGTTCACCTCTTCATCCATCACAAGATGGGACGCGTCGATCCCGGCTTCTGTTATCGTATCCCTCAGAAGCCTGCCGAACTGATCCTGTCCTACCTTCCCGAGGAACGCCGTCTTCTTCCCCATCTTGTTGAGCAGCGCCAGCACATTGCACGGCGCTCCGCCCGGGCATGCCTCGAACATATTATTCCCCTGCTCGCTCTGTCCGTTCATCGTAAAATCGATCAGAAGCTCTCCGAGCGCGATTACATCATACTTTTTCTCCATCTTCTTACCTCCTCGTCTTCTGAGGGCGCTGAAATCTTCCCGGCTCTGCACGCCCTCTGAGCTCTCGCTCTAATTAATTGAAATATACCAGTTCCTCTATCGGCTCTGCCGGCTCTATATTTTCCGCTTCAAGGACCGGACCCTCTCCGCGGTACACCGACAGATTGGCAAACCGGACTTTCGCCCGTATTTTCACCCACTGTCCTGCCTTCAGCTTCGGCGCATATGCGCTCCTGCACACATATCCCAGGAACGAGGTGTCATCCGCACAGCATGTCATCGCCATACGTCCCGGCAGAAATACTTTCGACGGAAATGCTTTCGGCTTGAGCACCTTCGCCGTATACTCCACGACTTTTCCCTTGTATCTCTCGGGGTGCTCCATCATGTCCACGTACCAGATTCCGTAATCCTCACGCCTGATCTCGATCACCGGGGCATTCAGGTCATACGGCACCTCGTCCTCGAAAATATTGTCGACCTCCCCGCTCTCATCCTCAAAAATAACCTCTGCCTGGGGGCTGACCACCTTCACGCTCCTCCGGTATCCGGCAAGAGGCTTCTTGTCCTCGCAGCGGTTGAACAGCACCAGCTCCGCACCTCTCACCATTTCTACAAAAAGCGGTTTCAGATTGGTCAGATACATCTGGAATGTGCTCGCATCTACCGTCGTGATCTTCTGCTCAACCACCCATCCTGCCGGGAGCTTCATTTTCTCAAAATCACTCACCTTCCACATCCCGTTATACTCGATAACGACCCGCTCGGGCTCGTGCTTCCGGTCCATCTCTCCCAGCCATTCCTCTGTAAAATCTTCCTGGTCTTCCACTCGCTCGATCACCACACCGTATCTCAGAAGCTCCATGGGGTTATACTCGCCCTCGCCCTCTTCGCAGAGGATCAGCAGGGTCTTCCCTTCAATCTGGAAATAATCCTGCTTCAGTGTAAAGTCCAGGAACTGAGTCTTTCCGCTGTCCAGGAATCCTGTCATCAGATATACCATTACATCGGGTTCTCTCATTTTATCCGTCTCTCCTATCTGTCCTTCCGGCGTCCGTCTCTCCGCTTACGCGATCCCGAACAGCTCCGCCAGCCTGTCTTCCTTCAGTTCAGCTCCGATCACACAGATCCTTCCCGTATATTCCGGCGCGCCTGTCCGCACCTCATGCTCGCCCGGCACCATGTCAAAATAAATCCACTCGCCTTCAACGCCTGAAACCATTCCCTTTGCACGGAGCACATTTCCATACGCATCGCTGCTCTCAAGCTGCTTCAAGATCTCAGAGATCTGCTCTCTTGTGTAAGTGTGGATCGTCTCGCGTCCCCAGCTTGTGAAGATCTCATCTGCATGATGATGTCCCTCGTGGCCGTGATGATGATCGTGCCCGCAGCAGTCCCCGTGGTCATGATGATGATCATGGTCCTCGTGATCGTGGTGATGTCCATGCTCATGGTCATGCTCTTCATGCTCATGGTGATGATCATGGCCGCAGCACTCGCCGTGCTCATGGTGCTCTCCGCACTCCGGGCAGATCACTTCCGCGAGAAGCTCTTCCTCCAGCGACTTGCCGGACTCCATCGTTTCCAAGATCTTACTGCCCGAAAGCTGCGAGATCGGGGTCGTGATGAACGGCGCCTTATCGTTGAGCTCGCGCAGGATCGCAATTCCCTCTTCAATCTTCTCCGGCTTCGCCTTGTCCGTACGGCTCAGGATGACCGCTCCCGCATACTCGATCTGGTTGCTGAAAAACTCGCCGAAGTTCTTGCGGTAGATCCTGCACTTCGTCACATCCACAACTGTCGTAAAACTGTTGAGCTCAGCGTCGATCTCCGCCTGCACATCCTGCACCGCCTTGATGACGTCTGACAGCTTGCCCACACCCGACGGCTCGATCAGGATGCGGTCCGGATGGTACGTATCGACCACTTCATGGAGCGACTTGCCGAAGTCACCCACCAGAGAGCAGCAGATGCACCCTGAGTTCATCTCCCTGATCTCGATCCCGGATTCCTTCAGGAATCCGCCGTCGATCCCGATCTCTCCGAACTCATTCTCAATCAGGACGACCTGCTCTCCGCTGAACGCCTCCGAGAGCAGCTTCTTGATCAGGGTTGTCTTACCGGCTCCGAGAAATCCGGAGATAATATCTATCTTTGTCATTGTCATTTTCCTTCTTTCTATATGAATAAAATCATGCTGCGGGCAGGCCTGAACCTCCGGTCAGTCCGCAAGGTCAAGCTCGACCGGGCAGTGGTCCGATCCCATCACATCCGTCAGTATCTTCGCGTCCTGAAGCCTGTCCTTCAGGCTCTCCGACACGCAGAAATAGTCGATGCGCCACCCCGCGTTCTTCGCCCGGGCGCTGAACCGGTAGGACCACCACGAATAAATCCCCGTCTGATCCGGGTAAAAGTAGCGGAATGTATCAATGAAGCCCGCGTTGAGAAGCTCCGTGAACTTCTGCCGCTCCTCGTCGGTAAAGCCCGCATTCTTTCTGTTCGTCTTCGGGTTCTTCAGGTCAATCTCCTCGTGAGCCACGTTCATGTCTCCCGTCACGATGACAGGCTTGCTTTCCTCCAGCTTTTTCAGATATCCGCGGAAGTCATCCTCCCACTTCATCCGATAGTCAAGCCGCGCCAGCTCGTTCTGTGAATTTGGCGTGTATACTGTGACGAAATAGAAATCTTCAAACTCACAGGTAATCACACGGCCTTCCTGGTCATGTTCCTCTATGCCGATCCCATAGCTCACAGAAAGCGGCTCCTTCTTTGTAAACACTGCGGTTCCCGAATATCCCTTTCTCACCGCATAGTTCCAGTACTGATGATAGCCTTCCAGGTCAAGGACAAGCTGCCCCTCCTGCATCTTCGTCTCCTGGATGCAGAAGATATCAGCGTCCGCCTCACTGAAAAAGTCCAGAAATCCCTTCTGAACACACGCGCGTATGCCATTTACATTCCATGATATCAGTTTCATTCTGCTTCCTCCGTCTCTTCCGCTCAATAATGCACCTCTTTCAGGAACAGCCCCCTCGCCGGAGCCAGAAATCCCGCCCGGCTCCGCTCCAGAGTCCTCAGCGCGTCCGCCGCACTCTCGGGTGTGCGCTCCCCGGCGCCTGCTTCGATCAGGGTGCCTGTAAGTATGCGCACCATATGATAGAGAAAACCTGTGCCCTCATACCGGATCGTCACCCGTCTGCCTTGTCCGCTGACTATTATAGCATAAATCGTCCTCTTTGTGGACTTTTCCTCTTTTTTATCCGTATACCCTGCAAATTCATGCGTTCCGGTCAGATACCCCGCCGCCCTGCGCATCGCGGAAAGATCCAGCTCCCGCGGATAATGGCAGCAGTATCTTCTTGTAAACACATCCGGCTTCTCACCGGTATCAATGTGATACTCATACACCTTGCCCTTCGCGCTCTTCCTCGCATGGAACCCGTTTCTCACAAGCTCCGCCTCCAGGATCCGTATATCCGGCGGCAGAAGCCCGTTCACCCGTTCCAGGAAAAAATCATCTCCCGCCAGGCCGTGCAGCGCCACGCTGGCTGTCTGCCCTTCCGCGTGGACGCCCGCATCTGTTCTCCCTGAGCCGTTCACCTCCACAGCATATCCGGCTTCTTCTGAAATGCACCTCTCCAGTATTCCCTGTATCGTATTCTCTGTATTCGCCTGCCGCTGCCAGCCCTGATAACCGGTGCCGTCATAGGCGACCGTCAGTTTATATGTCCTCATATCCGCCTTCCCCATTTCTTTCGGGCAAAAAAAATCGGCTCTACCCTGCTATGAGTATAACCGATTTTATTTTATTCCTCAATGTGTTTTACTGAAGGAACTTCTTCAGCTCATCCATAAACGTACTCGCGTCCTTGAACTCTCTGTACACCGAAGCAAACCGCACATAGGCGACAGGATCAAGGTCTTTCAGCTTGTCCATCACGATCTCGCCGATCACACTGCTCGGGATCTCCTTCTCTTCCCGGTTGAAGATCTCTCTCTCGATCGCATCGATAGTCTTCTGAATCTGATCCGCCGGAACGGGTCTCTTATAGCAGGCGCTCAGCACGCCGCTCTCTATCTTGGACCGCTCATACTGTTCACGGTTGTTATCTTTCTTAATGACGATCAGGGGGATCGTCTCCACCTTCTCATAGGTCGTGAACCTTCTGCCGCACTCGTCGCAGGAACGCCTCCTGCGGATGGAGCTCTTGTCCTCCGCCGGCCGGGAATCGATCACTCTTGTATCAGGGTTTCCGCAATATGGACATCTCATAGTATGTTCCGCCTTTCCTTTCATTCCCTTTATTATACACAACATCTAAAACTTTTGCAAAAACTTTTCTTCCTGGATCTCCACGAGTATAATGTCCGGACCGATCTTCCTGATGCAGCCGAAAGGGATCACATATTCGCAGTCTGTCCCGAAGAAGCCGCAGATCCTTCCCGGTCCCGGGATCACGATCGCCTCCACCTCGCCAGTGCAGATATTGATCTCCACATCCACCACACACCCCAGCCTTCTGCCGCTGCAGATATTGACGACCTCCTTGTCTCGCAGTTCACAGATTCTCATTCCTGTCCTCCCGCAGTTCACGGCGCCGGCACATACAGAGTACAGCGGCATACATACAGCATATATCCAGCAGTACGCAGCGTATCCCCGCAAGGCGCTCTTTTCTTACTTACAATATATGACGCTCCCCGCAGACTGTGCCCCGCCTGTTTTCCCCTTTTCTTTTCTCTCCCGCTGCACTACAATAAGGATGTCGGCGGATCCTCAGCGATCCACGCTCAATAAAAATGAAAGATTAAGGAGAAATCTCTGCTATGAAAGAAACGATCTTACTTTTCAATCCTCCGGAAAGGGAAACGCTCTTAAAAATCGAGATGGCTCTCTTCCCACTGCGCGTACGCCTGAAAAAGGTCAGCCCCGAGCAGTACAATCAGCCGCTCGGCGTTCTAGCAGGCATCAAAGATATGCCTCCCGCCGAAGGAGCGTATACAGGCGGCGAGCTTCCCGGCACACTGTTCGTATTCTGCTTTCTGGAAGGGAACAGGCTGGATCAGGCTCTCGCTGCGCTCAGGCGGTGCGGCGCAGGCCCATTTCCTTACAAAGCAGTCCTGACGCCGACCAACAGCCGCTGGACCGCGCCCGACTGTTTTGAAGAGATACGGCGTGAACACGAAGCCATGCATCCCGAATGACCGGGGCATGTCTTTCCGGCCGCACACCGCGAAAAAGGGGGCAGGATGCTTTTGGCATCCTGCCCCCTTTCTTTCTCACTGCGCCTCAGCGCCGTGAATTATTTGTCTTCTTTTTTCTTAAGAGCAATTACCGCTGCCCCGGCCGCTATAGCTGCCGCCGCTGCAAACGGAAGCACATTCGCCGTATCTCCGGTCTTTACTGCCTTTGATCCGGACGTATTTGAAGAACTATTGCCGCTGTCAGATGAGCCGCTTGTCTGGCTGCCGGTTCCGGCATCAGCCTGAACGTCGTTTCCTGTTCCAGCCTGTCCGCTGTCTCCACTGGTGGAAACCGGTGTCAGCTGTGCGAGCGCCTCTTCCAGAGCTGCCACAGATGTCGCTACTTCTTCCTCAGTTGCATTCTCATTTGCGAATACATCCTTTGCATCCGCAAGAGCGCTGCGCATTGCCGAGAAGCTCTCCGCCTCGTAGTCAGCCTCGTTGAGACCCTCCGCCTGGCTGATCAGATCCTCGAGCAGCTCTTTGCTCGGCGCCAGCCTCAGCTCTGCCATGGCGTTCATCAGGTTCTTCCATGCTGTGTCCACTTCATCCTGCATTGCATTTCCGTCTGCATAGACTTCTTTTGCCGCTGCAAGAGCACTTGTGAACGCGTCTTTTCCTGCATCAAGGTAGGAATCAAGATTATTGTTCATCTCATCCGCCAATGCAATGACTTTTTCAAGATCGGTCTTATCGCCTTTCTCAAACTCCATATACTGCATTGCCTTGATGAGCTCTTTCCATGCCGTGTCTACTTCGTTCTGTGTCACTGCGGCGTCTCCCGCCTCAACTTTTGCAAGGACGTCTTTTGCATTCTGCAGCGCTTTCTCAAAGTTTTCTTTCACTGCGTCTACAACACCATCTGTGCTCACGCTTTCCGCAAGCTCGATCGCGTATTCCAGAACTGCTGTGGAAATATCTCCGCCCGGCTCAACCGGCTCTTCTTCGTCGACTCTGATGT
>CALWQS010000045.1 GCA_944383745.1 uncultured Mediterraneibacter sp. | reverse complement strand
TGGATCTCCGCATTTACGCCGTATTATACCGCTTCCGTATGGGGCGGGTACGACAGCAACAAGGCGATGTCCGGTCAGAGCCAGAGCTGGCATCAGCGTCTCTGGAGAAATATTATGGAGAGAATCCATGAAAATCTTGCATATAAAGATTTCACCATTCCGACTACTGTAGTGCAGCGGTCTATCTGCACCTCGACAGGACTTCTCGCAACAAGCAGCTGTCCTTCCAGAACAGAGTATTTCGCTGAGGACAATGTGCCGACACAGAGCTGCTCAGGACACTACACCTACACCGATCCTGACGACGACAGCGACAGTGATGACGAGAAGCCAGACGACGGCACAGATACAACGCAGAATCCGGATAACCCCGACGGTTCATCCGAAACCGAACCGTCTCAGCCGGCAGATCCTTCTGCGCCGGGAGGAACCACACAGCCTCCATCTTCGGAATAATAGCAGACAGATTTCAGCAGGCGATACGCTTTACAGCGTACCGCCTGCTTTTCTCTTGGTTCAAGCCCTGCCGCGGGTCCCGGCGCATGATTCGGACCGGCATCAGCCAAAGAGGAAACAAAGTTCCTTATGAAACAAAACAGGCTGCGGGCAGACCGGAATCTCTTCCGGCCTGTCCGCAGCCTGTTTAAATCTTATCTCTTTTTCTGCTCCCGAGAAGCATCAGTCATATACAGCGCGGGCAGAACACTTCCACATCAGTCTTCCAGCACCAGCTTGGCTGCTCCGCAGATTCCCGCGTCATTGCCGAGCGTCGCAAGCGCAAACTTTACATTCTTATTTGCAAAGAACGCGCGCTCCATAAACGGTTCTCTTATATACGAGAGGAGCACTTCTCCTGCCTTGGATACGCCTCCGCCGATCACGATGACAGCCGGATCGAGGACAGCCGCCAGGTTGGCGAGCGCATAGCCGAGATATCTTCCGAACTCCACAGCGATCTCCTTCGCGATCTCATCTCCGGCCTTGACCGCATCAAATACATCTTTCGCCGTCACATCTTCCTTCGTCAGGATCGTCGGGCGCAGCTCCTGTCCCAGCTTTTTCTTCGCCAGACGGACGATGCCGGTTGCTGATGCATACTGCTCAAGACATCCGCAGCTGCCGCATCCGCATCGATCTTTCTCTTCATAATTCACGCAGAGGTGACCGATCTCTCCGCCCGCTCCGTTTGCCCCAACAAGGACTTTGCCGTTGATGATCACTCCGCCGCCGACGCCTGTTCCCAGCGTAACCATGATCAAATTCTTCTCGCCAGCTCCGCCGCCCTTCCACATCTCGCCGAGAGCAGCGACATTCGCGTCATTGCCGATGCAGGCCTTCATGCCTGTGAGCTCTTCCAGTTCTTTCTTGACCTCTTTATAATTCCATCCGAGATTCGCGCTTCCGTTCACAATTCCCTCGGCAGTTACCGGAGCAGGCACCCCTGCGCCGACCCCGATAATATCTTCTTTTGTCAGACCGTGTTCTTCCATTTTCTTCGCTATGGAAGCCGCCACATTAGGAAGGATTGCTTTCCCTTCCTCCGATGTATCTGTTGTGATCTCCCACTTGTCGACAATCTTCCCTTCTTCTTCCAGCAGTCCCATTTTCACAGTCGTTCCGCCAATGTCTACTCCAAAACAATACTTCATAACAATACCCTCTCCTATCTCATTTCTTTTTATAATCCCTGCCTCCTGGCAAGATTTTCCTGTACTCTCTTATAGAGCTCCTGCGCAGCGTTGTAACCCATCTGTTTCTGTCTGTGGTTGACTGCTGCGGACTCAACAATGATCGCAAGATTTCTTCCCGGGCGGATCGGAATGCTGTGGCATACGACCTTGTTTCCGAGAAATTCTGTATATTCCTCTTCAAGCCCAAGCCTGTCATACTCTTTGTCTCTGCTCCAGTCTTCCAGAGTGATGACAAGATCAATGTTCTGCGTCTCTCTGACGCTCTGTACACCGAACATCGATTTCACGTCCACGATGCCGATACCGCGGAGTTCGATAAAATGCTTTGTGATATCAGGTGCTGAACCTACCAGCGTGTCGTCGCTGACCTTTCTGATCTCTACCACATCGTCTGTCACAAGCCTGTGTCCTCTCTTGATCAGTTCCAGCGCAGCCTCACTCTTTCCGATGCCGCTCTCTCCCATGATAAGGACGCCGACGCCGTATACGTCGACAAGCACTCCGTGGATAGAAATGCAGGGTGCAAGCTTTACATTCAGCCAGCGGATCAGCTCGCCCATAAAGGATGAGGTTTTCTTTTCCGTGCTGAGTATGGGGACATCCCTCTCCTTTGCAATCCTGAGGAAGCTTTCCTCGGGCTGAAGGCTCCTGCTGAATATGACGCACGGCACTTTGTGCTCCAGCATTTTTTCATATATTTCTGTCTTCCGTTCCTCAGTGAGAGTCTGCAGATATGTGTATTCTACATATCCGATGATCTGAACCCGGTCAGAATCAAAATGTTCAAAAAAACCGGTCAGCTGCAGCGCCGGTCTGTTTACATCCGGAATGTTCACTTCCTTTCCGATCAGTTCCACATCCGGCGTGAGATTTTTTAAATCCATTTTCTGAACGACTTCCGTCAGCGTTACGCCATGATCCATTTATTTTTCTCCTTTTCTTCTATTGCTTACTCACATAGAACTTCCGGCGGCCGCCGCAGAAAATGCGGCGGGAGCCGTATTTCCCCGGAAGTTCTGAGCTTGCCGTTATGGGTTTATTATATCACTAATGAAAAAAGTTGTATACCGATTCGGCGGCTTTTTCATTCATGGATGGAATTTTTGCAAGCTCTTCCACACTCGCCGCCCGGATCGCATCCAGGCTGAGATAATGGCGCATGAGCGCCTTCCTTCTTGCCGGCCCGATCCCGTCGATATCGTCCAGGATCGAATGCACCTGTCCCTTGCCCCTGAGCTGTCTGTGGTATTCGATCGCAAACCTGTGGGCTTCATCCTGAATCCTGGTGATCAGCCGGAACGCCTCTGAGGATTTGTCGATCGGGATCTCCTCATTCTGATAATATAACCCTCTTGTCCTGTGGTAATCATCCTTTACCATCCCGCATACCGGGATATCCAGATGCAGCTCGTCCAGCACCTGGAGCGCCACATTGACCTGCCCTTTTCCGCCGTCCATCAGGATCAGGTCGGGAAATACTGTGAATTTCCCGAGCTCCTTATTTTCCTGTCTCTCCCGCAGTCCGTGGGTGAAACGCCTGGTCAGCACCTCTCTCATACTGCCGTAGTCATCGGCGCCCTTGATGCCTTTTATCTTAAATTTCCTGTAATCGTTGCGCTTCGGCCTGCCGTGTTCATAGACGACCATGGAGCCGACCGACTCAAATCCATTCGTGTTTGAGATATCATATGCCTCCATCCTTGTGATCCCGTCGATTCCCAGGAGAGCCGAAATCTCCTTCACTGCCCCGATCGTCCTGCCCTCCTCGCGCTTCAGGCGCTCTTTGTCCTTTGACAGCACAAGCCTTGCGTTCTCGGCAGCGAGCTCTACGAGCTTCTCTTTTGAGCCTTTCTTTGGAATCCTCAGGGATACCTTCTGTCCTCTCTTTGACGTCAGCCATGTCTCCAGGAGCGCTCTCTCCTCCACGTCTTCCTGAAGCATCAGCTCTCCGGGTATATAGGGTGTCCCTGCATAGTACTGCTTGATAAAGCTGTCCAGGATGCTCCCGCAGCTCTCTCCCTTTGAGATCCGCAGATAAAAATGATCCCTGCCGATCAGCCTGCCGCCCCGGATAAAGAAGACCTGTACGACCGCGTCCTCTTCTTCCGCCGCCACTGCCAGGACATCTCTGTCCTCACCGCTGGAGTCGGTTATCTTCTGCTTCTGCGCCACCTTCTTCACGCTGTTCAGAAGTTCTCTGTACTCAATAGCACGCTCAAACTCAAGCGCCTCCGACGCAGCATTCATCTTCTGCTCGAGCTCTCCGAGAATACTGTCATAATTTCCGTTCAGGAAACGGATCACTTCGCTGATCGACTTCCCGTACTCCTCCTGCGAAATATACCCCTGGCACGGAGCGTCGCACTGCTTGATGTGATAGTTCAGGCAGGGTCTCTCTTTTCCTGTATCCCTTGGCAGATTCCGATTGCAGCTCCTGACATGATACAGCTTGTGTATCAGGTCAATCGTATCCCTGACTGCCTGGGCGCTTGTGAAGGGCCCGAAATATTTCGCCTTGTCCTTCAGCATCTTGCGGGAAAGAATGACCCGCGGAAACGCCTCGCCGGTCGTCACTTTGATGAACGGATATGTCTTGTCATCCATGAGCATCGTATTATACTTCGGGCGGTGCTCCTTGATCAGATTACACTCCAGCACAAGCGCCTCAAGCTCGGAATCCGTCACAATATACTCAAAGCGGCGGATGTGCGTCACCATCTGCTCGATCTTGACACCCTTATTCCTGCTGCTCTGAAAATACTGCCTGACACGGTTCTTGAGGCTGACCGCCTTTCCCACATAGATGATATTGTCCTTCTCATCGTGCATAATATAGACTCCGGGTCTCCCCGGAAGCTTTTTTAATTCTTCCTGTATATCAAAATTATTATTTTCCATGATACATATTATACTGTTTTCTCTCAGAAAGGACAAGAAAAAGCTCGGATTCATTGTAACACGTCAAGGACATAAAAGAATCAGCCGCACGGCAGTGAAATCCGTGCGGCCGATCTCTCACTCAGATCAGTCTAAATCTGTTGTCTCGTTTTCTTCGAAGTTTTTAGTTTTCCTCTTTTTTCTTTAAGAGAACTGCTGCTCCTGCCGCTGCTGCCATTGCCGCTGCCGCCGCAAACGGAAGTACTCCCGCCGCATCGCCGGTGTTTACAGCTTTTGCTCCGGAGGTCTTAGAAGACGGCGTATTATCCTTGTCTTCAGTGCCGCCTGCCTGGCCCTGTGTGCTGTTTCCAGCCCCCGACTGACTGCTGCCGGTATCTCCGCTCTGCTGTTCGCCGCCCGTGCTGACCGGTGTCAGTTTTGCGAGCGCCTCTTCCAGAGCTGCCACAGATGTCGCCACTTCTTCCTCAGTTGCATTCTCATTCGCGAATACATCCTTTGCATCCACAAGAGCGCTGCGCATTGCCGAGAAGCTCTCCGCCTCGTAGTCAGCCGCGTTGAGTCCCTCTGCCTGGCTGATCAGGTCTTCAAGGAGACCTTTATCCGGCTTGAGCATCATATTCACAATAGCGTCCAGGAGCTTCTGCCATGCGCCGGTTACCTCTTCCTGAGAAGCAAGCTCGTCTGCATAGACTTCTTTTGCATCTGCAAGAGCCGCTGTGAACGCCGGTTTTCCTTCATCCAGATACGCATCCAGATTACCGTTCATCTCCTCAGCCAGTGCGATCACCTTCGCAAGATCGCTCTTATCTGCCTCTTTGAACTCCATGTACTGCATTGCTTTAATCAGGCTGCGCCATGCATCGTCCACCTGATTCTGCGTCACTGCCTTGTCGCCGGACTGTACTCGTGCAAGAATATCCTGTGCATTCTGCAGCGCCTTCTCAAAGTTCTCTTTGACTGCATCGATAACGCCGTCTGTGTCTGTATCTTTCGCCAGCTCAATCGCGTATTCAAGAACTGCCGTGGAAATCTCTTTGTCCGGTTCTTCCGGCTTCTCTGTGCCGGCTGAAGGAATGATCTCATAGATCACAGGAGCCGGATTCCCCTCATGGAATGTAAGCTTCACTTCAAGAACTGTATCATTGATCTCAAGCTCTGTAAGAGCGGCATCAAGGATACCTATCTCTTTCCATTCATCTGAGCCTGCCGTCCGGATCGAAACCGCCGCATTGCAGACTGCGTCTCCGCTCTGCAGGATACGGAGGACGCCGATGTTTGTTATACGCGTAGTATGGTAAATGAGGTAATCCCCGTCTTCTACGGTCTCAGGAGCATATGCGGTGGAAAGGTCACCGTCTGCAGCATAGACATGATCTTCTCCATTGCTTGCCTCAGTGACGATTACCATGTCGTCTCCCGTCGCCACCGTTGTATTAAACTCCACCTCGAACAGCTGAATCCAGCTGGTCTGGCTTGCATTGTTTGTGAAACGGAAGTATCTTGCCATCGCGCCTTCCGCGTTGTTTGTCGTAACGTACTTGCCGTTGACTGTCTCATACGCGATCGCGCCGACCTCTGTCCACTGGATACCGTCCTGCGATATCTCTACTTTTCCATTGTTGAAGCTGTCTGTCATATCAAAATAGCCTTTGATATCATACAGCGGCATAACCTTTCCGAGATCAACCTGGATATAGCTTCCTGCTGACGGAGCTGCATTAGACCAGAATTTCGTATCCATGCTTCCATCCAGAGCTTTATCAATTGAATAATCCTGATAGGTTCCCATAGAGGTCGAGATGCTCGGAGTCGCCTTATATACCGGCGATACTGCCAGGCTGCTGATATTCAGCTCCAGTACCTCATCCGTTGTATTTACGATGCGGATAAACGCCGCTGCCGTCTGCGTATCCATAACCATGGCGCCGTCTTCCACTGCTGTCTCAGCCGCTGTCCACTCCAGCCCGTTCAGGCTCGTCTCCATGGCAAGGCCTTCTGTCACATCAGCTTCCATGATAATGCTGCTGATCTGCATTGCCTTCGGCAGTGCAATCTGCACCGCTTCACCCGGATCCAGAACTGCCGCTGCGTCCGTGATCGTATATTTGCCCTGATCCTGGCTCACACTGCAGTCTACAGTGCCGTCAGCATCCGTGACTTCCGTCTCAAACTGCTCGAATGCGGACTCACCGATGCGGGTCTCTGCTGCATTGAGGATATTCGTGACGGCCGGTTTCAGATACTGTGTTCCCACTTCCGCCACACTCTGCTTTGTCCCGCTGTCTTCCAGGCTGACAATGATATGGTTGTTAGAATCACTCAGCGCTTCCTGCGCCGCCGCATTGTATTCTACCCATCCTGACAGATCCCCGTCTGTCGCTGCCAGAAGCGCCAGAATCGCGTTCTCGCCTGCCACGCCGAGAGATGCATACGCTTCTCTGTGCTCGTTGATCTCTTCGGCAAGATTCACATTTTCGATCTCCGCGAGGGCTGCTGCATCCTCCTGGATCTGAATAAACTTATCCATCAGCGCCTGTGCAGGCTCGCTGATATCTGTTCCTTCCGTGATTGCAGCGTTCAGGTTATCGATCAGCCCGACACTGTTCCATGATTCATTGTAAAGGAACTCTCCGCTTGTTCCTCCGTCGTCCTTCAGATAAGACGTGTCTTCCGCGAAATGTTTGAAGGCATCGCTCGCCTCAGGCACCAGCTCTTCAATCGCGCGCTCCCAGCTGTCCATATACTCAAAGCTGTCTGTATTCCATGTATAGTCGGCAATGCTGAACAGTGCCACCTTGGATGCGTCAGCCTGCTGCATCGGATTGGAGAAGAATCCGGTAACATTGTCAAGATCCGGATTCAGATTGTGGAGCGGAGCCATGACCAGCTTGCCGTCGCAGTAATCATTTACCGGATAATTCCACCATACTGCAAGATCTCTGTCCACGCCTGTCCATGTCTTCGGCCACTCATATACCTCGCGGGAGATATTTGACATCGTCGCAGCGCCTGTCCACATGATCTGGATGTCCTCATGAAGATCTCTCATATAAGGTGTGAAATAGCTTGCGCTCGGTCCCCAAGCCGCATTATAGCGTGCTGCAACCACGATCAGCGGTTTTACATCGCCTTTTTCCTTCACAAACTCATCGTCGATCCGATTGATAAACGCCACCTGGGCCGCTCCGTTGTACCAGTCGTTTGTATCGTCAAAAAGGACGCCGAACTGGCGGACGCCGAGGTCATAGAGCTGCTCATACTTTTTGATCAGGGCATTAAAGTCTGTGTCGTTAAACTGCAGGGTTGCACCCGGATGGATCGTCCAGCAGAAATTGAAATTATTCTCATGGCCTGCCTGCGCAAGCTCTGCGATCTGCTGTGCCTGGACATCGGGGTAGAGCTCTTTCCAGTTCGTTCTGTGATAAGGATCGTCCTTCGGCGCATAGATGTATGTATTCATCTTATATTTTGCCGTATCCTCCATCAGGCTCATCCGCTCTTCGTGTGTCCACGGATATCCGTAGAAGCCTTCGATATAACCGCGGAACTCAATCTCCGGATAATCCTCGATCGTCACCTCTGCGATCCTGTCATCTGCGCTCTTCTGCTCCAGCATCTGCCGAAGCGTCATGATTCCATAATAAGCGCCGTCCGCATCGCTCCCTCTAATCGTAACGTCGCCATTCGCGTTCTCATCATCCGAGGATGTGAGCACATAGCCTTCTGCGTGGTTCAGCGCCTCGCTTTCCGTCTCAAGGCACTCGGCACAGTGCTCTCTCGATGATGAGACGATGATATTAGACTTTGAGGCATCGTATTCTCCCACAGAATAAAAATACCCGTTCTCCTGCAGGGCTTCCTGAAGCTTCGGGAGCGATGCTTCTTCCTGATCTCCGTGGAGAACAATGTTCACCTCTGTGTTCAGGCTTATTCCTTCTTCTGAGAGATACGTCTCGCTCTGAGGCTTCGGATAGATGTCCGCAGTGACCGCCGCAGCCTCTTCTGCCTGTACTTCCTCTGCGTGCAGGACTGTCATGCCGCCCATGCCGGTCGTCACCATTGACAGCGCAAGCCATCCGCAGAGTCCCTTTCTGCACAATCTTTTTTTCATCTTTTCCTCCTTCTTTCTGTTTCCTTTTTGATCACAAAACAAAGAACTGCCGTTTTATGATCCTACAGATAATTTCATTGTAAAGCCCGCTATCTTTTTTGTCAACATTTACCAATACTCCTTGTTATACTTTATATCCGCATGTCAAATTTCAATATATTCATATGTGCCAAAAGCATATTCTGTATATTCTGCCGAAGACAAAAATGCCGCCAGGATTTTCTCTCCTGACGGCATCTTTTTATTAATTTTTAATTCTGCGCATTTTCATTCAGCTCTTCCGCCTGTTTTTCATCCGCTTCCTGATACTTCTCCGGACCGGCTGTCTCTTCAGCGTCCGCTTCTGCCGTGTTTTCCACGGGTTTCATCGCGATGCGCTCTTCCCTGCGCGCCTCGCCCTCTTCATCGGGCTCCGGCTCCGGGATTCCCTTCACCTCGCGGAAGATCTTCATGAACTCTTTACCTGTGATCGTTTCCTTCTCGATCAGGAACGCCGCGATCCGGTCAAGCGCCTCGCGGTTTTCACTCAAGAGCTTCTTTGCTTCCTCATAGGCTGCTTTCAGCATCCGCATGACTTCCCCGTCGATCTCGCTCGCTGTCGCCTCGCCGCAGTTCATCACTGCCCGTCCGTCCAGATAACGGTTCTGGATCGATTCAAGCCCCATCAGGCCGAAACGCTCAGACATTCCGTACTGCGTGATCATAGCTCTTGCAATCTTGGTCGCCTGCTCAATATCATTGGACGCACCCGTAGTCACAGTGTCAAACACAATTTCCTCCGCAGCGCGGCCGCCGAGAGCCACAACGATCATCGCCTCAAGCTCCTTTTTCGTATTCAGGAACTTCTCTTCCTCCGGCGTCTGCATCACATAGCCAAGGGCGCCCATAGTCCTTGGAACGATCGTGATCTTCTGGACAGGTTCTGTATTCTTCTGAAGCGCTGTCACAAGTGCGTGTCCCACCTCATGGTAGGATACGATCCTGCGCTCCTCCTTGCTCATGATGCGGTCCTTCTTCTCCTTGCCGACAAGAACGACCTCCACCGCCTCAAACAGATCCTTCTGGCTGACGACCTGCCTGCCGTGCTTCACGGCGTTGATCGCCGCCTCATTGATCATATTCGCAAGATCCGACCCGACCGCGCCGGACGTGGCCAGGGCGATCGCCTCAAGGTCTACGCTGTCATCCATCCTTACATCCTTAGCATGTACTTTCAAGATGTCGATACGTCCCTTCAGATCCGGTTTGTCCACGATGATGCGTCTGTCAAACCGTCCCGGACGAAGAAGCGCCGGATCGAGGATCTCCGGACGGTTCGTCGCCGCCAGGATCAGAAGGCCCTTGTTTGTATCAAATCCGTCCATCTCCGCAAGGAGCTGGTTCAGCGTCTGTTCCCGCTCATCATTGCCGCCCATCGCAGTATCACGTGTCTTTCCGATCGCATCGATCTCATCGATAAAGACGATACACGGCGCCTGCTGCTGCGCCTGCTTGAACAGGTCTCTGACGCGGGACGCTCCGACGCCGACATACATTTCTACAAACGCAGATCCAGACAGGGAGAAGAACGGCACCTTCGCCTCCCCCGCCACAGCCTTCGCCAGCAGAGTTTTTCCAGTTCCGGGAGGTCCGACAAGCAGAGCGCCCTTGGGCAGCTTTGCTCCGATACCGCTGTATTTCCCCGGATTATGCAGGAAGTCGACCACCTCCTGGAGGGATTCCTTCGCCTCGTCCTCGCCTGCCACATCCTGGAAGGTGACGCCGGTCTCTTTCTCCATATACATCTTGGCATTGCTCTTGCCGATCCCCATCATGCCGCCGCCCTTGGTCATCTTCTTCATAAGGAAGTTAAACAGGATGACAAGGAGGACGATGGGAAGAATTACTGTGACAAAGATCTCGAAAAAGAGAGAACCGACAGTGTCAGGCACTTCTGCGCCGAACGTAACTCCGTTCTCTTCCAGGCGCTGCGACAGCGTATCGTCGTTCACCACTCCTGTATAGTAATCCGGATCTTTGTCTCTTCCGCCTCTCTTCGCCTCCTGTTCGATCTGGCTGATAATACTGTCCGCTCCGGAGTCCTGCTCTTCGGCATCCCCGGCTGCGGAATCTGCCGTGTCCTGTGCCGGATCAACGGTATTTTCTTCTGTATCTCCTGTATTCTCAGATCCGTCCGCCGCAGGTCCGGCATTATTCCCCGGATTCTCTGCTGTGTCCGCAGCAGCGCCCTCAGTATTATCTGTATTCTCGGCTGCTGCTTCCGGGTTTTCCGCCGTGTCCTCCGCGCTTCCTGCCGCATCCGCTGTATCCTCCGCCGGGTCTGCGCTGTCATCCGCTGCGTCCCCGCCGTTCTTCGCGGCATCTCTGTCCGCATCATCCTTCAGGGTGATATAAATGCGGGTGCTGCTGAGGGTGACCTCCTCTACTTCACCGCCGTCCACCAGTTTCAGAAATTTATCATAACTGATCTCTTCCGGACCGGTTCCCTGCATCAGAGAATACAATCCCATAACAACAAAAGCGACCAGCAGGGTTGTTGCGAGAATGATCCCCCATCCCTGCCGGCTGTTGTTCGGATCGTTATTTTTATTGTTCTGGTTATCCATCCTTTGCCTCCTAAAATCAACTATTACCATTATAAGGACAGCGTTTCCATAAATCAATAAAAACATTATGAAAATATTGTAAATCTACCGCAATTTATAGTATACTGGAAACGAAATATGTCATAAAACGGGGGTAACAAATGAGAATCGGTTTTGATAACGAAAAATATCTGAAAATGCAGTCTGAACATATCCGTGACCGTATTGGACAGTTCGACAACAAACTTTATCTTGAATTTGGAGGCAAACTTTTCGACGATTATCACGCTTCAAGAGTACTGCCCGGCTTCGCGCCCGACAGCAAGCTGCGCCTTCTCAAAGAGCTGAGCAGCCAGGCTGAGATCGTGATCGCCATCAGTGCAAAGGACATCGAAAAGAATAAGATCCGGGGAGACCTCGGCATCACCTACGATTCTGATGTACTCCGTCTGATCGAGACTTACCGAGAGCAGGGACTGTACGTGGGAAGCGTTGTGATCACTCAGTTCTCCGGCCAGGAAAGCGCCGTCTTCTTCAAGAACAGGCTGGAGTCAATGAACATTCCGGTCTATCTTCATTATAATATAGCCGGATATCCGTCTAATATTCCGCTCATCATAAGCGACGACGGTTACGGAAAGAACGACTATATCAAGACGTCCCGGCCGCTCGTCATCGTAACTGCTCCGGGACCGGGAAGCGGGAAAATGGCCACCTGCCTCTCCCAGCTCTACCACGAGCACAAACGCGGGATCCGCGCAGGCTATGCCAAGTTCGAGACCTTCCCGATCTGGAACCTGCCGCTGAAGCATCCGGTCAACCTCGCATACGAGGCGGCCACGGCTGACCTGAACGATGTAAATATGATCGACCCGTTCCACCTGGAGGCTTATGGCGTGACTACGGTAAACTATAACCGCGACGTGGAGATCTTCCCTGTCCTGAACACGATTTTCGAAAAGATCTACGGCGAAAGCCCATATAAATCGCCCACAGACATGGGGGTGAATATGGCAGGAAACTGTATCTGCGACGACGCGGCATGCCGGGAAGCCTCCTGTCAGGAGATCATCCGGCGCTACTATGCCGCTTTGAATGACCTTGTCAAAGGAAATTCCGACGATAAAGAGGCTCAGAAAATCGAGCTGCTCATGAATATGGCAGGGATCAGCACCGCGGACCGCAAAGTGGCGGTAAAAGCACTTGAGCGCGCCAAAGAGACGAACGGTCCCGCCGCCGCACTTGAGCTGGAGGACGGACGGATCATCACAGGAAAGACAAGCAATCTTCTCGGCGCATCCGCTGCTCTTCTGCTGAATGTACTGAAAGAGCTCGCCGGCCTGGATCATGAACTCCATATCATCTCTCCGGAGTCAATCGAGCCGATCCAGAAACTGAAGGTGGATTATCTCAAGAGCAAGAATCCGCGCCTGCACACAGACGAAGTGCTGATCGCCCTCTCTGCCAGCGCAGCGAACAGCCCGCAGGCACGCCTTGCGCTCTCTCAGCTTCCCAAGCTGGACGGATGCCAGGCGCACACATCAGTCATGCTCTCCGATGTAGATATCAAGATTTTCAAAAAGCTCGGAGTCCAGCTCACCTGCGAGGCAGTATACGAGCATGACCACCTGTATCACTAAGGCCTGCTGCACAGATGCCTCCTCCCGGAATGCGGATGCGGGCAGTGCCCTTCCGGGGACAGCCGGATAAATTTTTAAAAAACTCTGTATTTTTCTAAAAATCAGGTGTATACTGAGAAAGTATTTTTATAAACAGTTCAGCCATAAGCGCTTATGTAAGGACCGCAATGGGGCGGCTCCGCAGTTTATGGCTGGACTGTACTCTTTTTTAGGGAACTTTTAAAAGATATCAGCAGCAGGAGGAGAAAAATGGCAGTAAAGTATGTATTTGTTACAGGCGGCGTAGTTTCCGGTCTCGGGAAAGGCATCACCGCCGCTTCCCTGGGACGTCTTCTGAAAGCGCGCGGCTACACGGTCACGATGCAGAAGTTCGATCCCTATATCAATATCGATCCGGGGACAATGAACCCCGTACAGCACGGGGAGGTCTTCGTCACAGACGACGGAGCCGAGACTGACCTCGACCTGGGACACTATGAGAGATTTATCGACGAAAGCCTGACAAAAAATTCGAATGTCACGACCGGAAAAATCTACTGGTCGGTTCTGCAGAAGGAACGCCGCGGAGACTTCGGCGGAGGCACTGTACAGGTTATCCCTCATATCACAAACGAGATCAAAAGCAGGTTCTACCGCAATCCGGCCGCCGAGGACACGGAGATCGCGATTATTGAAGTCGGCGGAACGGTCGGCGATATCGAGAGCCAGCCGTTCCTCGAGTCCATCCGCCAGTTCCAGCATGAAAAAGGGCGCGAGAACGCAGTCCTGATCCATGTGACACTGATTCCGTATCTGCGCGCCTCACAGGAAATGAAGACAAAACCGACGCAGGCAAGCGTAAAAGAGCTTCAGGGGATGGGCATTCAGCCGGATATCATTGTATGCCGCTCAGAATACCCGCTGGACGCAGGCATGAAGGACAAGATCTCCCTCTTCTGCAACCTGCCGGCGGATCATGTCCTTCAGAACCTTGATGTGGAATATCTGTACGAGGCCCCCCTCGCCATGGAAAAGGAGCGTCTGGCCCAGGTTGTATGCGAATGTCTCCATCTTGACTGCCCGGAGCCGGATCTGAGAGACTGGACCGATATGGTTGAAAAGCTGCGCCATCCGACTCAGGAAGTCACAGTAGCGCTGGTGGGAAAATATATCCAGCTCCACGACGCTTATATCAGTGTGGTCGAAGCGTTGAAACACGGCGGTATTTACAGCCATACCACAGTTAATATCAAATGGGTGGACTCCGAGACTGTGACCGCTGAAAATGCAGACGAACTTCTCGGAGACGTCAGCGGCATCCTCGTCCCCGGCGGCTTCGGGCACCGCGGGGTGGAAGGCAAGATCGAGGCGATCAAGTATGCACGCACGCACGGCGTCCCGTTCCTCGGCCTCTGTCTCGGAATGCAGCTTGCCATCGTGGAGTTTGCCCGGAATGTAGTCGGTTTTCATGACGCGCACAGCATGGAGCTCAAGCCTGATACGACCCATCCGGTCATCCATATCATGGAGGATCAGATCGGCGTGGAAAATATCGGCGGCACACTGAGGCTCGGTGCTTATCCATGCGTGCTCAAGGAAGGCTCCCTGGCATACCGCCTCTACGGGCAGAAAGAGATCAGCGAGCGTCACCGCCACCGCTATGAAGTAAACAACGATTACCGTGAAGTGCTGGAAGAGCACGGAATGTCGCTCTGCGGCCTCTCGCCGGACAGCCGTATCGTGGAAATGATCGAGATCCCGTCCCATCCATGGTTCATCGCCACCCAGGCGCACCCGGAGCTGAAGTCCAGGCCGAACAGGCCACATCCTCTCTTCAAAGGATTCGTGGAGGCCGCCCTCAAAAAGCAGAACGGAAACTAAAGTATTTCATATAAAGAAAACGTCCATCCCGGCGGGGAATGGACGTTTCTTTATATAAAAATCTTTATTTGGAGAGCTTCCACCCTGCCCATCCGGCGAAAATCCCGATCAGGATTCCTGCCAGCACGTCACTCGGATAATGAACTCCCACATACAGGCGGGAAAATGCGATCAGCGCCGCCAGGATGATACAGAGGATTTTCCAGATCTTCCGTTTCCCCGGAAGGGTCTTGAAAAGTGCAAAGGCTGCAGCGAACGACGCGCAGCTGTGGCCGGACGGGAAGGAAAAGTCCGGCTGCGCCTCGATCAGCCTCACCAGCCCGGGGATCGTCTCATAGGGGCGGATCCGCTCTACGATATTCTTGAGCGC
>CALWQS010000044.1 GCA_944383745.1 uncultured Mediterraneibacter sp. | reverse complement strand
GATCTCGATCAGTGTATTATCCGGCACGTTCAGATATCCGAGCTCTGACGCAGTCGAGATGATATTCACCATGCTGCGGCCTTCCACGACAACTTTTCTTCCGTATTTGTAAGCCGAGTTGATGATCTGCTGCACGCGGTCCACATTCGACGCGAACGTCGCGATGATCAGACGCGTATTCTGGTGCTCCGCGAAAATATGGTCGAACGTGATCCCCACCGTTCTCTCCGACTGGGTAAATCCCTTCCGCTCTGCGTTCGTGCTGTCCGACATCAGGGCAAGGACCCCTTTTCTGCCGATCTCCGCAAAACGCTGCAGGTCGATGGCATCTCCGAAGACCGGTGTGTAATCCACCTTGAAGTCTCCTGTGTGGACCACAACTCCCGCCGGCGAGTAGATCGCGAGTGCGGATGCATCCTGAATGCTGTGGTTCGTCTTGATAAACTCGATCCTGAACTTGCCCAGGTTGATGGACTGACCGTGGCGCACGACTTTCCTCTTCGTGCTCCGGAGCAGGTTGTGCTCCTTTAACTTGTTCTCAATGATACCCATCGTGAGCTTCGTCGTATAGATCGGCAGATTGATCTCCTTGAGAACATAGGGCAGGGCGCCGATATGGTCCTCATGCCCGTGGGTGATCACAAATCCCTTCACCTTCGACGCATTATCCTTCAGGTACGTGACGTCCGGGATGACAAGATCGATCCCAAGCATATCATCCTCCGGGAAAGCCAGTCCGCAGTCCACGACAACGATGCTGTCATCGTACTCAAACGCCGTGATGTTCATACCGATCTGTTCCAGTCCGCCCAGCGGTATGATACGCAGTTTTCCATTATTCTGTTTTTTCAATAAATAAACACCTCCATCATAATTTATGTATTTTTCAGCACTTTACTTAAGGACACAAAAAGAACAGCAGTACGATATGCTGCTTTCTTGAAAAAGATTATTTCCTTTTTCTCATGCATTCTCTGCATACCCCGTAAAATTTGAGTTCATGATCAAGAACATGGAAACCGGTCGCTTTCTCTATATGGCGTTCCAGATCATCGAGAAGATCAGCATCAAAAGGGATCACCCTTCTGCAGCTTCTGCATATAAGGTGATGGTGATTATGCCTCTCTTCCCCATCGAAAAGATGTCCGAGCTCATAGCGCACACACCCGTCATCAAAACTGATCCTGTCTACAAGCTGCATATCCCACAGCAGCTGCAGCGTTCTGTAAACCGTGGCCAGTCCGATCTCGGGATAGTCTTCTGAGACGCGCTCATAGACGTCTTCCGCAGTCATATGGCTGCCGTTGTTCTGTTCCAGCACTGATAAAACGAGCAGCCTCTGGCGCGTTACCTTCAGCCCTTTTTCTTTTAACCTTTTCTTCAGCAGTTCCTGCATCTTCTCCTGTTCCATCAGCGTTTTTGTCTCCCGCAGTAAAAAAATCTATTGTAAATATCCGATGACAGTTCTATCCGTCAGGCGGATCTTACATTTCAATGTTCACATCCTCCAGCAGCTCCTCAAACACCTTCGACACTGCCAGAAGTTCCGTCTCATCCTCAACGATCTCGTATACACTGTCCGCCTGCTGCGGCTGGCTGATCTCTTTTAAGATCAGGCAGTCCGCGTCGTCCTCCTGGGACTCCGTCACCAGTATGTATGCAGATCCGTTGATCTTCGTTTCCTCGAGCACAAAAAATTCGTCCTCTCCGCTTCCGTCTCCAAATGTGAATCTCACTTTTTCCATCTGAATATCCCCTTATTCCTCTGCGTCTTCTCCTGCGGTTCCTGTCATCTCCTGCCGTATGCGCACGGAGTCAAGATACCCCTGCAGGATAAACACGGCTGCTATCTTGTCAATATATTTCTTTCGGTTCTCTCTTCTCACACTGCTCTCGATCAGAGTGCGCTCTGCCGCGGCTGTGGTGAGCCTTTCATCCCATAGGATGATTTCCAGTCCCGTCCTCCTCGCCAGAATATCGCGAAACTCAAGAGTCTTCTGCGCTCTCTCCCCTATATCATTGTTCATATGCTTCGGAAATCCAAGCACGATCTTCTCTGCGCCGTACTCCCGCACCAGTTCTTCGATCCGGGCACAGGTGCGCCGCAGCTTGTTCTCTTCTTTACGCTGTATCGTCTCCACGCCCTGGGCTGTAAGGCCAAGCGGGTCGCTCACTGCCACGCCCACAGTCCTGGAGCCGTAATCCAGTCCCAAAACTCTCATATCGTGATTATTCCCATGAATTGTGGTCGATATACGCTTTCAGGAGTTCTTCGACCAGTTCGTCCCTTTCCACCTTCATAACAAGGCTTCTTGCGCCATTGTAGCTGGTGATATATGTCGGATCGCCGGACATGATATAGCCGACAATCTGATTCACCGGATTGTATCCCTTCTCTTTCAGAGCCTTGAACACGATCTCGAGAATATCCTTGGCTGAGATCTGCGGTCCCGGCTCGACCTGAAAGAACTGGGTATTACTTAAATCACTCATTTTCGTTCCTCCTTATTATACTTCAGCATTACTTTACATCTATCCTCCGGGCCGGAGTAAATGACAGAATCGCCATGTATTTCTCCCGGATCTCTCTGGCAAACCCAAATACCCTATTTACAATTTTAATATAAGAACACGCAAATTTCAATGTATAATTTGTGAATCGTTATCAATTCGGATCTTCACAATCTGGTTTCGGAGATCCTCTTCCTGTTCCAGGGCAATCTTGATATACTCCTTCGTATGGCCGGTCTGAACAGCCTTTCCTCCGATGATGGCAGGCTCTTCCACGAGCACTTCCACGTCTTTTCCGACAAAGCTTTCTTCATAGGCCTTCCTCTTTCTCTCTCCGAGGCTGATCATAAGGGCGCTCCTCTGAGCCTTTACCTGTTCGCTCACCTGCCCTTCCATCGCTGCCGCCTTTGTGCCTTCCCTCCTGGAGTATTTGAATATATGCGTCTCATAGAAATCCACCTTGTCTACAAACTCCATGGACTGTCTGAACTCTTCCTCCGTCTCCCCGGGAAACCCGACAATCACATCTGTCGTCAGTGCCGGATGGTCAAAATATTTCCGGAGGATCTGACATTTTTCATAATACTCTGCACTGGTATACCGGCGGTTCATCCGCCGCAGCGTGTCATCGCATCCGCTCTGAAGGGAAAGATGGAAGTGCGGGCACATCTTCGGGAGTGAGGAGATGCTCTCCGCAAATTCTTCTGTTATGATCCCCGGCTCCAGAGATCCCAGGCGTATCCTGCTGATCCCCTCCACCTCATGGACTGCGCGGATCAGCTCCAAAAGATGCCTCTCTCCGTCAAAGTCGATCCCGTAGGAACTCAGATGGATTCCCGTGAGCACTACCTCCCGGTAGCCGTTCCCGGCAAGAGAACGCACTTCCCGTATCACATCCTCCACGGCCCTGCTCCTCACCCTTCCGCGCGCATACGGGATGATGCAGTAAGTACAGAACTGATTGCAGCCATCCTGCACCTTGATATATGCCCGCGTGTGATCGCCCGGGCGTGTCAGGGAAAGCGTCTCGTATTCTCGTGTGCGCGAGATGTCTTCCACCTCTTCCAGACATGTGTCTGCCTCTTTGTTTTTCTCATATTCCTCGAGGACAGCGATCAGGTCCTTTTTTCTGTTATTTCCAAGCACAATATCAATGCACGGATCGACTTCCTGCTTTTCCGCCTGTGCCTGGACATAGCATCCTGCCGCCACCACGATGGCACCGGGATTCATCTTCCTCGCACGATGGAGCATCTGGCGGGATTTCCTGTCCGCGATATTCGTCACTGTGCAGGTGTTTATGATATAGATATCCGCCCCCTCCTTAAATGGAACGATCTCATATCCAGCTTTTTCCAGCATCTCCTGCATAGCTTCTGTTTCATATGCATTTACCTTGCAGCCAAGGTTGTGCAGCGCCGCTTTTTTCATATCATATTTACCTCATTTTACTCTATTGTTTCTTGACTTTTACCATATCTTCCCGTAAAATATAGCTAGGGCGAAAGCCCGGTCTTATTGAGCCGCATCGGTTCAATAGCTATACTTTATTGTATAATTCAAGGAGGGATTTATCAAAATGAAAACAGTGCAGATTTCATTAAACTCAATCGACAAAGTAAAATCTTTTGTCAACGAAATTACAAAGTATGACAATGACTTCGATTTAGTATCCGGAAGATATGTTATAGATGCCAAATCAATCATGGGTATTTTCAGTTTGGATCTTTCCAAACCGATCGACCTCAACATCCACGCTGACGGCGATGTAAGTGATATCCTGGCTGCTCTGGATCCGTACATCATCAAATAATGGTTTCGATTTTACTTAAAAGAGCTGTCGCTCAGAGCGGCAGCTCTTTTTTTCTGTCTCTTATACACTGTTTTCTTCTGATCTGCAGTTTTCAAAAAAGTATGTCCGCCGCTCTTCCGGCGGCCAGGACTAAACGTCCTGTCCCACCATAATGATCTCGGCTGTCTCTACCGCTGTCTTTACAAGCTCATCTATTTTTTCCGTCAGGTTCAGCTCAGACTTCTCCATACGCTCCACGCTCGGCTTCGTGACAGGATGTTTCGCCACGAAAATAGTGCAGCAGTCCTCAAACGGCTGTATGGAGACCTCATAGGTATCGATCTTTTCTGATATCTCCACAATCTCCCGCTTGTCAAATCCGATCAGCGGGCGGTAGACCGGAAGTGTGCACACTGCATTTGTAGCGGCAAGGCTCTGCATCGTCTGGCTCGCCACCTGCCCGATACTCTCTCCTGTAATAAGTCCGAGACATCCATCTTTCTTCGCAAACTGCTCTGCAATCCGCATCATATAGCGGCGCATGATGATCGTCAGCTCCTCATGGGGGCATTTTTCATAGATGTAGAGCTGTATGTCCGTAAAATTGACTACATGGAGCTTGATCGGCCCTGCATACTTTGATACAAGACGCGCCAGATCCACAACCTTCTCCTTCGCTCTCTCGCTCGTATACGGCGGCGCGTGGAAATAGACCGCCTCTATCTCGACTCCCCGCTTTGCGATCATATATCCTGCGACCGGGCTGTCTATACCGCCCGACAGGAGCAGCATCGCGCTGCCGTTCGTCCCTACGGGCATCCCGCCCGGTCCCGGAATGATCTCAGAGTAAATATAAACCTCCTCGCGGATCTCCACATTCAGCTTCACGTCCGGATTGTGCACATCCACCTTGGTCTCCGGGAAAGCATCCAGTATCGCCTCTCCCAGCTCGCAGTTGATCTCCATTGAGTTCATCGGATACCGCTTGTTGGCCCTGCGCGCCTCAACCTTGAAGGTCAGCTTCTTATCCGGATACATCTGCTCCATATAGGAGACGACATCCTTTTTCAGCTGGCCGATCTCAGCCACCGCTGTGCGGACAACCGGACAGATCCCTACGATCCCGAATACTCTCTTCAGGCTTTCCACAGTCTCTTCATAATCATATTCGCCCTCACAGTCTACATAGACTCTGCCATGGCATTTATGGACAAGAAAATTCCCGTCCACACCGCGCAGCGCGAAACGGATCTGACGCACAAGGGCATCCTCAAACATATAACGGTTCTTTCCTTTGATCCCTATCTCTCCGTACTTGATCAAAAATGAATGAAATCTCATCGTACTCTCCTTTACCCTGCCGCTGCACTGTAAAGCGGCTCTCCTTCCCCGCCCGGCGGCAGGGACTCTTCTGAATCTCAGTGTCTCGTATATTTTCGAAGCATCGGTACACAATTATATAGTGTTTCCAGCGTATAGTCAATTTCTTCTTTCGTTGTAAACTCTGACATACTGAACCGCAGCGTCGCATCCAGATATTCTTTCGCCGCGCCGATACCCTTCAGCACCCCGCTGACCGCAGGGTGATTGGACGAACATGCCGATCCGGACGACACATAGATTCCCTTTTCCTCCAGCGCATGCAGGAGCACCTCGCTGCGGATCCCAGCGATCCCTGCACTGATGATATGGGGCGCGCTTCCCTCATCTGTCAGGCCGTGGACTGTTGTATTCTCAATCTTTGCGATTCCGTCGAGAAAATATCCCTTCAATTCCCTCATCAGCGCAGTCTTCATATCCAGATCCTGATAAATCATCTTCGCCGCAAGGCCGAGTCCGGCGATCCCCGGGACATTCTCTGTTCCTGAACGGATATTCTTCTGCTGTTCCCCGCCGAACACGATCGGACGTATTTTCACCTTATCTGCTATATAGAGGAAACCGATTCCTTTCGGTCCGTGGATCTTGTGGCCGCTGGCCGACAGAAGATCAATGCCCATCCGCTTCGGATAAATATGGTATTTCCCGAAGCCCTGGACTGCGTCTGAATGGAACAGGATGGATGGATTATATTTCTTCACGATCCGTGCCGCCTCCTCGACAGGCTGAACGGTACCGACCTCATTATTCACATACATGACAGAGACGAGGATCGTCTCAGGACAGAGCGCTTCTCTCAGCGCCTCCAGCTTGATCCTCCCCTGGGCGTCGACCGGGAGATAGGTAACCCGAAACCCTTCCTCTTCCTCCAGATACCGCATTGTATTCAGGATAGCCGGATGCTCGATGGATGAGGTGATCAGGTGGTTTCCCGACCTTCTGTTCGCCCTGGCGCAGCCGATCAGAGCCAGGTTGTCGCTCTCGGTTCCCCCGGATGTAAATACAATCTCCTTCGCATTTACCTTGAGGATCTTCGCCAGCGTCTCCTTCGCTTCCCGGATATAGTGCTCCGCCTCAACACCCTTCCGGTGCATGGAGGACGGATTTCCATAATCTCTGCACATGATTTTATATACCAGTTCTCCCACTTCCGGATAGCTCATCGTAGTGGCAGAATTGTCCAAATATACTTCCATTTTCCCTTTCCTTTACTCTTTTTCTATTAAATTATGTACACCGCTCTCGAGATGATACATCAAGACAGACAGGGCTGTCAATCCTGCCGTCTCAGTTCTCAGAATACGTCTGCCAAGTGATATCGGCACTGCCCCAGACTCTCTCGCGAGACGGATCTCTTCCTCCTCAAACCCGCCTTCCGGTCCGATGAAAACACCGATGGTCTGCCCCGGCTTTATCCCGGCGATCACTCTCGCTGTCTCTTCCATCCCCCGCTCCAGTTCGTAAGGGATGAGCACCACATCCAGCTCCTCCGCGGTCTTCAGCGCTTCCGCAAAGGTCATGACGCGTCCCACCTCCGGGATGATCCCGCGCCCTGACTGTTCCGCCGCGCCTTTGGCGATTGCCTGCCAGCGGGCGCGCTTCTTATCCGCCTTCTTCTCATCCAGCTTCGCCACAGACCGCTTCGCAGAGAAGGGAATGATGCTGTATGCCCCCAGCTCTGCCGCCTTCTGGATGATCCACTCCATCTTATCTCCTTTCGGAAGTCCCTGGAAGAGGAAGATCCGGGACGGCAGCTCTGTATCAGATGATATTTCCTTTAGTATATCGAGAACCGCTTTGCTGCCCTCGTATTTCTCTATACAGCAGAGGTAGAGCCTTCCGGTCCCGTCATTGACGCGGATGTCTTCTCCCGCCTTCATGCGGAGCACGTTTTTGATGTGGTTGACGTCCCCGCCTTCCATATATATTTTATTCTCTCTGATCCACGAAGGATCCACGAAAAAATGCTGCATCAGTTCTTCCTCGCTGTCACGCAGACCCACTCGCCCTGGTATGTCACGTCCAGCACTTCCAGGCCTGCCGCCTTCACTGCTTCCACTACAGTCTGCTCTTTATCGTCGATAATGCCGCTGGTGATATAGATTCCTCCTGATTTTAACTGGTTCACGATCACCGGGGTGAGCTGTGTCAGCACATCAGCCAGGATATTTGCCGCCACAATGTCATAGCACCCGTATCCTACCCTGTCCTGGATCTCTTTATCATCAATGATATTGCCGATCATGACTTCATATTTTTCTCTTGAGATCCCGTTTACCTCCATATTCTCATGGGTCGCGTCGATCGCACAGGGATCCAGGTCTGTTCCGACCGAATATGCTGCGCCGAACTTCAGGGCGAGCATTCCGAGGATTCCGCTTCCGCATCCCACGTCAAGGATCCGTGTCTGGTCCGTCACATATCTGCGGATCTGACGGATACAGAGCTGGGTCGTCTCATGCATGCCCGTCCCGAACGCTGTGCCCGGGTCAATATGGATGATCATCTTATCCTCATCCTCCGGCCTGACATCTTCCCAGGAAGGGATGATAAGGATATCGTCCACGTAAAACTGATGGAAATACTGCTTCCAGTTGTTCACCCAGTCTACATCCTCTGTCTGGGATTCTTCGATACTGCACTCGCCCACATTGACATACGCGGACATTTCCTCCAGTTCCTTTCTCACATCAGCGAGAACCTTCTCCTTGTCCTCATCCTCCTCCAGATAGAAGCTGAGGTATGCCGTTCCGTCATCCGCCTCAATCTCGGGCAGAATATCCACAAACATCTGCTCCTTGTCAGACTGGGTAAGCGGGATGCGGTCCTCGATCTCCACGCCCTGTATTCCCAGGTCCATCAGCATGCTGCTGACGATATCTTCTGCTTCTGTCGTCGTCTTCAGACGGAATCTGTTCCATTTCATCTTGATCCTTCCTCCTGTCACTCACTATTCTATGTATTACTCTTCTTCACCGCTTTTCTGAAACCAGACATTGAGATCCACGTTGGCATTGATCCCCGGGACAGCCCCGGTCTCGCTGTACTGCCAGATCTCATAATCATATGGGCACTGGGGCACATCGTGATAATCTGCATACCAGAAGCTGTAGTCTGTCAGCTGTTCCATATCGAGCGTGAACGCCATCCACTTCATATTCGCATAAATCATCGGGTCATATCCCGAATGCTTGATCGTATCGCAGAATACTTTGCAGTAATTCGTAAACTCCTGCCTTGTATTATTGTCTGTCCGCGCGGTGTCGCCCTTGATCTCTTCGGTATCGTACACGACCGGACCGTCGATCTCATACCCCCGTATATGTTCCAGTACAAATTCGGCCTCTTCCACCGCCTCCCCGGGCGTAACTGCCTGGGAGAAAAAATAGACTCCTACATCGAGCCCCGCATCAAGAGCTCCCTGTACATTCCGGTCAAACATGTCGTCCAGGACCAGCTCCCCTGTCTCGCCGTAGGCACGGTATCCCAGCCGTATAATCGCAAACTCGATCCCGCTGCCGCGCACCTGTTTCCAGTCGATATCCTCTCCCTGGAACTCTGATACATCGATCCCGATCCTGGAATCCACTCCGTTTTCTTCATCCTCATATGTTTTAAAACCGGTCTTTTCATCTGTATGCAGGTTGGAAAAATCATAAGTATTCCGCGGAACATTCTCCAGAAGCTCCGCTCTATAGCTGTTCTCTTCTACATCCTGAAAAACGAAAAATTCTTTTCCGTCTTTTTCTTCTGTCTTAACACCGGCTGTGCTCTCTTCCTGCTCTCCTGTGTCTTCCTCCCGCACCGCTGTCACACAGGCCGAAAGGAACAGGACACAGCACAGCGCCGTGGCCAGTAATTTTACTGTCTTCATAAATTCCTGCCGTCCTTTCACTTTTTCTGCGGGCCGTCACGAATCCCGGAAGTCTGTTCGAAAACAGCGGTCACCGTCCGCACATACAGGCGGAACTCGCAGCCATCGCGGTCCTCACATTAGAATATACCGATTCTCTTCCGCTTGCAAGGTATTTTTCTCTTCACCGGCGATGAGATCCTAAGCTGCCGATTTTCATGCCGTACCGGCTGATTTTTCTTCTATATGCATCTCATCCCCTGCCTTTATCCTGCCGCCGCGGATCACCTTTGCGAAAACGCCTTCCCGCGGCATAATGCAGTCTCCCATTTTCTGAAAGATGGCACAGCCGTGATGGCATTCTTTCCCGATCTGAGTCACCTCCAGGACTACATCCCGGCACCTCAGCCGGGTTCCTACCGGAAGAGATCGGAAATCAATCCCCTTCACGACCAGGTTTTCGCCGAATGCGCCGTCCTCTACCTCTGCCCCTCTGCTTCTAAATTCTTCTATCTTCTCATAGGAAAGAAGGCTGACCTGCCGGTGCCATTTTCCTGCGTGGGCATCTCCCTCTATCCCATAATCTTCTATAAAAATGCCTTCTCCGACGTTTGTCTTCTGTGTTCCCTTTGCCGGGCTTGTACATACCGCGGTCACTTCGCCCATAATCAGACTCATCCTCCTATCTTCGACATTTCTTTTTCTTCTATAAGCCGGCGTTCTTCTTCCGTCATATTTTCTCTGTCGGCAAAATGATGGCAGGCCGGCTTGTAAAAAATTGTTTCCCGCATCACAGCTTCAATCTGCTCATCCGCTTCTCCGCCCCGCATCAGCTTCCTGAGATCCGCGCCGGCGCCGTATTGAAGACAGGGCTTCAGCATCCCCGCAGACGTCAGCCGGATCCGGTTGCAGGAATCGCAGAACCGGTGAGAGACCGCGCTGATAAAACCGATCCGCCCCTGGAATCCCGGAAACCGGACGTAAACCGCCGGTCCGCTTCCCAGCCTTCCGCTGTACTCTTCGAACCTGCCGAACTCCCGTGAAAGCACTGCAAGGATCTCTTCCCTGTTCTTTCCTCTGAAGTTTTTCCCTAATCCGACGGGCATCATCTCAATAAACCGCACATCAGTCCGGCTGTCTCTGGCAAGCCCCGCCAGGCTGATCCAGTCTTTCCCGCCGCTGTTATCCAGCGGAACGCAGTTCACCTTGACGTGAAGCTGCGGATAAGAAAGCGCGTCCTCAAGCCCCCGGAGCGCCTTTCTGAGATCGCCTCCGCGGGTCAGATGCCGATATTTTTCTTCATCCAGAGTATCGATACTGATATTGACTCCATCCATCCCGTTGGAAACTAATTCATCAATATAGTCACTCAATAATATCCCGTTTGTCGTCAGGCAAACCTGTTCTATCCCTTCGATCCTCTTGATCCGTCCGAGCAGTTCGGGAAGATTCCTGCGCACCAGCGGTTCTCCGCCGGTCAGCCTGATCCTGGTGATCCCGAGGCGTGCGCCGATACGGCAGACTCTCTCTATCTCATCAAAGGTAAGTATCTCACTGTGGGGGATGCTTTCCACCCCCTCCGGCGGCATACAGTAGACACATCTCAAGTTGCATCTGTCTGTTACAGATACCCTCATATATTCGATTATCCTTCCGTATCTGTCCTGCATAGCCCGTTTTCCTTTCCGTTCTATATTCTCTGTTCCGCTCACTTCTGTCCGCACTCGCCCGAACGCCCGGTGAGGATCTCAAGGCCGTGCTGCAGCGAGGGGAGCACGGCCTCTAAGTTTTCCCTCGCAGCCTTTGGGCTTCCCGGCAGATTGATGATCAGTGTGCTGCCGCGGATCACAGACGCGCCTCTGCTGAGCATCGCCCTTGGAGTGATCTTGAGCGAGGCAAGCCGCATCGCCTCCGCAATCCCCGGTGCGTTCTTCGTCGCAACCGCCATCGTCGCCTCAGGCGTACAGTCCCTGGGAGAAAAACCTGTTCCTCCTGTTGTAAAGACAACATCCATCTTATCTTCATCACATAATTTACATAGATATTTTTCTATTTCTTTCTGTTCATCCGGAAGCAGCACTGTCTTCCTCACATCATAACCTGCCTCACTCAGCATCCTGCTGACCAGAGGACCGCTTTGATCTTCACGCTCTCCTGCGTATCCTTTGTCGCTCAAAGTCACGACCGCCGCTCTCCATTTTCTGTTTTCCATAACACACCGTTCTTTCTATTATAAAAGGTCTAGTTCTTTCCGCTGTCTGCCGGCGCCGCTGCCGTTGTACACGTCGCCGCTCTTTCCTCCTGTCTTTTTTACAAGGCAGATCTCTCCGATCTCCATCTTCTTGTCCATTGCCTTGCACATATCGTAGATCGTGAGCAGGGCAATGCTCGCTCCTGTCAGCGCCTCCATCTCGACTCCGGTCCTGCCTGTCACTTTCACCGTGCAGGTACATATGACCGCGCAGTCCTCGGAATCCATCTCAAAGTTTATCCTGCAGTTTGTGATAGGAAGGATATGGCACATGGGGATAAGATCAGAAGTTCTCTTGGCACCCATAATGCCGGCTGTCGCCGCAACCCCCAGGACATCCCCCTTTGCCGCAGTCCCGGCTTTGATCGCCTGGAACACTTCTCTGTTCACAAAAATCTTTCCCTCCGCCGTGGCTTCTCTTACTGTTTCCTTCTTTTCCGTCACGTCCACCATAACTGCTTTGCCGTTATCGTCAAAATGTGTAAGCCCCATTCTGCCCTTCCTTTCTCTTACTCTATATTGCCTGCCTGAATATCCTGCCGCCCGTCTGCAATATCCAGCAGCTCCCGCTCGCTCTGCGCATCTGCCGGATAAGGATAGGATCTCGCGTTTTTCTCGAATCTCTTCCTGATCTTCTCTGCCTTCTGCACGTCTCTTTCTTTTAACAGAGCATAGGCGTATTCTGTCCGGACCACAGAAAGATAGTTCTTCATCTGCTTTATAATGCGCCGGCTCTCCTTGTTCTCCCACTGCTCAAGAACCTCGGGTCTTCGTTCCCCGACAAGCTCACAGTAGATCCTGTCCGCCATCAGGAGAAAACGGTATATCCCAATCAGCGCAGAGTCCATATTCAGCAATTTCACGATCAGTTCAGCCGTCTCTTCAAATGCATGTTCATCCATCAGCCGGTTGGCAGCCAGTACTGCGCAGGCTGACGTCATTGTGTACTTCATCTTCTCTTCCTCCGGCATTCGGAACCATTCCGCCGGCATATCTTTCAGCCTTACTCCCTTCGCCTGCTGCTCCGCCACTTTCATCTGCAGCCAGAAAGCGCGGAGCTCATCTCGGTTTCTGCTGATGTCGAGAATGTTGCGTCCGTCATTATTCAGCAGGCCCAGCTTCAGCGGGATGCCGTTCACCGCCGCCAGCCACACTCCGGAAAGCGCGGTCACGATCAGGAATGCAGACAGATACCAGTTCTCTGCCCAAAGAAAATCTGCGCACAGGCAGAGCGCCGTCAGGAAGAGATTCGCCAGAACTCCTCCGAGATTATAGAGGACATAGGGCATCTCTTCCTCCGTCAGCTCCGGCGGGGTCATCAGACACTGTCCGCCTGTACCGGCAATAGAAAACCGCTTAAAACGGACCTTGCCGTCCTGCTTGATCCACATCAGGCTTCCGATACGATACGAGGCAAATCCATACCCGCTCAGCAGTCCGCATATGAGATGGCCTGCCTCATGCGCTGCTGCCTGCAGGAAAAAAGCAAGGTAAATGCAAAAAATGAGATACAGGAATCGGAACAGAAATCTGCCTGGGCCTTCCCCCATAATCCCTGTTTTCTCAATGAGGCCTCCGATCAGCCAGCCACCTGCAAATCCTATCAGAATGGCAAGCAGCAAAGTTCCGTCCTTTGCCGCCAGCCGTTTGATATCTTTTTTATTTTTGTTCTTCTCTTTCATCGCATCTCCAACCAATATATTTTATGGACGCTGAAGCGCCTTCTCTCTTCTGTCATCTGTGAGCTTTTCCAGGATTGTCTCGCAGGAGGACGATGGATTTTCCTGTACAGTCCTGTAAATTTCTTCCACGACCTGTACTGTTTCTTCCATCTCTTCCGCTATCTGCCCAAGAGGCTTTCCCTTTCTGAACTTCTTCTGGATCACCTCTATCTGCTGAAGCAGACGCCCTCGTTCCATTCCTTTTTCCATTCCTTTTTTTATACCGATCTCTTCTACATAATCACTTAGGTTGCACATCTGATTCAGCTCCTTTCCCATTTTCACTGTCATAGGTATATGAAAGTTTTCTTCCAATTCCCGGATCTTCTGCTCTGCTTTCATCTCCGACGAAAGCAGTATATTCAGCATCCCTGTAAGCCTGTTCCCTTTCTGTGATCGAGGATTCAGACAAATCTGAACAACTGTCAGCTTATCATATTCTGAAGGCTCATCCTGAATCCCCGGCAGAATATCTTCCTTTTTTATCGAATATCTGGAAACCGCATTTCCGATATAATCCGGCGCATTCATGCAGATCCAGATACTGTAAACTTTTCTAATTCCATCATAATTACTCCCTGTAAATTCTATACCCTTCTGCGCTGAGATCATCCTTGCCCCGTAGAATACACCTCTTGACGGGACTGCATAGCCGGGATGAAAATCTTTCTGTGCTTCAACATTAACGATCATCTTTACTTTTTCTCTTTTTCTCGGGAGATACACAGAAAACCGGATATCAAAATAGACTTCTCCCTCGCCTGGCACTTTGTCTTCTCCCGACTCACCGATGATCTTCTCAGGCTCCTCATGGATATTCGTCTTTCCCGGATCTACCCTTACCCTGGATATCATGATGTCATTTCCGATACACTGCTTGTTCTGGCGGATACTCATCTTTTTAAACTCTTTCACCGTATACTTCAGAATCCAGGCAAGTATGATTTTATTTGCCAGGATTCTTTTGCACTGGGCATCATACTGGCTCTTTCCGGCCGCCAGACCAATATCTCCGGCAAGTTCATTTTTCATAGGCATTATCCTTTCCTCATTATAGCGAATGTTTTCAGTTGTTACAAGCGGTTGATTTTTGCCTTCGAACTCAGGCAAGAACTACCAGATTATCTGACGGCATGAGAATGGCGATATGCCTGCCGTTTAAGATGAATTTACTCTAACACATATCTTTTGTTTTCTCAAGAGGTAATTTGCGCACTGGGTTTCCCGCCGTCCGATCCGACATGCTTCAGTTCGATTCCGCCGCTCTGCGGCTCCATCTCACTGAAGGGCTCCGCTTTATGCGCACTGGGTTTCCCCCGTCCGATCTGACGTGCTTTCAGTTCGATTCCGCCGCTCTGCGGCTCCATCTCACTGAATGGGCTCCGCCCTATGCATAAAGCGGAAGAGACAGCCATTTGCAAGCCTGCTTGCATGACTGTCTCTTCCGCTTTATGCGCATGTCAGATCTGTGGATTCAAACTGTGAATTATAAAGATCAGCGTAGAAGCCTCTTTTGGCGAGGAGTTGTTCGTGGGTGCCTTGTTCGACGATGTCGCCTTCGCGCATGACGAGGATGAGGTCTGCGTCGCGGATGGTGGACAGCCGGTGGGCGATGATGAAGCTTGTGCGTCCCTTCATCAGGTTATCCATCGCCTTCTG
>CALWQS010000043.1 GCA_944383745.1 uncultured Mediterraneibacter sp. | reverse complement strand
ATCACAAGCCGTCTGGAGAGCTTCAGCCTGAATACGGTTATCTCCGGTTTCATGGAGTACAACAACAAGTTCATCGAGACTGCCAAGAAAGAGGGCGGTATCGATAAAGAGACATTGGAGACGATCGCAGTTCTTCTCTCACCGTTCGCACCGCATTTCGCGGAGGAAATGTGGGAGCAGCTTGGTCACAGAGAGACTGTCTTCAAGGCAGGATGGCCGACCTACGATGAGAATGAGATGAAGGATGACGAGATCGAGATTCCGGTACAGATCAACGGAAAGACGAAAGCTGTCATCAGCATTTCCGCTGAGGCGTCGAAGGAGGAAGCGATCGCAGCGGGGAAAGAAGCGATTGCGGATAAGCTGACAGGAAATGTGATCAAAGAGATTTACGTGCCGAAGAAAATTGTGAATATTGTGATGAAATAAGACAGGAGAAGCCGAGAACCCTTGAAAACAGGGTGCTCGGCTTTCTTTTTTCTTAAAATGAGAACCGTTCCCGGTTATACGCCTCTTTCTTAAAAAAGAATAAAAAATAGACAGAATTTCGAAGATCGGTCCAGTAACCGACAAAAGGAAGTCAGATTAATGGTTGCATTTTTTCAGGAGCCATCTATAATTTATCACGTTGAGATAAACAACGAAATATCTATTAATAGACTTAAAGTCTATTAGTAAAACGTGGAAGGAGACTGAATGAAATGTTAAAAAAGGAGTGGAAAGGGCTCTTTGGAAACAGGATACTTCTGATCGTTACCATAGCGGTCATCGTGATCCCGACGATCTATACAACCCTTTTCCTGGGTTCTATGTGGGACCCGTATGGAAATCTGGACAGGCTTCCTGTAGCGGTGGTGAACAGGGATGTTCCTGTCACTTATGATGGAAAAGAATTGGCAGTGGGGCGGAAGCTGGAAGAGGAACTGAAGACGAACAATGCTCTGGATTTTTGTTTCCCGGAAGAAGACCGGGCGGAGCAGGGGTTGAAAGACGGCTCCTATTATATGGTCATAACAATCCCGGAGGACTTTTCCGCCTGTGCCGCCACAGTGACAGATGCGAAGCCGGAAAAGATGCGGCTGGCCTATCAGACGAATCCGGGGACAAATTATATTGCTTCAAAAATGAGCGGAAGCGCGATGAAAGAACTGGAAAACTCGGTCCGGGAACAAGTGACAAAAACCTATGCACGGGTTATGTTTGCGCAGATCGAAGAGGCAGGGAAGGGGATGACGGAAGCAGCGGAGGGCTCTGATGAGATCAGAGAAGGAGCGGAACAGCTGAAGGACGGCAGTCAGAGAATCACGGAAAATCTGGAGATTCTGGCTGACAGCACCCTGACTTTTACGGACGGGAGCAGGCAGCTGGAAGAGGGTCTGGGGCAGTATACTGCAGGAGTGGGGGCTGTCTCGGACGGCGCTGGAGACCTTGACTGTGGAGCAGGACAATTAAAAGCCGGAATCGGACAGTTTGCCGATAAGATGCCGGAACTTTCAGAAGGCGTGAGAACCCTGGAGCAGGGGGCGGCCGCACTGCGGGAAGGAACAGAAGAGGCGCGCAGGGGAAGCGCCGGGCTTGCAGAAGGAGCGGCGGATGTAGACGCAGGCATGGGAAGTCTGCGCGACGGGCTTTCACAGCTGGACGAAGCGGCATCTGCACTGCCGGATTCTGCCGCTGCCTTGAACGACGGCGCGGCGTCTCTGTCTGCAGGGACAGAGGAACTTAAGAATGGAGCTCGTGCGCTGTCAGAAGGGATAGGAAATCTGCAGAGCGGCGCGGATGAACTGAATGCGGGACTCAGCGTCCTGAGCGGACAGTCGCAGTCCCTGAGGGAGGGAACGGCAGGGATTTCCTCTGCGCTTTCCTCTCTGGCGGACTTGACGGGACAGCTCGCCGCGCAGGCGGGAGTGCCTCAGGCGTACGGAGCTGTGGGAGAAGACGGAGAAGTGCTTCGGGGCGAGAGCAAGGTTGCGGGGCAGACAGAACTTCAGAACCAGATTTCGGAACTTCAGAACCAGCTTCGGGCGCTTCAGGATCAGGCAGAGACAGTCGCAGGCGGAGTATCCGCCTATACTTCCGGTGTGGATGAAGCGGCAGCGGGGAGCAGTGAAATTTCCGGACGGATTCCGCAGATACGGGAGGGGGCAGCTTCCCTGTCAGGAGGTCTGGACTCTTTAAGCGGAGGAATTGATGCGCTGAAGAACGGGACGGAAAGTCTCATGGAAAAAGCGCCTGAGCTGGCGGCTGGCATTTCGGGGGCTGCCTCGGGAGCGTCAGATCTGAAAGAACAGGGAACCACTGTCTTAAGCCGTGGAGCGGTCTCTTTAAACAGCGGTCTGTCTGCTCTGGCAGAGGGGAATCTAAGACTCGCGGAAGGAACTGCCGGCATGGCGGAGCAGATGCCCGGGCTTTCCGGAGGGATCAGCCGGCTTCGGGAAGGCGCGGATACGCTGAAAAACGGAACAGCAGCACTTGTATCCGGTACCGGCCAGCTTGCCGGGAAAAGCAATGCCCTGCTTGAAGGAGCGGGGAAGCTCAGTTCAGGAGCAGGACAGATATGCGATGGAGCGAAACAGCTCTCAGATGGAAGCGGAGAACTTGGAATCGGTTTGGGGAAGGCTGCCGCGGGGGCGGAGACGCTCTCGGAGGAACTGAACAGAGGTGCGGACCGGATCCGGGAGACGAATACATCCGGAACTGCCGCGGATATGTTCGCGGCGCCGGTTGAGACGGTCGAGACACAGATCACGGATGTGCCGGATAACGGGCATGCCATGGCGCCGTATATGATGTCCGTGGGACTGTGGGTCGGATGCATCGCGTTCAGCCTGATGTACCCGCTCACCCAGTATTCAGGAAAGCTAAGGTCGGGAGCCGCATGGTGGCTGAGCAAGGCGTCCGTCCTCTACCCGACGGCGCTGCTTCAGGCCCTGGCGATGATCGGCGCCCTGCATGTTTTCAATGGATTTGATCCGGAGAGGTTTGGGATGACCGTGCTGACAGCGTGCATTGCTTCGCTGGCATTTATGTCGGTTATGTATTTCTTTACCAGTCTGCTGGGGCGTGTGGGAAGCTTCCTGATGCTTATCTTTATGGTGATCCAGCTTGCCGGGTCCGTGGGGACATATCCGCTGGAGATTTCCGGGAATTTTGTCCCGTATCTCCACGGCTGGGTGCCGTTTACCTATACGGTGACAGCATTCCGCAGCACCATCAGCGGAGGAGAGCGGATCGACGGCTGTCTCGCCTTCCTCGTGATGCTGTTCCTGGTCTTTTCTCTGCTCACGATCCTGGAATTTCAGGTGCGGGCGAAAAAGGTGGAGAGCGGGAAGAGGACGTGGATCGAATGGCTGGAGGTCCACAGACTGGCTTAAGAGACAGTGAGAAAAAGGAAAATGAAAGCTGAAAGCGGTCATACCGGAGTATCATATATCATATACGCAGGGGCAGGAAATGCAGATACAGTATTTCCTGTCCCTGATTTGCAGCAGCCCATATTAACATCTCGAAAAATGCAGCGCAATACCAGCAGATGAGATGGGCTCAGCTTTGCTAAAAACGTATAGTATAAGGTTGACAGAAAATGGCGTTGGTAGTATCCTGAATCTTACAAGTGTAAGATGCTGTAAAATGAAGACAGAAGGAAGGACAATGCCAAAAAATGAAAAAGAAAATACTGTTGAGCGCGGCAGGATTTCTCGCAGCGATGTTTCTTATGGCGGGATTCAGAGAGGTCGTCTGGTACCGCTTTGAGATGCGCCCGGTGGTTGGAGAGAAGATCACTGGCAGTATCTATGATCTGGAAGGGATGAGCCGAAGGTGGTTTTCAGAATATTTTGATCAGTTCAAGGGTTGGAGCGTGCCTTATGATTACCGGATCACGGATGCAGTTATTAACAACCTGGAAGTGCTTACGGATCTGGAGACGCCCTATGTGGAGATCGACTATACGGTCCATGTGGCGAGCGCGAATGACCGGATCGTACAGAATCTCGAGCTGACAGGGACGGACAGACGCAGAGCATACAGTGGACAGATGGTGATACGCTGGGAGGAAAGCGGCACTGATACATATACAATAGCGGAGAAGCTCCGGCCGGTACAGTATCAGATCAGGACGCCTGAATTTCAGGAAGAACGGAATACGCCTCAGACGGAGCATTTCCAGATGCGGACGGATGAGCAGATGACATATTATATTGAGAATGGCGTGCTCTATGTCACCTATGACGGCGGAGAAAATTTTGTGGAGGTGCCGGAGGGATATGAGAAGGTCTGTACCATGGCAAACGGATCGTACAATGAGCTTCTGCCCTATAACAGCTATCTGGTCACAGAAGAATTTACCGCTTTTGTGACGCACAATTCACTGCTGTACAGCAGGGACAAGGGTGAGATATGGAAGGAGAGCAGGATCTACGACGGAGCATACCGGGCAAACGTATACGTTTCTATGACGGATAAGGGATGCTATGTCACACTGGCGGTTGACCGTTCCCTTGGAAGCGATTACTATCAGACCTTCTGCTCCCAGGATCTTGAGACATGGACGGCTGTGCAGAGTCCGGAGATGGGATGGTCTAATCTGACCTGCTCGTTCTGGACAAAAGACGGAAGAGGGTACTATGCAAAAGGGGATTCTCTGAGCATGACGGCAGACAATGGGGGCTCATTCCAGGAGATTGAGATCCCGGAGGCAGTGGAGATCACATCTGAACTGGGATTCAATCCTTTCGATACAGTGGAAAGGATGTATGAGAAAGACGGGATCCTGTATGCGGTTGTCGGACAGGGAGACGACGGAGACTATGTAAAAGACGGGAAACTAGCCGAGGCGCTGTATGAGTCACAGGATGGTGTGAACTTTAGTTTTGTGGAAGAGATCGCGGATGATACGCCGGAGCAGGCGGGTTAGGAGGAAGAGCGGATGAGAAGAAAATTCTGGATTATAATAAGTATATTGACGGCGCTGATTTCGGGAATGTTTCTCTATGAGGGCGGCAAGATCTTCTTCTGGTTCCGTGACAGACGGGGCGGTCTGACGGTACTGATAGCGGGGATTCTGGTGTTAGTGCTGTTCGTGCGTGGCGTGTGGAGGAGCATACGGCTGGATGAGGAGTACATTTCCCGGGAGGAAGCCCATAGTATTACAGCGGAGGTGGGGCTCTACGATGATATGGCAGCCACAGAAGCAAAAGAGGCAGGGGTGATAGGATTTCTGATCTCAGACCTTTCGCTGGGATGCGGCGTCGCGGGGATCGTACTGTATCTTACAAGATTCTGGCCCGTGCTCCTGAACTTCACGGCGGCGGGAGTCGTGTTGGGGGCGGCATTCCTTGTGGCGGTCACTGCGGTACTTATAAAATCGGGGACGTAGTAAAATTCAATTTTACTACGTCCCCGATTGATGTCAGCCCTGTCCCTTTTTGAATTTTGCTGTGTCCCTACTTGAATTGTGCACAATTTTGCGATTCTGATATTGGTAATTACAAAGGAAAATTGTGCATTTTATCTAAAGGGGACAGGGCTCTTTTCAAAAAGGGACGGGGCATACTTCAATTAGGGACATAGTCAATTTCAATTTCACTACGTCCCGGATTGAGTTCTCTGTCATCTTACAGTGGGTTGTGTTGTAGCCGCCGATGAGATGGCGAAGATTCTGCAGGTCAAGAATGGAAATTTCTGACATGGATAAATTCCTCCTTCATAAGAAATAGTAAGTGAAACGTTGTTCAGGAGCTAGTATGTCCGGTTTTTGAACCTGTTATGAGCGAGCGGGAGACAAATTCGTGAAAGAGATTCCTCATTTCCGGGGAACGCCGGTACATGCATTCCGGGTGCCACTGGACACCTACGGCAAATGGATGACCTTTCAGTTCAATTGCCTCAACAGTTCCGTCCTGCGCGCGGGCGCTGACCATAACCCCCTTTCCGGGAGTGTTGACTGCCTGATGGTGGAAACTGTTTACATAGAGACAGCTTCCGGCATATTCCCGGAGGCGGGTTCCACGTTCTGTGCGGATCCGATGGCTGACTTCTTCACGGGAAGCGGACTGCTGCATGTGGTCGAGGGTGTGACCGGGAATGAGGGACATATCCTGCCAGATCGTACCCCCGCAGGCTACGTTGAGGATCTGCATTCCCCGGCAGATGGCGAACACCGGTTTTCCCGACGAAAGAATCCGTTTCATGAGCCGGATCTGAAAGAGATCTACGGTAATGCATGTTTTACCATTTCCGTTTTTCGGTTCTTCGCCAAAGAGCAGCGGGGTGATATCTCCGCCGCCGCAGAAGAGGAATCCGTCGCAGAGATCTGTGTACTGCGCAAGGACGCGGTCGCTCCGGACAAGCGGAAGAATGAGAGGGAGTCCGTGGGAATAGCGGACGGACTGAATATATGGATTAGTGACAAACTGCCGGTCTCCGGTGAACCCGCAGACAATGATTCCGATTTTAGGTTCCATAGGATACTCCTTTCCCTGATGTATGATAGAATATGTAAAAAGCTGGAAACTTATTCATATCATAGGAAAGAGGAAGAACTGAGAGAAGGAGAGAGTTTATGGGATGGATCGATATGCACTGTGATACACTCAGTGAGATCAGGAAAGCCGGGCAGGGCAGGAAGCAGGAGAAGAAAGGTTCTCTGCTTAGAAACGAACTGTGCGTGGATATAGAGCGCCTGGGAAAAGCAGGTGCGGAGGCGCAGTTTTTCGCGTGCTTTGTCAATGCGGCGGACTACGGCGCACAGGGAGGAGCGGGCAAGGAAAAGAAAATGTGGCAGGGGAACCGCAGCCTCTTTGGAGAAAAAGTATGGGACCGGGCTTATGATGAAGTGCTGCGAATGCTTGACTGCGCGTGGAAAGAGGTGTGCGAGGGCTTCCATATCGCGCGGTATGCGGAGGATATACCAGCAGCCGGAGAAACGAAGGATATAGCAGGGATAAAGGATGCCGGAAGGGAGCCTTCGGTCGCCGGGATACTGACTGTGGAGGAGGGCGGCGTGCTGAACGGAAAAGCAGAACGGCTGGGAGAGCTCTATGACAGAGGCGTGCGCCTGATCACTCTGACATGGAATTATGAGAATGGAATCGGAAGCCCGAACAGCCGGGAGAGGAAGGTAATGGAGAGAGGGCTGACCTCTTTCGGAAGAGAAATTGTGGAGCGGATGAATGAATATGGCATGCTGATCGATGTATCCCATCTGTCGGACGGCGGATTCTGGGACTGTATCCAATGCAGCCGGGCGCCCATTGCAGCGTCCCACTCGAACTGCCGGGCACTCTGCGGCCATCCCAGGAATCTGACGGATGAGATGCTGCACGCGCTGGGGGAGAAGGGCGGCGTGGCAGGGCTGAACTTTTACTCCGCATTCCTCAGCGGGAACCGGAGAGCCAGGCCGGAGGATGTCGCCCGCCATGCGCTGCATATGATCGACAAGGCGGGGGAGGATGCAGTCTGTCTGGGAACAGACTTCGACGGATTCGAAACGGAGGCGCTGCCCGAGGGAATCCGGGGAGTGCAGGATATGGAAATTGTATGGGAGGCAATGGGAAGAGCCGGGATCACACCCCGGCAGATTGACAAGATTCTTTCAGGCAATCTGAGAAGGATGCTGGAAATTCCGTTTCCGACCTCAGGATAGAGAAGGAATGCCGGAGACAGAGCAGCCGGATCTCAGCAGAAGGAAGTACGCTGCTCATAAGACAGGACAGGGAAGCCGCCTTTATGAGGCGCCTTCCCTGTCTGCATACTGGAGATAGAAGACCAGGCAGTCGTAAGGCCCCAGCATGATCTCCAGCAGCCGGTTCTCCGGCGCTTCTTCGTCTGTAAGGACCTGAAAGGTGTGTCCCGGTTCCTCCACTGCGCCTCCAAAACACTTCTGACCGCTGTGCAGAAGGAGCTTCAGCTCGCAAAAAGGCGGAAGAGACACGCGGTAGGGCGCCGCCGGATCGCAGTCAAAGTGGAGAATGGCGAGAAGCTCTGCGTCTGCAGTTTTTCTGCGGATTGAGAAGACAGCGCGCCCGCTCGTGTTTAAGTCCGCCCACTCAAAGTTCCCGAACCCGTAATCGTAGTGAAGCTGCGGGAACTGAAGATACAGGTGGTTCAAGGCGCGGATATAGTCGTGGAACTGCCGGTGCGCAGGGTAGGAGAGAAGCTCCCAGTCCTCCTGCTCCTTTTCAGACCACTCGCGGAACTGTCCGATCTCATTTCCCATGAAGTTAAGCTTCTTTCCGGGATGAAGGTACATATAAGTGTAGAGCACTTTCGCCTGGGGGAATTTGGCCTCATAGGCGCCGTTCATTTTCTGGAGGATCGTCGCTTTGCCGTGCACCACTTCGTCGTGGGACAGGGGGAGCAGGAAGCGCTCGCTCTGGAAATACCACATGGAGAAGCTGAGCTTATTCGAGGAGGGACTGCGGAGATAAGGCTCCATCTGCATGTACTCCAGCGTGTCGTGCATCCAGCCCATATCCCATTTATAGTCAAAGCCCAGGCCGCCGTATGCCGGGTTTCCCGTCACCTGGGGAAACTCGGTGGAATCTTCTGCCGCGGTGAGGATATCCGGGTGGAGCGCCTTGAGCCCCCGGTTCATCAGACGCAGAAATTCGACTCCGTTCTGGTTGACGCCGCGGCTCCGGTCGCCCTGCCAGTAGAGGATGTTGCTTACCGAGTCCACCCGCAGCCCGTCAAAATGAAAGCGCTCAATCCAGTAGTTCGCCGCGGAGAAAAGAAAGCTGCGGACATCCCCGCGGCTGAGATTGAAATTCAGGCTTCCCCACTCATTGTACTGGACGTCGGGGAAGGGATATTCATAGACACAGGTGCCGTCATAGCATTTCAGCCCGAAAGAGTCCACGGCGAAATGGCCCGGAACAATGTCCAGGATGACTCCGATCCCGTTCTGGTGAAAACGGTCCACCATCTGCATCAGCTCATCTGCCGATCCATAGCGGGATGTGGGGCTGTAGAAGCAGGACGCCTGATAGCCCCAGGATTCATCGCAGGGATACTCTGTGAGAGGAAGAAATTCTACATAATTATATCCGCAGTCCTTCACATAGGGGATCAGGGTGTCTGCCAGATAGAGATAGGAGGTGTGTCCGGAGCTGTCCTTCTTCCAGGAGCCCGCGTGGACCTCATAGATGTTGAGCGGCCGCTCCAGGCAGTCTGTCCTGTTCTGCATCCAGGTCCAATCGTTGAACCGATAGCGGTCCAGGTCCCGGATAATCGACGCGTAGAAGGGACGGTACTCCATCCCGGCGCCGTAGGGATCACAGTGCTCGTACATGTTTCCTTTTTTATCATAGATGCGGTACGTATATTTCATGCCCGGGCAGGCGCCCGGGATGAAAGCTTCATAGACGCCGCAGTCGTGCACCTTCATCAGTTCTACGATGTCCCAGCCGCTGAAGTCCCCGCAGACCCCCGCCTTCCATGCATTGGGGGCATAGGTGCGGAACAGGGTGCCGCCGTTCTGCGGGTGGGCGCCGAAATACTCATATGAGTGAAATGATTTTCCTTCTAAAAATTCCTGTATTTCCATAATCAAGTCTCCAATCCGTGTCCTTCGCAGAAAAGAATAAGGTCGGGGACAGAACCCCGGCCGTCGAAGAACACGAGACAAGTATAATCTCATTTCCTGATTTTTTCAAGCGGCAGCTTCCGAAGGTATCGCGAAGATATCAGCCGGTTTGCGATGCCGCAGGGCAGTTCCCCACCTGGAAAACGGCTGCAGCACCTGGCGGAAAAGCAGCCTGTTTGAGAAGAGTTAAGGAAATCTTAGGGATTTGTTTAAAAATTTCCAAATCATCCGGGTATAAAATTGTCCTGTAGTGAAGGAGGCGTATGAAAATGTCAGACTGGCAGGAACAGTATCCGCATAGAAGAAGGAAGAAAAGAAAGAAGAGAAGGCGTTTTAGAAGATTTCTAAAACTGACGGCGGGAATCGCCATATTTGCTTTTCTGATGAACAGAGGAATAAGTTTTATCGGAGATTATTTTGTCCTGACAGAGGATGGGATCGTGTGGAGCGGCACAGCCGGTATGCCGGGCGGGGAAGCGCGGAAATATGTCAAAGGCGGAGATGCTCGCCGCAGGCTCGAGAAGATGGCGAAGAGCAGTGAGACGGTAAGAACGATCCTGGATCATGCGGACCAGTATCCGGACGACCTGCTTGAGCTGCTTGCCAATAACGAGGAGACGGCAGACTTTGTGCTGGACTATCCGCAGAAGAAGGATCTGGCTCCGGCGGAGAGCATCGGTGAGCTGACCGGCGGAATCCCGCTTCTTCTCCAATGGGACGAGCGGTGGGGCTATACGGTCTATGGAGACAATCTGATCGCCATAAACGGCTGCGGTCCAACAGCGCTTGCCATGGCGGCGGCAGGGCTTACGGGAGATGCGGGCATCACGCCGGCCAGAGTCGCGCAGTACGCAGCAGCACAGGGGTACTATGAGGGCGAAGCAGGGACGAGCTGGGCACTGATGACGGAAGGCGCCGCGGCATTCGGCGTTTTCGGACAGGAGATCGGGCTGAGCAGGGAGACTGTTTTCTCAGAGCTGGAGAGCGGCCATCCGATTATCTGCAGCGTGCGGCCGGGAGATTTTACGTCCACGGGACATTTCATTGTCCTTGCGGGCACGGAGGATGGAAAGATCCGGGTGAACGACCCAAACAGCAGGGTGCGCAGTGAAATGCTGTGGGAGTACGACCGGCTGGAGCCTCAGATCAATAATCTGTGGGCGTACACAGCGGGCTGAGTGCGGATATGCGGCAGTGTGAGATAGACGGCATCTAGCCGCAGCAGTATTCTGATATGACTGCCACTGGGGAACCGGAAGCTGCGCGGCGTCGGGAAAAAATATTGCAGAGTCAGGAAAATCGGCAGTTACTGCAGAGGCGTCAGATTAACTGCCGGTTAATTTTTCGCCTGTGATCTGTGAAAACGGCTCAGTTGAGAGGAACTTCCTGTACTGCTATAATGTAGGAAATGGAAGCTCATTTTTACATTGTCAAGAACAGGAGCAGGAGGAGAAGGACATGACAATCGGTGAAGTAATACGTGAAAAAAGAAAAGAATTGGAACTGACCCAGGAGCAGGTGGCGCATCGGCTTGGAGTATCTGCTCCTGCGGTCAACAAGTGGGAGCGGGGCGGCACATATCCAGATATTACGATACTTCCTGCCCTGGCGCGGCTTTTGAATACGGATGTCAATACGCTTCTGTGCTTCCAGGAAGAGGTCACAGACGAGGAAGCCGTCCGGATCTGCAGTGAGATTGCGGAGATCATGGAAGCGGATGGCGCGGATGCGGCGTTTGAAGCAGCAGAGCAGAAATTGAGGGAGTACCCGAACTGCGGGAAACTGATCTACAGGCTGGCAGCGACGATGCAGGGGCTGACGATAATGTCCGGCGACTGGAGCAGCTCAGAAGAGTATAAAACAAAGATTTATTCCTGGTATGAACGTGTGCTGGAATGCATCGGGGACGAGCGCCTGAAAGATTCTGCCGCATACATGCTTGCAGGGAACTATATACAGAACAATGAATATGAAAAAGCGCAGGAGCTGCTGGATTCCCTGCCGGAGCAGAGAGCTGACAAAGAGATGCTGCGGGCAAGGCTGCTTCTGAAACAGGAGAAGAACGACGAAGCATCGGTACTTTTGGAACGGATGCTGATGGAACTGACCAGCGCGAGACTTTATCCGATCCTTTCCATGCTCCTGGAGATCGCCAGCAGAGAAGAAGATTCAGAGCGTGCGGAAAAAATCGCATCTGTCGGCCGACAGAGCGCCGTCTTGTTTGAACAGTGGGGATACAGCCCCCTGATCCTGCCTATGGAGCTGGCGGTGAAAAGGAAGGATGCTGAAAAGAGCGTCATGTACATCCGGGAAATGCTGAAAATGCTGAGCGAGTCCCGGCATGCGCGTCAGCCCGTGCTTTACTGCCATCTCTATGGAAGAAAAGAGAGGGAGAAGTATGAGAAAGCGCTGGAAGTCTATGCGGAGAAGATACTTCCCGGTCTTCTGGCAGAGATGAAGACGAATGAGGAATATTCATTTCTGTGGGAGAATGAGGAATTTCAGGAGATAATAAAGCGCTGCGAGGAGCATTTTGGGACATAGCAAAATGCAATTTGGGACACAGTGAAATGCAATTGGGGACGTAGTCAAATTGAATTTGACTACGTCCCCAATTGATTATTTCTGATTCTCTTTTGCCAGTTCCTGCATCTTCATCGCGCGGACTTTCAGCGGCAGCCCGAACAGTGTGATGAAGCCGTCTGCGTCGTGGTGGTCGTACATATCGCCTGTTGTGAAGCTTGCCAGTGACTCGCTGTACAGTGAGTACGGGGATGTCTCTCCGGCTTTGATGATATTGCCTTTGTACAGCTTGAACTTTACTTCGCCTGTCACATACTGCTGTGTCACGTCAACGAATGCACGGATTGCCTCGCAGAGCGGTGTAAACCATTTGCCCTCGTATACAACCTGGGCGAGCTTATTGCCCATCTCTTTTTTCACTTCGTAGGTAGCGCGGTCAAGAATCAGCTCCTCGAGCTGCTGATGGGCCGCCATCAGGATCGTTCCGCCCGGCGTCTCATATACGCCGCGGGACTTCATGCCGACAACGCGGTTCTCTACGATATCAATAATACCGATGCCGTGCTTTCCGCCAAGCTTGTTCAGCTCTGTAATGATATCGGCAACCTTCATGGCTTTGCCGTTGATCGTCTTCGGAACGCCGGCTTCAAATGTCATTGTCACATATTCCGGTTCGTCCGGAGCTTTCTCCGGAGCAACGCTGAGGACGAGCAGGTCGTCATAATTCGGCTCAACAGACGGATCTTCCAGCTCGAGACCTTCGTGGCTGATGTGCCACAGGTTGCGGTCGCGGCTGTAGCTGTGCTTCGTGTCAAAAGGAAGATCGATGCCGTGCTTCTTGCAGTATTCGATCTCATCCTCGCGGGACTGCATCGTCCAGAGGTCTGTCATACGCCAGGGTGCGATGATCTTGATGTCCGGAGCGAGAGCCTTGATGCCGAGCTCAAAACGGATCTGGTCGTTTCCTTTTCCTGTAGCGCCGTGGCAGATTGCGACAGCGCCTTCCTTGCGCGCGATCTCAACAAGCTTCTTTGCGATCGCCGGGCGCGCCATGGATGTCCCGAGAAGATACTGGTTCTCATAGACCGCCCCTGCCTTCACACACGGCATGATGAAATCCTCTGCAAATTCATCCACGATATTTTCAATATATAACTTGGAAGCGCCGGAGAGCTTTGCCCTCTCGTCGAGACCATCCAGCTCTTCACCCTGTCCGCAGTCGATGCAGCAGCAGATCACGTCATAACCGAATGTCTCTTTCAGCCACGGAATGATCGCTGTGGTGTCGAGTCCGCCTGAATATGCTAAAACTACTTTCTCTTTACTCATTTAATAAAGCCTCCTGAATGTATTTTTATTCGCTTTTCCACCGGCTGTAAGCAGGCGTTTTTCAGCGTTTTTTCTATGACTCGTCTGAGCTACAACATACTATACACTACATTTTATAATTATGCAAGAGAAAATTTATAAAAAAACAAATTGTGCATAAAATGCATAAAATATGTATAAAACATGCATAAATATGAATGAATATACAAAAAAATCATCCTGCGGGAGGGTGTGAGGCAGCTTGCAAAGCGCCCGAACGTAGTATCATACATCTCTGTTCTGTGAGCTTCCGGGTTCCCAAACCATTTCCTGTTCCATAGGATAAAGGGGAAGGAGATGACAATATGATTACTCTCAGCCTGTGTATGATCGTGAGAAATGAGGAAGACGTGCTTGGCAGATGCCTGGACAGTGTGAAAGATGCTGCGGATGAAATCATTATTGTGGATACGGGGTCAGAGGACAGAACAAAGGAGACCGCGCGGAACTATACCGAAAAAATCTATGATTTCCCCTGGAGGGATGATTTTTCCGCAGCGAGGAATTTTGCGCTGGGGAAGGGGACGATGGAGTATCTGATGTGGCTGGACGCGGATGATGTGATTTCGGAAAAGAACAGGAAAAAGCTGCTCGGACTCAAGGAATCTCTGGAATCGGACGTGGATATGGTCCTGATGCCCTACGCTGCGGCATTTGAGCCTTCCGGAGAGCCTGACTTTTCCTACTATAGAGAAAGAATTGTGAAAAACTATAGGGGGTTCCGTTTCTGCGGAAGAGTCCATGAGGTGATCCCGCCCTCCGGAAAGCTCTGCTATGCGGATATCCTTGTGGAACACCGGAAACAGAAGGCAGGGGACAGCAGGCGGAATCTGCGGATCTATGAAACGATGGAGGAAACCGGGGAAGGATTCGACAGCCGTGCGCTGTATTATTATGGAAGAGAGTTATATTTTCACAGGAAGTACGAAAAAGGCAGAAAAGTACTGGAACAGTTTCTGGACAGACCGGACGGATGGGTGGAAAACAAGATTGACGCGACAAGGCAGCTCGCCGGATGCCTGTACGGGATTGGAGATGACAGCGGAGCGCTGAAAGCACTCCTGAGAGCCCTGGAGTACGATGTGCCGAGAGGCGAGACCTGCTGCAGCCTCGGGAGGCATTTTCAGGATCGGGAGCAGTATGAGCAGGCAGTCTACTGGTACGGCCAGGCGCTCGGTGCAAAGAAAGACCAGACGTCTGGAGCATTTATCCAGGAAGAGTGCTATGGATTTCTCCCGGCAGTCTCCCTGTGTGTATGCTATGACCGGCTCGGAAACAGGAAAATGGCGGAAAAGTATAATGAACTTGCAGGAAGGTACAGGCCGGACTCCGAATATTATCTGAAAAATAAGGAGTATTTCACAGCGCAGCGGCAGAGTGAGTCAGTGCGGCACAGAGCCGGAAACACAGAGAAATAGAAAGAACAGGCAAAAAGAAAATTGTGTCATATAGTAATAGAGAAAATAGAAACAAGGAGACACAGATATGCTGTGGTTTAAAGACAGAAAAAAGCCGGAAGAACAGGAAGGAGAGATCTGCGCCCAGTCATTGAGCTGTCCGGGGTGTCCGAATCCCTGCGGACCGAGAGGTCCGAGAGGGAAGATGGGACCTATGGGACCGATCGGCCCTACCGGGGCAACCGGACCAACTGGTCCGACCGGAGCCACCGGTTCCGCTGGAGGGGCAACCGGTCCGACCGGACCCACAGGAGCAACAGGTCCCAGCGGTCCGACCGGACCCACAGGAGCAACAGGTCCCAGCGGTCCTGCCGGACCCACAGGAGCAACAGGTCCCAGCGGTCCTACCGGTCCGACGGGAGCAACGGGTTCCAGCGGTCCGACCGGACCCACAGGAGCAACAGGTCCCATCGGTCCGACAGGT
>CALWQS010000042.1 GCA_944383745.1 uncultured Mediterraneibacter sp. | reverse complement strand
GGATCCATCGCAGCTATGGAGAACGGAAGCAAGGACCGTTACTTCCAGGAGAATGCCAAGAAGCTGGTGCCGGAAGGTGTGGAAGGACGCGTTGCCTACAAGGGAACGGTTGAAGATACCGTATTCCAGCTCATGGGCGGACTCCGCTCCGGTATGGGATACTGCGGAACGAGTACAGTAAAAGAGCTGCAGCAGAACGGACGCTTCATCAAGATTTCGGCGGCTTCTCTGAAAGAGAGCCATCCGCATGACATCCATATCACGAAGGAAGCTCCGAACTACAGCGTTGACGAATAAAAGGATACATTTGCAGGGAACAGAGAAGAAAGGGCGCTGTTCCTGCGGCGCAGAGGCGCCGCGGGAAACGGCGCCCTTGTTACTGTTTACACTTAACCGCCGCCTATATGCGCACTCGCCGCGCTGATGCGCTCCGGTTCCGCGCCCTTTATAAATTCATAAGAAACAGTTCACAATCCCTTAGAAAATGTGTGCTATTATAAAAAGAAGAATAGGAGAACGGCGGCTGAGTGATGGGCGGCCCGCAGCGGAGGCACGCCGGAGTCCTGAAGGGGATTGGGGATACAGATGATGCGGAATAATAGAAACAGAAGACAGAAAAAGAAAACATTCAGACTGAACAATACACGTGTGAGGGCGGGGCTTGCCGTCCTCGCCGTGCTGACGGCCATGATGGCCGTGAGATCCTGCGTATCAGCCGGCAGGAGGAACTTAAATGTGGATGCATCGGAGCCTGCGATCGACGTACAGCTTCTGGATGTGAATGCGTATTCCAGACCCGGAATCAATACAGACACGATTACTGGGGTTGTGATCCACTATACGGCGAATCCCGGAAGCACGGCTCAGGAGAACAGGGACTATTTCAACAGTCTTCAATACACACAGGAAACAGAGGCGAGCAGCAATTTTGTCATCGGGCTGGACGGAGAGATCATACAGTGTGTCCCCACATGGGAGGTTGCATATGCCTCCAATGAGAGAAATATGGATACCGTCTCCATAGAGTGCTGCCATCCGGACGACAGCGGCGCGTTTACGGACGAGACGTACCGCTCTTTGGTACAGCTGACTGCGTGGCTCTGTGAAAAGTTCGGCCTGACGCAGGATGATGTGATACGGCATTATGATGTGACGGGAAAGAACTGTCCCAGGTATTTCGTTGAGCATGAGGACAAGTGGATAGAATTTAAGGAAAATGTAGGGAGAGCCATGGAGAGGAGCGCGGAGGAGGCGGAGTGAGGCGCCGGAGGGTTCCGTCAAATTTCCTTCTTGCTATCGGTATAGAAAATTGCTATAATACTAAATATTGTGTTGATAGGATAGTATGGAGGGTAAAGATGAACGATCTGGAAATGTACCGGGAGCAGCTTGCCATCTGCGATGACAAGATTATTGACGCTCTCGTAGAGAGAAATGCTATTATCGAGAAGATCATGGCATATAAAGAAACCTACGGCATGCCGATCCTTCAGCCTCAGCAGGAGGCAAAGCAGGAGCGCAGGCTGAATGAAAAACTGAAGGATAATAAATACAGAGAAGAGATACAGGATGTTTTCAAGCGGATACTGAGGAACAGCAAGCGCATCCAGGCGAGGAAGCTTTTCTCTTACAATATTGTGCTGATCGGATTTATGGGCGCGGGGAAAACGACAATATCCGATTATCTGAGCACGATGTTCGACATGAGGCTTGTTGAGATGGATCAGGAGATCTCAGAGAGAGAGCAGATGAGCATTCCTGATATTTTTGCCACCTATGGTGAAGAATATTTCCGGAACCTTGAGACAAAACTGCTGAGAGAGCTTCAGACCGGAAAGAACTGTGTCATCTCCTGCGGCGGCGGAGCTGCGCTGCGCGCGGAAAATGTGGTGGAGATGAAGAAGAACGGAAGGGTGGTTCTCCTTACTGCAAGTCCGGAGACGATCTATGAGAGAGTGAAGGACAGTGATGAGAGGCCGATCCTCAACGGCAACAAAAATGTTGACTTCATTGCGGATATGATGGAGAAGCGGCGCGAGAAGTATGAGGCGGCTGCGGATGTAGTGATTCAGACAGATAACAAGACAATCCTGCAGATCAGCGAGGAGCTGATCACGAAATTGATGGAATTGGATGGGCGCTGATGTTTGAAAGATTTTTTCCGGATGAATATGTGGCATCCACATATGTCATCCCCTTTGAGAAACTGTATGAAAAAGGATACCGCGGCGTGATCTTTGATATTGACAACACGCTTGTCCCTCACGGCGCGCCGGCGGACCGCCGGGCGAAAGAGCTGTTTAAGCGTCTTGGGGAGATCGGTTTTTCTTCGTGCCTCATCTCCAATAACCAGGAGCCGCGCGTCAAGATGTTCAATCGCGAGATCGGGACGAATTATATCTTCAACGCACACAAGCCGTCGGTGAAGAACTATGTCCGGGCCATGGAGATTATGGGCACGGATAAGTCGAATACCGTGTTTGTCGGCGACCAGCTTTTTACCGATGTGTGGGGGGCGAAGCGCGCGGGAATACACAATATCCTTGTAAAGCCGATACATCCGAAGGAAGAGATTCAGATCGTGCTGAAGCGGCGCCTGGAGAAGATCGTGCTTTATTTTTACAAAAAGAGCAGGGAGAAGTGACGGGCCCGACAGAAAGAGACGGCGCGCGGATAAAAAAAGATTGAAAAAAGTGGAATTATATTATAAAATGAAATATGTGGAGCGTCTATAAGGCGCAGGTTTGAAGGAGGATTATAAATGGTATCAGCAGGAGATTTTAAGAACGGACTTACCATTGAGATTGATGGGAATATTTTTCAGATCCTGGAGTTCCAGCATGTTAAGCCGGGAAAAGGCGCGGCTTTTGTCAGAACAAAATTAAAAAATATTATCAGCGGAGGAGTTGTCGAGAAGACATTCCGTCCGACGGAGAAGTTTGAGAATGCTCATATCGACAGAAAAGATATGCAGTATCTGTATCAGGATGGAGATCTGTATAACTTCATGGATGTCGAGACATACGACCAGATCGCGCTCAACTCAGATGTAGTCGGCGACGCGCTGAAGTTTGTAAAAGAGAATGAGACTGTAAAGATCTGCTCTCACAAGGGCAATGTGTTCTCTGTCGAGCCGCCGCTGTTCGTAGAACTGGCTATCACAGAGACGGAGCCGGGCTTCAAAGGAGACACAGCGCAGGGCGCTACAAAGCCGGCGATTGTCGAGACAGGCGCTACGGTTATGGTTCCGCTGTTTGTTGAGGTGGGCGATGTCCTCAAGATTGATACACGTACAGGCGAGTATCTGTCAAGAGTTTAATCCTGAAAAGTTTCTGCCGCGGACAGGTTTGTCCGCGGTTTCTTTTGTTTTACACGATCTGCAGTCAGAGTCTTTTGAAAAATCATACAATTTTTTGAGATATGATTTGTCCAACATTTACAATTGTCATTTGAGGGCTGTTCAGATATAATGAAGAGCACATAATATTGTTCTATTTCAATTTATTTTTTTCGAATGGTACACTTCGTACCGGTTTTCTCATTTAGAATATACGAACCGCAGCAGGAAAGGAGAAAGATGAATTATACGGAATTTGTATGCGCGGTAGAGAAAAACATGAGTCTGAAGGTGAAAGAAGGTGTGAAAGTATCTGCCTATACGGCTGTGAAGAACAATGGCAGAGAGAGGCAGGGAATAGTTATGGAGACGCCGGGAGTGAATATCTCGCCGACGATCTATCTGGAAGAGTATTATCAGTGTTATCAGAATGGAGAGGGACTGGAAGAGATTGTGGATGACATCCATTCGTTTTATGAGAGCATCCGGAAGGAAGAATCCTGGGATTACAGGAAGATCTTGAGCTATGAAGGGGTAAAGGACAGGATCGTATTCAAGTTGGTCAACAGGGAGAAAAACCGGGAGTTCCTGGAGTCGGTGCCTCACAGAGAGGTGCTGGACCTGGCAGTGGTGTTCTATGTTCTCCTCGAGGTCAAACGAGAGGGGATGGCGATGATGACAATCTGTGAAAATCATATAAGGCAGTGGGGCGTCGATGCTGAGACACTGTGGGAAACCGCGGCGGAGAATGTGAAGCGGATTCTGCCGGCGGAGCTGTTTACCATGCGCTATGCGCTGAACGAGATCGTGAGCAGCCTGGAAGAAAGCTGCTGCGCCGGGGAAAATATTCTGGAAGAGAGCTGCGGGGAACATGACAGGATGTATGTCCTTACGAACAAGATACGCAGCTACGGCGCCGCATGCATCGCTTATCCGCATATCCCTGAGATGATAGGCAGGGCGCTTGGGGCGGATTACTATGTTCTGCCGAGCAGTGTCCATGAGGTTATGATCGTCCCTGACGACGGAGGATTTGACAGCGGAGAGCTGGAAGAGATGGTGCGGGAGATCAACGCAACCCAGGTGGCGCCGGAAGAGGTTTTGAGCGACCATATTTATTACTATAACTGCGGGGAAGGACGCCTCCTGGTGAACGGCGCAGAAGGGACCGGGAAGGAGGGAGGCAGATGAAACGAGTTTTTGCGATATTTGCTCTTTGCTGTATCCTGGTCAGCGTGGTTTCGCATGCTGTCCCCGGCTCTATGCCTGTGAGAGCGGAAGAAAGCAGTTTGTCAGGAGAAGAAGCGGCAGTGCTGACGACGGTAAATGTCAACGATACAGAAACCGTGCATCTGACAGTGGGGGAAAAGGTCTACTACGGGACATACAGTACGAACCGCTTCAGCGTGGAAGGAAAGCCGGCGTACTGTCTTGAACCTCTCAAAGAAACGCCGGAGTCCGGAAGCTATGAAGCAGAACAGCTGGAGACGGGAGAACTGAGAAAAGGTCTGTATTATGCTTACGGAGGCCCGGGGCACAGCGCGTATGTCGAAAAACACGGATATCTGTGGAGCGGGGAAGGATATAATGAGAATATGGAATACTGCATGAGCCACTGTATTCTTTCCTATCTCTACAGCGGGTCGCCGGACGCGTTCACCGGGCTGACGGACAGTGAGGCACAGGTTCTGCTGAAGCACATAGGGCAGATACTGAGCATGCCGGAACCGCCGGAAGCATTCTGCGCATTCGTGTTCGGGACAGGGAGCGGACAGGCAATGGGAGGAAGTGGAAAAGACAGAACCGGTACGCTGGAGATTTATAAAGAGTCTGACCGTCCGGACTGGACGGAAGGCAATCCCTGTTATTCGCTTGAGGGAGCGGTGTTCGGAGTGTACAGCCCGGGAGCGCAGACGCCGCTTTATGAGATTACGACAGACGGGAACGGGTACGGCAGGATCGAAGAGCTGCCGATAGGGACCTACGAAATCGCAGAAATAAAGAGTCCGGAAGGATTCGCCCTGGATCAAAACCGATATACAGTTACAGTGGGGGAAGGGGAGACCTGCAGGTACCGGTGCGCCGATCAGGCGCAGAACCACCCTCTTGAAGTGATCCTGGTCAAAACGGACGGAGAGACCGGCGGGCAGTCGGCGCAGGGAAGCGGGAGCCTTGCCGGAGCGGAGTTTGAAGTGAAATGGTATGCGGGATACTATGAATCAGATCCGGCAGCGGCAGGGGCTGACGCCCGGAAGAGCTGGATCCTCAGGACAGACGACAGTGGAAAGCTGCTTCTTACGGAGGAGGCGAAGGTGAGCGGGGATGAGTTCTTTAGAAATTCTGCCGGAGAGATCACCCTGCCTCTGGGAACGGCTGTTATCAGGGAAACGAAAGCGCCGGAGGGATATCTGCTGAATGAAGAGGTGTTTGTCAGACGGATCACACCGTCCGGGGATGGAGCGGAGGATACGGTGTATCAGGCGCCTGAGGTTCCCGAACAGGTGATAAGGGGCGATCTGCAGATTGTGAAATTCCTCGGCAGTGAGAATGATGGGGAGGATCAGAAGACGCCTCTTGAGGGGATTGTCTTTACAGTTACTTCCAAAACGACAGGAGAACAGATCCGGATCACGACGGATGAAAACGGATATGCTTCCACAGCCGGAGGGGACGGTTCGCGGGGAGGTCTTGTCTTCGACACTTATGTGGTCAGTGAGACGGAGACTCCGGAAGGGCTTGAACCGATCGGGGATTTTGAAGTCACGATTTCTGAGGAGGGAAGGACATTGTATTATATTCTTGAAAACAGAGAAATCCTGTCCCCTGTCAGGCTGGTCAAGGCGGATGCGGAGACGGGAAGGACGATACCGCTGTCCGGCGCGGGTTTCCGGCTGCTTGACGCCGAAAAGGAGCCTGTCGTCATGGGAGTGCGCTATCCGGAGGGAGAGGAACGCGAGATTTTCTATACGGACGAGAGCGGCAGCTTCGTTCTGCCGGAAAAGCTGCCGCCGGGAACCTATTATTTCCAGGAGGCGGAGGCTCCATACGGCTATCTTTTGGAAGACGGTCTCCTGGAATTTACGGTGACGGAAGGACATGACTGGGAAGAGCCGTTTACCGTGGTATTCTCGGACCTGCCTGCGAAGGGGAGGATCTGCGTCGAAAAGACGGATGCGGAGACGGGGGAACCGATCGCCGGGACTGTGTTTGAGATCCGGGCGGGGGAGGACATCACTGGTTCGGATGGGACGATTATCCTCAGCGCGGGAGAGACGGCGGGAACTATGACTACGGGAGAAGATGGAAAGGCGCAGTCGGAGGAGCTTTTCCTCGGAAAATATGAGATCAAAGAGACGGCTCAGACGCCTGGTTATGTGAGAAGCTCTGAGGTCTATGAAGCGGAGCTCGTATATAAAGATCAAATGACACCTGTGGTGACGGAGACTGTAGAAATCTCCAATACGCCGACTGTGCTGCTTATCGACAAGAAGGAGAGCGGTTCGCAGAAACGGCTGGAAGGAGCGGAGTTTACTGTGAGGACAAAGAGCGGAGGAGCTGATGAGTTCTGCGAGTCTTACACGACGGATGAGAACGGGAGGATCGAGATCCGAGGACTGCTTCCGGGAGAGTATTATGTGCAGGAGACGAGAGCGCCGGAGGGATATCTGGCGGACGTCAGAGTCTTCAGTGTGACGGTGGATGAGAGCGGCCGTATCGATGGCAAGGAACGCGCCGTGATCACGGTAGAAAATATGAAGAAGACAGAGCGGGCGGTGCTGACCGGGGATGAGTCAGGACCGCAGGGGGCAGCTGTTCTCCTTGCGGCATGCTCACTGCTCCTGGTGATAGCGGCGTTGACACGGCGCGGAAAAAGGAAATCGCTGTCCGTTCCCGGCGGCGTCTCCGGCAGGCGGCATTTCCGCTGACGAATCCCGGTCCTGCCGCTGTGCACGCGGTTTATTTTTGCTCTTTACATTTTGGAAAATATGTGCTAGGATAATTAAGGTCGTTGAAAGGGGAAGGCTTCAGCCTTTCCCTGAGATGACCGGAATGCGTCTGTAGCTCAGTGGATAGAGCGATGCCCTCCGGAGGCATGTGCGGCGGTTCGACTCCGCTCAGACGCTTTGAAAAAAGCGGCAGGCGCCTGGAATGGAATGTTCCGGGCGCCTGCCGTTTTGTATGGAAGAAAATTCGTTCGCTGTCAAACGAAGCGCTCTGCGGGATGCGCGGAGATTCGGAGACATATTATGGAGAGATATCATGCCGGACGAATCCCACACATCTACAGCAGATTGATCTTTTTCTTCATGATATAGTGCACTGCAGCGTACTCTGCTGCTGATACAGCGAACATGATGGCTATGCTGAGAGTGATCGCTGAGAACATATACTGTGCCAGCTGCTCTCCGTTCAGGATAGAGAGGTTGATACCGGGGAACAGCTTTAGCAGGAGCATCAGCCCCATCGAGACAGCCTGAATGATGAGCCCGCTTATAAAATATGCCGCGATCGCGCAGAGTACCCGGTGCGCCGGGAAAAGCTGGCCGACTGCGATGCAGAAATAAGTCATGATCACACTGCTGAAACAGGAAATTATCATAACAATGAAAAGATAAAGTCCGAAGGTACTCAGCGGCATCCCGAGCTCGGCGGTGACCTCGGGCGCGATCACGCTGTAGGCATCGGTGACATTTTGCCCGGTTACAAGCATCAGTATTACTGCGGCTACAACAAGGCAGTCGAGCGTATACCAGATGATACCGGAAATGATCTTTGCCCACAGGTGTTCCACGGCGGACGCCGGGAGCGTCCATGTCAGATATCCCTCTCCTGTGAAGAGGTTCCGGTAGAAACGGACGGCGATGAGCAGCCACGTGCAGAAGCATACTGCCATCAGCAGAAAGAGTGTCAGAGAGGCAAAGAGCACAATGGATGACACGAGCGCCGGAGTCGCCTCGCTGAAGTCAAGATGATTCATGAAGAGCAGCCTGCCGCTCAGGCCGACGGCGAGCAGGATGCCGTGGAGGAGGAGAAAGATCCTCGCTCCGCTTTTTAAATCGAATTTGATCAATTTCCTTAACATTTAAATACCTCCCGGAACAAAGTGTCCACAGACTTTCCATATTCTGTCCGTATTTCATCTACGGAAGCGTTGAGGGCGAGCTGCCCGCCGCGGAGAAAAAGCACGCGGTCCAGGATGTTCTCAATATCTGAGATCAGATGAGTGGAGAGCAGCACTGTGGCGTTTTCATTATAGTTGGTCAGTATTGTCTGAAGGATATAGTCCCGGGCTGCAGGATCCACACCGCCGATTGGCTCGTCCAGAAGATACAGGTCTGCATCCCGGCTCATGACAAGGATGAGCTGCACCTTTTCAAGAGTGCCCTTTGAGAGGGACGAAAGTCTTGCCCGGCGGTCAATCTCCAGGGAATCCAGCATACCGGATGCGCGTTCAGGGCGGAAATTATCGTAAAATGTGTTGTAGTAATCGACCGCTTCGCTCACGCGCATCTGGCGTCCGAGATAACTGCGGTCCGGCAGATAGGAGACAAAACGTTTGGTCTCTGCGCCGGGCGCCTTCCCACTCAGCAGGATCTCGCCGGCGGTGGGCTGCAGCACTCCGGCGGCAAGCTTGATCAGCGAGCTTTTCCCGCTCCCATTGGGACCGAGCAGACCGATGATCTCTCCCCGCTCCAGGGTAAGGTTTAGTCCGGAAAGCGCATAACTGCCGCCATATTTTTTTGTCAGGTTCCGGCATTCAAGAATCGGGCTCATTGTTTTTCCTCCTTAGTGTCTCACGGATCAGGTCAAGCGCTTCTTCGTCGCTGAAGCCGAGATGGTGCATCTGCTCAAAGAACTGCTGAATATGTTCTGCAGCCAGATCCATCTTCATTTTTTTAAGCATCTTTTCATCCTCTGTGATAAAACGCCCGCTTGTCCTCTGTGAATATACGAGACCGCTTCGTTCGAGCTCGGAGAGCGCTTTCTGCATCGTGTTCGGGTTTACTGACGCTTCCAGCGCCAGATCGCGGACGGACGGGATCTTATCTCCGGGACGGTACACTCCGGAAATGATGTCATGCTGAATCCGTTCCATCAGCTGAAGATAGATGGGACGGCTGCTGTCTAACTTCCATGGCATCGAATCACCTCATTTTCTATTCGAATTATTGTATTAATTATATAATACAATGGTATACTGAAAGGGGTGGGCTGTCAAGCTTTTCCGCGATTTTCGCTGTCGTGCAGGATCCTTTCTTTCATGCCGGGATCAAAGACGCGGTTTCTCAGCATCTCGATCTCATATTTGTACGGCGCATAAGACTTTTTCGGATTGATTTCTGAAGGGATATAGGGCGTCTCCAGGATTTTCGGTACGTCGGTAAAATCCGGGTGGTGGACGATGTAGTCCAGCGCGTCGAATCCGATCCGGCCGAAACCGATGTTTTCGTGGCGGTCCTTGCGCGCGCCGGGCGCATTCTTGCTGTCGTTTATATGAAATACGGCGATCTGGTCTTTCCCTATGAGGCGGTCGAACTCTTCTATGACGCTGTCGAATTGGCGGATGATATCGTAGCCGCTGTCGCTGGTGTGGCAGGTATCGAAGCAGACGCGGAGCTTATCGCTGCGGACTACGCCGTCGTAGATTCTGGCGAGCTCCTCGAAGCTGTGGCCGATCTCGGACCCTTTCCCCGCCATTGTCTCAAGGGCGATGCAGCAGTCCGTGTCGGATGAGAGGACTTCATTCAGTCCCTTGATGATCTGTGCCGTGCCGGCATCTGTCCCCGCTCCGACGTGGGCGCCTGGGTGAAGGATGAGGACATGGCTCCCGCAGCTTATGGTGCGGTCGATCTCCTTGGCGAGAAATTCTACGGCGAGAGAGAAGGTCTCTGCCTTCACGGAGTTCCCGAGGTTGATGATATATGGGGCGTGGACGATGATCTCGTCGATCCCGTGCGCCTTCATATACTCCCAGGCGGGAGCAATGTTCAGCTCACTGATCTCCTTCCTGCGGGTGTTCTGCGGCGCGCCGGTATAGAACATAAAAGTGTCTGCGCCGTAGGAGACGGCTTCCCTGGCTGAGCCGAGGAGCATCTCTTTCCCGCTCATGCCTACGTGTGAACCTATTTTCATGATATATTTCCTTTCTGCCGGAGATTATGAATCTCCATTTTTCTATCTTAGAATAATCACTTTGATCAATTCCTGTCAATAACTGTATTTTGATTTTTGCCGATTGTAAAAACTTGCCGTTGACATTCAGACATGATATACTGACAGAATACGAATAAAGGAGTGTGGAAGAAATTGAAGACATTACTTGATTTGATCACAATAGAAATGAAGGCTGCGTTCCGCGCGGCGGGGTATGGCGAGGAGCTTGCGAAGGTGACGCTCTCCAACCGGCCGGACCTGTGCGAGTATCAGTGCAACGGCGCGATGGCAGGGGCGAAGGCTTACAGGAAGGCGCCGTTTATGATTGCGGAGGACGTGGTGTCCCATCTCGCTGACAGCGGATGCTTTGAGAGCGCAGAGGCGGTGAAGCCCGGATTTATCAATCTTAAGCTCTCTCCTGCGTATGCCGCAGAGTATCTCAATGAGATGGCTGCCGACAGTAAGATGGGCGTGGAAGCGGAGCGGGAGCCGAGGACGATCATGATCGATTACGGCGGGCCGAATGTGGCGAAGCCGCTCCATGTGGGGCATCTCCGCTCGGCGATCATCGGAGAAAGCGTGAAGAGGATCGCCAGGTTCAAGGGGAACAAGGTGATCGGCGATATCCACCTGGGAGACTGGGGATACCAGATGGGACTGATCATTACGGAGCTCAGGAAGAGAAAACCGGAGCTGCCGTATTTTGACGAGCAGTTCGACGGGGAGTATCCGGAGGAAGCGCCGTTTACGATCGGCGAGCTGGAGGAGATCTATCCTACAGCGAGCGCATATGCGAAGGAGCATGAGGATTACAGGGAGGAAGCGCTGCATGCGACCTACCTTCTGCAGAACGGGCACCGGGGATACCGCGCTGTCTGGAACCACATCATGAATGTGTCTGTGACGGATCTGAAGAAGAATTATGAGAAGCTGAACGTGGAGTTCGATCTGTGGAAGGGCGAGGCGGACGCCCAGAAATATATTCCGGATATGGTGCAGAGGCTGAAGGAAGAAGGCTACGCGCACTATGACAACGGCGCTCTCGTCGTGGACGTCCAGGAAGAGTCGGATAATAAGGAAGTGCCGCCGTGCATGATCCTGAAGTCGGACGGGGCGGCGCTGTATGATACGACAGACCTTGCCACGCTTGTGCAGCGCGAGCAGGACTATCATCCGGACGAGGTCATTTACGTAGTGGACAAGCGCCAGGAGCTCCACTTTATCCAGGTGTTCCGGTGCGCGAAGAAGACGGGGATCGTGGGAGAAGACACGAAGCTGACCTTCCTCGGATTCGGGACTATGAACGGAAAGGACGGGAAGCCGTTCAAGACGAGGGAAGGCGGCGTTATGCGCCTGGAGAATCTGATCCGCGAGATCGATGAAGAGATGTATAAGAAGATTATGGACAACCGCACGGTCGAGGAAGCTGAGGCAAAGCGCACGGCGGAGATCGTGGGACTTGCGGCGATCAAATACGGCGACCTCTCGAACCAGGCGTCGAAGGACTATATTTTTGATGTGGACAGGTTTACTTCATTCGAGGGGAATACCGGTCCGTATATCCTGTATACGATCGTCAGGATCAAATCCATCCTGAATAAATATCAGGAGAACGGCGGAAGCCTGGAAGGCCTGAAGATCCTTCCGGCGGAGAGCGTTTATGAAAAAGCGCTGATGCTGCAGGTGCTGAAGTTCAATGATGTGATCGATACAGTTTATGAGGAGACTGCGCCGCACAAGATCTGCGCATATATTTACGAGCTTGCCAATGAGTTCAACAAGTTCTACCATGAGACGAAGATACTGTCGGAAGAGGATGAGAAAAAGAAATCGGGGTATATCGCGCTTCTGTCTCTTGCAAAGCGTGTGCTGGAGACATGCATTGATCTGCTTGGGTTTGAGGCGCCGGAAAGGATGTAATGTCTGATGACAGAGAGTGTGACGGCAAATATAAGAGAAGATGGAAAGACGGTGAAGCTGTTCTATCAGGACAGCCATCTGAAAGAGTTCGAAGCGCAGGTTGTCTCCAGCAGAGAATGCGGGGACCGCTTTGAAACCGAGCTTGACCGGACTGCTTTCTTTCCGGAAGGGGGAGGGCAGTACGCCGACACGGGGATGATCGGCGGTGTCCGCGTCCTGGATGTGCAGGAGAAGGACGGACGTGTCCTCCATATTACGGACGCTCCGCTGATTCCGGGAGAGAAGGTGGCCGGGCGCATCGACTGGGCGGAGCGGTTCATGAAGATGCAGCAGCACACGGGGGAGCATATCGTGTCCGGGCTGGTGCATGCGCGGTTTGGCTATAACAATGTGGGGTTCCATCTCGGCAGCGAGGACTGTACGATGGATTTTGACGGGGAGATCACCCCGGAAGAGCTCAGAGAGATCGAGAAGAAGGCGAACAGGGCAGTGTGGGAAAACCTGGAGGTCCAGGTGCTCTACCCGTCGGAGAAAGAGCTGGCGGAGATTGATTACAGGAGCAAGATCGAGATCGAAGGGCAGGTCAGGATCGTGGTGATCCCCGGATATGACGTGTGCGCCTGCTGCGCGCCTCATGTGAAGAGGACGGGAGAGGTCGGCTTGATCAAGCTGACGGGCGTTCAGAGGTATAAGGGCGGCGTGCGTGTAACTATGCTCTGCGGTATCCGTGCCCTTGCGGATTACGAGGTGAAGCAGGAGCAGGCGGGAGAGATTTCGGCTATGCTCTGCGCGAAGCAGAACGAGATCGCGGAAGCGGTGGCGCGTCTCAGGGACGAATGCTCTGAGCTGAAGCGCGGGATCGCGGAGAAGGACAAACAGCTTGTGGACTGCCGGGCGGAGATGATTCCTGACGATGAGGAGGTCGTCTGCGTATTCTCGAAGGAGATCGGGGGCGAGTCAATGAGAGTTCTGATGAACCGGGTGCTGGAAAAGGAACGGAAGCTCTGCGCGGTATTTTACGGAGACGACAGAGAGGGATATCGTTACGTGATCGGCAGCAGGAAGGCGGATCTCAGGGGATTCGTGAGAGAGTTCAACGCCGCGTTCTCCGGGCGGGGCGGCGGAAAGCCTGAGATGGTGCAGGGGACCGTGAAAGGCAGCGAGAGTGAGATGAGGGCGTGGATCTGTGAGAAAGCGGGGAAGATATAGATGAATCAGATTCAAAGGAAAAATCCGTTCTGGAGCCTGGCGGGACCGCTGATCGCCTATTTTGGAATCCAGCTGGCGGTACAGACTGTGGTTCAGGCTGTGATCCAGGCGCCGTATCTGGCAGAGGCGTATATCGACAGCTTTGTCAACAGCGGCGCGGCGAATTTTCAGGAGGCAATGGAAGCCTATCTCACGGCGGCCGGCCCGGCGATCGAACAGGTGGTGAAATATCAGGTGGAGATTTCCGGCGCTGCAGCGCTGTGCACGATCCCGCTGACTGCGGCTTTGTTTGCGAAGGACAGGCGGCAGGAGAAATCGCTGGGGATCGTCCCGGCGGAGAAGGTGCCGGCTGGGAAGTACTGGTCGGTCATACTGTTCGGCGTGATCTTAAGCGTGGGTGTGACATGCCTTTCGTCAATGGTGCAGGCGGCGCTGTATGACGAGCAATACCAGGAGACGGCTGAGATTATGTATTCTGCGTCCTTCCCGGTGCAGCTGCTTGTGATGGGGGCGGTTATTCCGCTGGCCGAGGAACTGATGTTCCGCGGGGTGATGTTCAGGCGGTACAGGGAAACCAGGGGATTCTGGAGCTCAGCGCTCTGGTCGTCGCTGTTCTTCGCGCTGACGCATACGAACAATATCCAGGTCGCATATGCGTTCTTTCTCGGGCTTGCCCTCTGCTATCTGTATGAGCGGTTCGGCTCCTTCAAAGCGCCCGCCGCGCTGCATATCTCTGCAAACGCGGCTTCGCTGGTCTTTACGGAGACGGGAGTCTTCGGGTGGCTCGGAAAGGAACCGATCAGGATGGCGGCGGCAGTGATAATCAGCGCGTTTTTCTGCTCTTCCCTGTTCGTGCTCATGCAGCGGATGACGGTGAGGGAGAAGGGAGAAACACACGGAAAAAACAGCGATTCAAACAATATGTTCAGATAAAAAAACAATTTGAAATTGTGTACGGCAGGAAACTTATCCTGCCGTATTTTATTGCGTGTATTTCATAATAATCTTAATAATAAAAAGGAAAATTGATAATTATAGTAAGGTTTACTGATGTTTTTAAAAATATAAATAATCAGATAATATATTCTATAAATCGTTATATTCAAATAATCTGACAATTTAAAGAAATTTCCTGTTTACAAAATAGAAAAATGGGTGTATATTTTGAAATCATAAATTGTCCGCGGCGGTCTGGTGTGAAAGAGGCTGCCCGCAGCGGGGCATGCATGAGAATATTCAGAAGAAAGGACAGCGACTATGAGGAAAGAAATTGAAAGTCCACAGGGGTTATACAGAGAAAGCTTTGAGCACGACAACTGCGGGATCGGCGCGATCGTAAATATCAAGGGACAGAAAAGCCACAGTACCGTAGCGGGAGCGCTCGAGATCGTAGAGCATCTGGAGCACAGAGCGGGAAAAGATGCGGAGGGAAAGACCGGGGACGGCGTGGGGATCCTGCTTCAGATCTCGCACAGGTTTTTCCAGAAGGTCTGTCAGCCGCTCGGCATCCCGATCAAGGGAGAGCGGGATTACGGCGTCGGCATGTTCTTCCTCCCGCAGGATGAGCTGAAAAGAAATCAGGCGAAGAAGATCTTCGAGGTCATCGTCAGGAAAGAAGGACTGAACTTCCTCGGCTGGAGAGAGGTGCCGATCCATCCGGAGATCCTCGGCAAGACAGCGGTGGATTGTATGCCGTGCATCATGCAGGCGTTTATCGAGAGGCCGAAAAAGGTTGAGAAAGGCCTGCCCTTTGACCGCAGGCTCTATGT
>CALWQS010000041.1 GCA_944383745.1 uncultured Mediterraneibacter sp. | reverse complement strand
GGATTTCGCTGCGGGAATGAGAAGGCGTCGGCAGTCACGTACAATCTGGCAGATTTTTTCGTGGCGGCAGGCAGTATGATCACGGCGGCAGCGGCGGCTTTTATGCCGAAGAGAAAAAAGAAGAAAGTGAAAAAAGACGGCTGATCCCGGTGGGAAAAGCCGTCTTTTTGCGCGATAAGCCCGGCAGGCTAAAATTCTTTGTTTTTCTGTTTTCAGAGATTGACATTTCTCTATTTTTATTATAACTTATTCTTACATGTGTAAGAATAGTGAATCTGTTTCATAGAAAAGTTCCAGCTGAGCAGTTGGAAAAGAATTTCGGACAGGAGAGTGCGCAATGAGAAACTATAGGAGATCAGCAAAATACGGAGCGGTCCTTGCCGCTGTACTGCTCCTTGCGGGCTGCAGTGAAGAAGCGGGAAATGCCGTGCAGCAGGAAACTGTGCAGGAGGAAGACGCATGGGAGCAGGGCGCAGAGGAGGATGACGAAAAAGGGTATGGTCTTCCTGTAGATGAGGAAGAACGGGAGGAAGCAGAGCAGGAGTGCGCGGCGGCGCTGGAGCTTACAAAGGAGTTTGCCCGGGCTGCGCAGGATGCGGGCGGAGTGCTGGCCGAGGATGAGGCGGAGCAGATGGCAGATGTGCTCGCGGCGCAGGGAAATCCGGTGACTACATTTGACATTTATCAGGATATGAAAAACTGTGAGGTGATGGATGCGTTTCTGGAGGACTGCGAAAACGGCAGGAGCGCTGAAGCGGCAGAATATGAAGTCTATAAGGACGGGAGCATCGGGAGAAAGAAGTTCGTCTTTGACGGGGAAGACCTGTATGTCCTGTCAGTGACAGCCTCATGGAGAGGCGGAGATGCCAAGTCGATCGGGGAGATGACCTGTACAAGAGCGGAAAAGTGGAATTATACAGAGAAGGGGTGGTTTTTCTATAAGCTGTGCACCCCGGGCTATCCTGAAGTGACGGAAGTGCTTTATTCCAATGCCATGCTGCGGGTGAAGCCTTACGACGCAGAATGTGCCGAGATTTCCCGGACCTGCCTGAGTTCCATTGCCTATGAGGGAAACAACCTGTTCTGGTCGGACTGGGGACCGGACAATATGGCGGGAATCGACTACAACGGCCTGTTCCAGTATCTGTATGAGCTGGACAGCGGGGAGGCATTTGACTCATCCCTATATACGGAAGGAATACCGGCGGAACAATTCGAAAGCATGATGACAAAGTATCTGCCTGTGTCGGCGGAACAGCTCAGGGAATATGCATCCTATGACGCGGAGTCGGGGACCTATGCCTGGATCGCCCTCGGAGTCGGGAACCGGACGAAAAGTGTGATCGATCTCTCGGAGCCGGAGGTGGTGGATATTGAGGAAAACGGAGACGGCACAGTCACCCTCACTGTAGACGCAGTGAGCGAGGGGATGATGGACGACGCCGTGCTGACACACCGGCTTACGGTCCGTTTTGCTGACGGCGGAGGCGTCGAATTTCTGGAAAATCAAGTGGAGGGGAATGCGCTGGAGAAGATGCCGGAATATGTATATCGGATCCAGGAATCCTGATGGGAAGAAGAGGATCTGGCGGCGGCCTGGCTTTGCTTCGATGGCAGAAAATGGCGGAGAGAGGCGCGCGTCGGGGAAGTTATAATTTTACACATGTCCTAAAGTGTGCTATGATAGACAGGAATCTAAGTTCAGACAGGAGAGAGGCAGATGATACAGGATATTCAGCCGCATCGCTATGACAACCGATACAGGCAGGTTCCTCCGGATCATGACAGCTATGCGCTGTATTATGAAGAGCGGAGCGCGCTCATGAAAAGAACGGCAGAGGGAATTGAGTTCCCGAGGTTCCGCGATTTGGAGAGGCTCAATGAGGAGATCTATGAGGATGCGGTTTATCTTTTTGCGATCGATGAAGACCGGTATTATCTTGTGCAGGAAATCAGCCGTGAGCCGCTGTCAGAATATGCGATGGAAAACACGGAGATCTTCCGCACGGCAGAGCCGAGGTACCGTGCCTTCGCAGGAATCACGGGATACCAGCTTCACAGCTGGTACGGGAGCCATAAATACTGCGGGCGCTGCGGCAGTCTCATGAAACGGGATGACAGGGAGCGCATGCTTCGGTGCGGAGAGTGCGGGAACATGGAGTATCCGAAGATCTGTCCTGCTGTTATCATAGGAGTGACGGACGGGAACCGGCTGCTGATGTCAAAGTATGCCGGGAGAGCGTATAAGAAGTACGCGCTTCTGGCAGGATTTACAGAGATCGGTGAGACGGCGGAAGAGACTGTGGCGAGGGAAGTCATGGAGGAAGTCGGGCTGAGAGTGAAGAATATCCGGTATTATAAGTCCCAGCCCTGGTCCTTTTCCGACACACTGCTGCTGGGGTTCTACTGCGACCTGGACGGGGATGGAGCGGTTACTTTGGACAGGGAAGAGCTGGCTCTGGCGGAATGGTTTGAGCGGGAGGAGATCCCGGATGTCACGTCAACAGAAAGTCTGACAAATGAGATGATCATGAGATTTAAAAACGGAGAGGTTTAGGAGGTAACGGACGATGAGAGCAGAATTTGATGAAAGCCTTGTTACAGGCAATGAGATGATCGACGGACAGCATAAGGAACTGATTGATAAGATCAACAAGCTGCTGGACAGCTGTGAGACAAGCAAAGATAAGATCGTGGCTGTGAAGACACTGGATTACCTTGCGGATTATACAGAATTTCATTTCGGCGAGGAAGAGAAGCTTCAGGAGTCCATCGGATATCCGGGAATCGAGCAGCATAAGAAGGAGCATGACAAGCTCCGTCAGGTCGTTCGCGATCTGTATAATATGCTTGAGGAAGAGGAAGGACCGTCAGCCGCATTTGTAGAGCAGGTGAACAAGAATGTCATCGAGTGGCTGTACAGACATATCAAGGGATTCGACCGGTCTGTGGCTGAGTATAAATTCATGAACGAGAGCAGCGAGAGACTGTAAAAACATCATTTTGGGACATAGTAAATTTCAATTGGGGACGTAGTCAAATTGAATTTGACTACGTCCCCAATTGCATTTCACTGTGTCCCAAAATGACATTTTATTCGCTGTCAGCGCGCTCTGCATAGAGCTTCACCAGCTCCAGCGCGACCTCGCAGGCTGCATCCATGCCCTCAGCCGTGATATGCTCATAAGGACCGTGAAAGCCGTGCCCGCCAGTCCCCAGGTTCGGGCAGGGAAGTCCTTTGAAGCTGAGCTGGGCGCCGTCTGTGCCTCCCCGGATCGGAAGGATAAGCGGCTCAACGCCGGCACGCCGGCAGGCTTCCTCGGCATTCCGGATCAGATGCATGCAGCCGGAGATGATCTCTGCCATGTTGCGGTACTGGTCGGTGATGGTCAGTTCCACGGTTCCGCGGCCCCATTTGACGTTCATCTGTGCGGCGATGGCGCGCAGAGCCTCTTTGCGCTGCCCGAACCTGCCGCTGTCGTGATCGCGGATAATATACCGGAGGACAGCCTCGCCCACGTCACCTTTCATGTCCGTAAGGTGGTAGAAGCCTTCATATCCGTCTGTGTCCCGGGGAGTTTCCCCTGCGGGCAGCAGGCTGTTGATTTCCATGGCGACGAGAGAGGCGTTGACCATCACATCCCTGGAGGATCCGGGGTGGACGTTGACGCCGGCGATCCGAAATTCAGCCTTAGCCGCGTTGAAATTCTCATACTGGATCTCACCCTCGGTATCGCCGTCGAGAGTGTAGGCGAAGTCAGCGCCGAATGCTTCGAGATCAAAGTGCGCGGCTCCCATCCCGATCTCTTCATCCGGAGTAAAGGCGATGCAGATCGGCCCGTGAGGGATCTCCTCCTCCACGATCCGCTCCGCCAGGGTCATGATCTCCGCGATCCCTGCCTTGTCGTCCGCGCCCAGGATGGTGGTTCCGTCGCTGGTGATCAGGGTGCGGCCTTTCAGTGACTTCAGATGCGGGAACATATCCGGCGACAGGACGCGCCCGCACGGCCCGAGGGGAAGCTCTCTTCCGTCATAGTCTTCGTGGATCACGGGAGTGATCCGATGATCGCAGAAGTCGGATACGGTATCCAGGTGCGCGATGAATCCGAGCGCCGGGCGGTCCTCATATCCCGGTGTGGGCGGGATATGGGCGTAGAGATAGCACTGCGTGTCCACCTTTACGTCCGTGATCCCCATGGTGAAAAGCTCCCGGTGGAGATGCCAGGCGAGCTCAAACTGGCAGGCGGAGGAGGGGACCGTACTGCTCTCCTCGTCGCTGGGAGTCCTTATGGCGGCGTATTTTAATAATCTTTCAAATGGTTTCACTGTTGATCATACTCCTTATCTTCTGGTCTATCTTTTTGTCCTTGAAATAGTATTCCCGGTCATGCTCTCCGATGCTGCGCAGAACGCGGCACGGGCTTCCGACAGCGACCACGTTGGCGGGAATGTCCCCGGTGACGACGCTCCCGGCGCCGATGACAGTGTTGTCGCCGATCGTCACTCCGGGGAGGACGATCACGCCTGCGCCGAGCCAGCAGTTTCTTCCGATGTGAACGGGAGAATTATACTGATATGCTTTCTCGCGCAGCTTAGGGAGGATCGGATGCCCTGCCGTGGCGATCGTGACATTGGGACCCAGCATGGTATAGTCGCCGACATAGATGTGCGTGTCGTCCACCAGAGTCAGGTTGAAGTTCGCATAGACCCCTTTCCCGAAATGTACGTGATGCCCGCCGAAGTTTGAGTGCAGAGGCGGCTCGACGTAACAGCCCTCCCCGATCTCTGCAAACATTTTCCTGAGAAGCTGTTCGCGTTTCCCGCCTTCAGAAGGACGGGTGGCATTGTAATCATAGAGAAGCTCAAGGCATGCAGTCTGCTCCTTCACGATCTCGCCGTCGCTCGGCAGATAGAGCTCCTCGCTGTGTAGTTTGTCGTATTCGTTCATTGTCTCCTCCTGGTATTCAAAATTTTGTAACTATTATTATACCTTTTTGCGGACAGAATGAAAAGATTCTTGACTTTTCATTCCATCTGTGATATTTTGACACGGTAATCATAACGAATTGCCGCCGGGTAACGTCTTATTCCCTCCGTCAGGCCTTAGAAGGAGTGGAACAGGGCGTTTTTTGTTTGTAAGGAGGTTTCGGAATGTTCAGAGAAAGGAGAAGAAAGAATGGGAACTAAAGCATACCTCAGAGAATTTCTTAAGTATTCTTCGCTCAATGTGCTGGGTATGATCGCCCTGTCCTGCTATATTCTGGCGGATACATTTTTTGTATCAAAGGCGCTGGGCGCCGACGGGCTGGCGGCGCTGAACCTGGCGATCCCGGTTTACAGCTTTATCCACGGGAGCGGCCTGATGATCGGAATGGGAGGCGGGATCAAGTATTCCATCGTGAAAAGCCAGGGGGCGGCGCAGCGGGCGGATCAGATTTTTACAAATGCAGCTGTGCTGACTGCGGCCATTGCCGCGTGCTTTTTCCTGACCGGTCTGCTGGCTTCCGGACCGCTGGCGCTCCTGCTCGGTGCAGACGGGACAGTGTATGAGATGACAAGGATATATATTCAGGTGATTCTTCTGTTTGCGCCTATGTTCATGACGAATAATCTGCTGCTCTGCTTTATGCGAAATGACGGCGCCCCGCAGCTTTCCATGGCAGCGATGATCACCGGAAGCCTCTCCAATGTGGTGCTTGACTATGTGTTCATGTTTCCCTTCGGGATGGGCATCTTCGGAGCGGTGTTCGCCACAGGGCTGGCGCCTGTCATCAGTATTCTGGTGCTCTCGACATATCTTTTCAGAAGGAAGAATCAGTTCCGCCTGAGAAAGTGCAGGGTATCGGGGCGGCTGGCGCTGGGGATCTGCTCCAGCGGCCTGCCTTCGCTGATCACAGAGCTCTCCTCCGGGATCGTTATCATCGTGTTCAATATGATCATCTTAGGGATCGCGGGAAATATCGGCGTCGCGGCATACGGCGTCATCGCCAACCTGTCCCTGGTGGTTATGTCCATCTACACGGGTATCTCCCAGGGAATCCAGCCGCTCCTGAGCAGCGGCTACGGGACGGGGAACCGGGAGAAGACACAAAGTGTTCTGCGATATGCTCTTGTCTCGGCAGTGCTTGTCTCGGGGATCGTCTACGCCTGCGTATTCTTCGGCGCAGATCCGATCGCCGCCGTGTTCAACAGCGAGCAGAATGCCACGCTGCAGGGCATCGCCGTGGCGGGGCTGAAGATCTACTTTACGGCATGCGTTTTTGCGGGATTTAATATTATCCTTTCCGTCTATTTTACATCTACGGAGAAGGTCCTTCCGGCCCATATTATCTCCATTATGAGGGGATTCGCGGTCATCATTCCGATGGCATTCCTGCTGTCCGCTGCGGCGCAGCTCCTTGGCGTATGGGCGGCGTTCCCCGCGACAGAGCTGATCGCCAGCCTGATCGGGGCGGGGCTCTTTTTCCGGATCAGGAAAAGGACGGGATGATTTATTTGATGGAATTGAGCCCCTGCAGCGAGCGGAGGAACTCGAGATCCTCCGGTTTTACTTTCAGATTTGTCTCATAATGCCTGCCTTCGGGCGAGGTGACGCTGATCTCAATGATCGTCCCCTCCCCGAGGGCATTTTTATTGACCGCATCCAAAAACGGGGCGAACTTCGGGTGGTTCCGGTGAAATGTATCCAGCTGGCTTTTCAGTTTCTGCAGCCGGGCAAGTTGTGATAAATTCATAATGCTCTCCAATCTGCCGCGGTTCAGCGGCGAAAATATAAGTTTTGATATCGTAACTATCATATACGCAAAGTGAAAAAAATTCTACTTAAAATAAAGTATCATTCACGATTCATAATTGTAAGATATGTTAATATTAGATAAATATATTAAAAAATATGTTGACAAACTTGAAAAAATGATTAATTATAGTTAAATAAACAGCTTAAAATGAATTAAAAGAAGAGGAGTGCAATATGAAGATAATTTTTGATGAAAAGAATAAGGTGTTCCTTCTGCACACTGAAAATACGACCTACGGATTAGCTGTCGTGGACGACAGATATGTGGAGCATCTCTATTAAGGAACCAGGATCGAGGACACGGATATCCGGTATCTGCTGAGGGAGGATGAGGCGCCGTTTACGCCTTCAGTCAACAAGAGAGAAACAGGAGCATTTCTTGACTGTGCCCCGATGGAATATCCGGAGACGGGAATGGGAGATTACAGAGAGTCGGCATTCTGTGTCAGGAGCATGGCAGGGCACAGAGCGAGCTGGCTTATGAAGGCTATGCGATAGAGAAGGGCAAGCCGGAGCTGCCGGGACTTCCCGCGACATGGGGGAATCAGGATGACTGTATGACACTCAAAGTTTTTCTGCGGGACAGTCTGCTCGGCGTGAAGGTCACCCTGCTGTATTCCATCTTTCGCGGGCTGGATGCACTGACCCGTTCTGTGCTGGTTGAGAATGAAGGCGGCGAGCCTTTCTATCTGGAAAAGGTGCTCTCTGCCTGTGTGGATATGGACGACAGAGATTTTGAGATGCTCGGGCTGTTCGGTTCCTGGGCGAGGGAACGGCACATTCAGAGAATGCCGCTGGGATATGGAAGGCAGAATATCGCATCGGTGAAAGGGGAGTCGAGCCACCAGGAGCACCCGTTTCTTGCCCTGGTGACGCCGGGGACCAGCCAGGAGAGCGGTGAAGTGTATGCGATGAACTTTGTTTACTCGGGGAATTTTATCGCGCAGGCGGAGAAGAGCCAGTTCAACTCTGTCAGAATGATGATGGGGATCCATCCGGAAGGATTCACATGGAAGCTGGAGCCGGGAGAGCGGTTCACGGCGCCGGAAGCCGTGCTGGTCTATTCCGGGCAGGGGCTCGGCAGGATGACGAGGACGTTTCATGACCTGTACAGAGAGCACCTGATCAGAAGCCCGTATCTTCATGAGAAGCGCCCGATCCTGATCAATAACTGGGAAGCGACATACTTTGATTTTGATGAAAAGAAGCTTCTGGAAATCGCGGAAGATGCCGCTGCGCTGGGGATTGAGATGCTTGTCATGGATGACGGATGGTTCGGGAAGAGGAGCCTTGACGACAGCTCTCTCGGCGACTGGTATGTCAATGAAGAGAAGATTAAGGGCGGGCTGCACGCATTGGTGGAGAACGTCAAAAAGCTGGGCATGAAATTCGGTATCTGGATAGAACCGGAGATGATCTCCCCTGAATCGGAATTGTACCGGAGACATCCGGACTGGGCGATCCGGATTCCCGGCAGAGATATCACACAGAGCCGCGCCCAGTATGTGCTTGATTTCTCCAGAGACGAGGTGGTGGACGGCGTCTATGAGATGATTGCGGAAGTGTTGAGAAGCGCGGATATTTCCTATGTAAAGTGGGATATGAACCGGCAGCTTACGACCCTTGGAAGCTGTGCCCTTCCGCCGGACCGGCAGGGAGAGCTGTCCCATCGGTATATGCTGGGCGTGTATCGGATGCAGGAACGCCTGATTACGGATTTCCCCCATCTGCTTCTGGAAAACTGCTCCGGCGGAGGAGCCAGATTTGACGCGGGAATGCTTTACTACAGCCCTCAGATCTGGTGCTCGGATGATACGGACGCCATTGAGCGTCTGGCGATCCAGGAGGGGACGGCGCTGATCTATCCTGTCTCCGCGATGGGAGCACATGTGAGCGTCTGCCCGAACCATACGGTTGGGCGCACGACCCCGTTCGAGACGAGAGGAGACGTGGCGCTGCTCGGAACGTTCGGATATGAACTGGATATCACAAAGCTGTCGGAAGAAGAGAAAGTCCTGGTCAAGTCCCAGGTGGAGAAGTATCATAAATATAATGACCTGATCAGGGAAGGGGACTATTATCGTCTTGCATCAGCGTCTGAAAACAGATATTATGATAGTTGGATGATCGTAGAAAAAGATAAGAGCAGGGCGCTGCTGTTCTGCGTGCAGGTATTGGCTGAGGCGAATGCAAAGAGCCGGTTCCTGAGACTGAAGGGGCTGGATCCGGACAAGAGATATCTCGCGGAAGGCAAGACGTATGCAGGCCGTACTTTGATGCATGCGGGCCTGAGGATCCCGGCGGCGTTCGGAGATTTCAAGAGCAGGCTGATTGAGATCACGGAGGCTTCGCTCTTATAAATAAAATCATACACAGAACCGGGAGACCGCAGAGGAGAAAGAAGAGGTAGTGGTTATGGGGCAGAGAAAGAAGGTTAAGCTGGAGGATATCGCAGAAAAGGTCGGCGTCAGTATTGTCACAGTCTCCAATGCCCTTAAGGGTAAAAAAGGGGTAGGCGAAGAGCTTCGGGAGAAAATCTCCAGGACGGCGAAGGAAATGGGGTATCAAAGCGCTCCGAGGGAAAAGAAGAACGGCGTCTCTTATATCATAGGAGTCGTCGTGGCAGAGCGGTATGTCAAGGAATTTCCGTCGTTCTATATGGATATCTATCAGAGAATCGCCGGCGAAGCAGTGAAAAAGGGGCATCTGACAGTGCTTGAGGTGGTGACCCCTGAAAAAGAAAATCTGGACAGGCCGTTCGAACCCTTCCTTGAGAAAAAGACAGCGGGACTGCTTTTGATCGGAGAGCTGAAAAAGGAGTATATCCAGGCAATCAGGGCAAACTATGACATTCCGGTTGTGTGTGTGGATTATTATGATGTTTATGAAGATATGGACTACATCATTACGGACGGGTTTGGCGGCATGACGCAGATGACAGAGTTTCTTCTGGAACAGGGGCACAGAGACCTTATGTTCGTGGGGACGCCGACAGCTACCAAAAATATTACAGACCGGTATCTCGGATACTGCAAAGCGCTGGAAAAGGCCGGCATCAAAAAGGCGCAGGCACAAGTGCTTCCTGACAGAGATTTTGTGAACGGAGATTATCGCATCGATATAGAGCTGCCGGAAAGGCTGCCGGAGGCGTTCGTCTGCAACTGCGATAAAACTGCCGCGATCTTGATTGAAAAACTGATGAGCCGGGGAATTCGTGTGCCGGAAGATGTTTCAGTTGTGGGATTTGACGACTACAAGGCGCAGCTGACGGGAGATTTGAAAGTGACGACCTATGAAAATGACGAAAAAGTGATCGCGCAGATCAGTATGAATACCCTGCTTAAGCGGATAGAAGGAAGAAGGAATACAAGCGGGGTGCGGATTGTGGAAGGCAGCATGGTAGAAGGGAATACTGTGGGGATAAGGAGGACTCAAAGTGTCGGACGTTAAGATGAAAGATATCGCAGCGGCAGTCGGAGTCAGCGTGGTCACGGTGTCCAATGCTCTGGCGGGCAGGAAGGGAGTCAGTGACGATGTGCGGTTTAAAGTGGAAAAGGCGGCCAGAGAGATGGGATATGACGTGAAAAAAAATGACCGGCAGCCACAGGGAACTGTTATCGGAGTGATTGCCCCGGAAAAGTATATCACGGTTGGAAATTCTTTTTACTGGACGCTGTATCAGAATGTTGCCTACGAGGCATCAAAGGCTCAGTGCGTAACAATGCTGGAAATTATTACCTTCGCAATGGAAGACGACGAGGAGCTGCCGAAGCTTCTGAAAGAAAAAGCGATCAGCGGTCTGATTATCATAGGCTGGATGACAAGATCCTATGTGGAAAAGATTGTAAATGCAGCAGGGATACCGGTGGTGCTTCTGGATTTCCAGATGAAAGGGCTGCGCTGTGACGCAGTGATGTCGAGCAACTATGTCGGAATGTATAAAATAACACGGTACCTTTTGGAAAAGGGACACAGAGATATTGCGTATGTGGGATCGATCCAGGCAAATGATAATATTCTGGACCGCTATTACGGTTACAGGAAGGCTTTGATGGAAGCCGGGATACATGAGCGAAAGGAGTGGATCCTGGAGGACAAAGATCTGGCGAAGGGGCTCAGCCGGGTTGAGATTCCGGAGAATATGCCGAGTGCGTTTGCCTGCAACAGCGATTGGGCGGCAGGTCTTCTGTACAATGTCCTCTCAGAGAAAGGATACAGAATCCCGGAGGATGTCTCAATCGCAGGATATGACAATTTCCAGCAGAACAACAGTTTCGCGGAACGATTAACAACATATAATGTTGATATGAAGCAGATGGCGCATCAGGCGGTCAAACTGCTGAAGGGAAAGATACGCGGAGATGACAGGCACTGGGGAACGAGATATGTAGACAGCGTGATTATAGAGCGTCAGAGCGTGAAGACTTTAAAGTAAAAAAAGGAAAATATAATTTTAAGAAAAAAATTCTCTTTTAATAAATAAAGAGAATTTTTTTTGTGCGTTTTGTACAAAAAAAAGTAATTTTTATCTGCTAAAAGTACGATTGTATTTAAAAGAATCCTTTTGATATACTTAAAAAGAATTAAAAAATATGAACACGCAGCGAGATATAAACTGTTTTTAATTAAAATTAAGTATAGTTTAAAGGCTGCATGGATAAAAAAGGAGGAAAACTGAATGAAGCAAAGTGTATGGAAACGATTGATGTCGGTTTGTACCGCAGCCGTGCTCGGTGTGGGACTTATGGTTCCGGCGGTATCTGCCGGTGCACAGGAAGACGGGAGCCGGCTGTGGGATTTCCGGGATGGAGAGCAGGGCTGGGTTTATGATGACAGCTGGAAGGGCAGCGCGGAGGTGACGGGAAACGTTTCCCACGACGCAGAGAAGGAAATGCTTAAAGTGGATATTGATTTTACGGCTGAAAAGGATAATGGGTGGTGTCAGTCAGGCATCAGCTTTTCCGAGGAGAGCGGGATCGATTATTCAGAGTTTAATACGCTGACCTTTGATCTGTACTATGATGCTGCCGCGTATACTACAGGCCAGATCACCGTGAAGGCAGTCTCGGATAATGTTTTCCAGGAGCAGATGGAAGGGATCAGCAGCGCCGTGACGGAGGATATGGGAGACGGCTTGAAGAAAGCAAGTTTTACATTCCGTTGTGATGAGGCGTATGCGTCTGCTGAGCGTCCGCAGAAGCTGATGCTCCTGATCGTAGGAAACAGCACAGATTATAAAGGCAGCCTGTGGTTCGACGATATCCGTCTGTCCTATATAGAAGAAGAGGATATCTATGTCGATGCTTCAGTGGCACCTGATTCTGCTGTAAGACTTTCTGGAAATGCCGACACACTCACAGTAAACGGTGAGCCGGTGGACTATGCGGACAGCGTGCGGCTTGCCGACCCGGATGCAGATGAGGAGATGGCTGCCGTATATCAGTATTTGAAAGCAGTGGGAGAATCCGGAAGCACGATATACGGACACATGGAGGATACAGTGCTCAAAGCGGGAACTTCTTCTCTCAGCTGGTCCGACACACAGGATATGACAGGATCTATCTCGGGAATCGTGGGCCTGGACTGCGGAAATCTGTTTGACGGGTTTGCGGCGAAATATAACTCCCGATACGGCGGAAGCCTTCCGGAGACGACAGAAGGCAACATCACTGCGGCGGCATATTTTTCCAATCTTGCCATTGAAGACGGCGCGATTATGACTTTATCTGCGCATATGCCGAATTTTGCCTTCTCTGAAGAAAAAGAAAACACGACCGGAAAGACATATGACCGGTATGATTATCTGGCTGCCGATTCGTACAATCTCAGCGGAGACTGCATGAACCAGATCCTTCCGGGCGGCGCATATCACGAACGGTTTAACGCATATCTGGATATGGTTGCAGAGTATGCGCACCAGGTAGACGGCACGATCCTTTTCCGTCCGTTCCATGAAAATACAGGAAGCTGGTTCTGGTGGGGCAAAGCATTCTGCGAGCCGGAAACGTATAAGAGCGTCTTTAAGTATACGGTAGAATATCTGCGAGATGAAAAAGATGTACATAATATCCTCTATGTCTACGGTCCGGGTTCGGAGGCGGCAACGCTTGCAGAATATGAGGAGCGTTATCCTGGAGACGCATATGTGGATATGGTCGGATTCGATACCTATGACTCCAATCCGGTTACGGATGAGGAAGGGTATACATTCCAGACAAATTTTGAAAATACAGTCCGTCTGACGGATGAATTTGCAAAGCTTCACGGCAAACTGTTTGCTGTCACGGAGACGGGGATTACTTCAGACCAGGGCGGCCTTCCCGCCGTGGGGAATAAACGTCCGGACTGGTTTATGGAGATCCTTGATATAGTTACGAAAGAAGAATACAACTGCTGCTATTTTATGATTTGGACAAATTATTCTGATTCCAGTTATTACACCCCGTTTGTGGCATCCGTGAAAGAAGACGGAACGCTGCACGGCCATGAGATGATCAATGAATTTATTGAGTTTTACAACGATGAAAAGAGCATCTTTGCGTCAGATCAGAAGGAAATACTGAACGGTCCGGCTCCGTCTGCTCCTCAGCGGCAGGGATGGGATGAGGCTGACGGTTATTTTACTGCACCGATCGCCGGAACACGTATCCTTAAAGAGACAGCCGTTCAGGCGCGGCTGAACAGAGAGTGCGGGGATGTCGTGATCAAAGCGGCGGCAGGTGATAAGGAGATCCCGCTTTCTGTTTCCGTGTCCGGAAAGACTGCGCACGCTGTGCTGACAGATGAGATCCTGAAAGAATTGGGAGAGACTGTTTCAGGCAGATTGATCCTTTACGTGGAAGGCGCCAGGCGTCAGGAGATCCCTGTGATCTTCAATATTGCAGAGGCTGAGAGGGATCCGCTCTGCGTAGATGACTTTGAGAGGTATTACGGCTCATCGGAGCTTCTGAACAGCAGCTGGGCGGTGAATAAGGACAGCGGATGCGAGCTGGCGCTCACTCTGGCAGACGACGTTTTTTATGACGGGGAGTATTCTCTTAGATTTGAATACCGGGAGACAAGGACCGGATGGGCCGGAGCAACAGTGCCGTGCGAGGCGGACTGGTCGTCGTGCAATGCCCTGCAGTTCTGGGTTGTGCCGGATGGAAAGAATCAGAAGACGGTTGTGCAGATCAATACATCTGACGGAGGATCCTATGAAGCATATCTGAATACCTATGAAGCATATGCGTCTTCCTCAGAGCCTCTCCTGGTGACGATGCCGTTTTCCGAGTTTGTGGACAAGGGCGGAAGAGGCGCACTGACCAGCGCTGCGGCCGCGAACGTATCAAACTTCGGTCTATGGGTCAACGCTGTCCCGGATTCGGATGCAGTAGATGAAAACGGACAGGTAAGCGGAGTTTTATATTATGACAGCATCAAAGCAGTTGATTCGGAGAGCACGGTTCCGGTTTTCGCAGATCCAGGACAGCCGGAAAATCCGGACAATCCTGGACAGCCGGAGGACCCGGTCCAGCCGGAAGATCCGGATGACACACAGGATCCGGTTCAGCCGGAGGATCCGGATGGTACGCAGACTCCGGCACTGCCGGGAACTTCAGCCGGAACAGAAGAACCGGGGCAGACAGATGCAGGGATAGGAAAAGCAGAGGAAGAACGTGCACCTCAGACGGGGGATGAGTCCTGGGACTGGATCATTATGACTGCCAGCGGTGCACTGTCTGTGCTGCTGGGAACAGCAGTTGGAAGGCGCAGAAAGAAAAACGGGCAGAGATAAAACAGAGTGGATGGTGATTGCCCTTTTGTTAAAAATGACTTAAATAATAAAAATTAATTAATATAATTAAAATGGTATTAATTAAAAATATTACTGGGATTTATAGCAGAAATATAAGGAAAATCACCAAAAAAGGACTTCTTAAAATGTTTAAATAGTAGAAATGACGGGAAAATGCGCTCAAGGATTGAAATTAAAGTAAATTAATGATAAGATTAAAACAACTTAAAAATGAGGGTAAAAAATGAAAAAAGTAACTTTAAAACGTGCAGCATCATTGGCAATGGCATCTGCAATGGTCTTCTCACTGGCAGCCTGCGGAAACGGCGGAGAGGACAAGAAAGGCTCTTCCAGCGGAGAGGCGGTGCCTACGATTGATCAGGTTATACCATACCGGATGGAAACAATCAGAAGGTTGTGATCCAGATTACGGCGAATGGAAAAGCTTATGAAGCATATCTGAACCTGTATGAAGAGTACGCGGCAAACGACGGCACAGTTCCGGTAAAAGTGACGATCCCGTTTACGGATTTTGTGGAGAGAGATACTCCCGGCAATCCGGCGGGCGGACTTGCGCAGGATAAGACAAGTGTCACGTCCTTTGGCCTTTGGGTCAATGCGATCCCGGGATCGGATGCGATCGGTGAGGACGGAATGGTATCCGGAACGATCATTTATGATAAGATCACCGCGTTATCGGCAGGAGTCACGGAAGCAGTGTTTGAAGAAGTGAAGGCAGAGGATCCGGATGATCCGAACCCGGATGATCCAAATCCGGATACCCCTGATCCGGACGATCCGAATCCGGACGATCAGGACCCGCAGAAACCGGGAACAGGAAGTGATGGGAATGACGATCCGGCTTCAGGCGCTGACAGCGGAAACGATGCGGAGAAGCTGTCTTCTGATGAAAACAAAGCAGCACAGACAGGAGACGATGCGAACTGTATGCCGTATGCTGCTGGAGTCCTTGCGGCAGGAATTGCCGCAGCAGGGACAGCTGTATACAGACGCAGGATGAAATAGTGAATGCTGTGAAAAACAGCAGAAGCCGAAGAGAATGGCAGAAAAAAGACCCTATACCATTTGGTACAGGGCCTTTTTGAAATCTGCTGATCTGTCTCAGCATTTACACCTATTTCTTTCCGGAATTATTTCACTTCGATCTTCCCGGATTTTCTCTTAATGAATCTCTTCACAGCGA
>CALWQS010000040.1 GCA_944383745.1 uncultured Mediterraneibacter sp. | reverse complement strand
CCGGGGCGGAGCATGGCGTCCATCCACGCAGAGGTCCCGAACAACGTGGACATCGAGCGGTCCCATGAGATCATTGACCGGATCGAGCGGGACGCGGGGAAAAACCTCGGCATATTTCTCGTTATCCATATGGACCCGATCGAGACGAGGGATGAGAGCGTGCTCCGGATCAGGCAGAAGACGGAGGAAATCCTGGGGAAGCTTGACCCGGCGTGCAGCCTTCATGACTTCCGTGTCGTCCCCGGAGAAGGGCAGACAAACCTGATCTTTGACATGGTGATCCCGATCGAGTATGATGAAAAAATGAGGAAGGAACTGCCGCAGCGCCTGGCGGAACAGGTGAAGGAGATCGATCCAAGATATCAGTGCGTGATCACGGTGGATTATGATTATGTGGCGAAGACGACAGAAGAGTAACAGCAGGAGGAAGACAGATGTATGAGTTTAAGAGCAGAGTAAGATACAGCGAGATCGACCACAGGGGGACCATGACACTGCCTGCCCTGATCAACTATTTCCAGGACAGCAGTACATTTCATTCGGAAGAGGCGGGGCTGGGCATGGAACACCTGAAGGCAGAGAAAAAGGCGTGGGTGCTGTCCTACTGGCAGGTGATCGTGGAACGTTACCCAAAGCTCGGGGAAGAGATCACGGTGGGGACTTTTGCGACAGAGTTCAAGGGGCTGTACGGCAACAGAAATTTCTATATGAAAGACAGCAGCGGCGCCCTCACAGCGTGCGCGAACTCGATCTGGGTGTTCATGGATCTGGAGAAGGGGCGCCCGGCGCGTCCGGCGCCGGAGCAGATCGAGCCCTACGGGACGCATCCGCCGCTCTCCATGCCCTATGAGGGACGTAAGATCATCATACCGGAAAAGAGCAAAGATATGCCTTCGTTCCCGGTGCGCAAGTACCATATTGACACCAACGAGCATGTCAATAACTGCCAGTACGTTCAGATGGCGCTGGAAGCCGTGCCAAGGGAGATCGCGGTGCGGCAGCTCCGAGTGGATTACAAGAGGTCCGCTGTGCTGGGAGATATGATTTTTCCGAAGCTGGCGGAGGAGGACGGACGTATCGTCGTGGAACTCTGTGATGAAGGCGGCAGGCCTTATGCAGTTGTGGAACTCAGAGAGTCTGAAACAGAATAGAATTTTGTGATTTTATCACAGAAAAAATCTGATCTTGTGATATACTAAGAGCATCGAAACAGAAATGGATTCACAAGGAGGATATAAAATATGGCAGTAATCAAATTAACAGCAGAAAATTTTGACCAGGAGGTAATGCAGTCCGATAAGCCGGTGCTGATAGATTTCTATGCAGACTGGTGCGGGCCGTGCAAGATGATGGGACCGGTTGTAGAGGAGATCGCCGGCGAGGAGCCGGAGATCAAGGTGTGCAAGATCAATATCGACGAGCAGATCGAGCTGGCGCAGAGATTCGGCGTGATGAGCATCCCTACGTTCCTCGCAGTAAAGAACGGCGAGATCGCCGGAAAGCAGATCGGCGCTGTGCCGAAGAGCACGCTCCTGGGGCTTGTGAAATAACAGGCATATAAAAAGAAAACCGCCGGAAAGGGCGGAAATCAGGTTGACAGAAAATGACTATTGTAGTAGTATGAATGTGAAAATACTATTGCAGTAGTCATTTTTGATTGGAGGAATGGATATGGAGACAAAACTGTTTGATTCAGAGCTGAAGGTTATGGAAGTCCTCTGGCGGGAAGGGGATCTGACCGCGGGACAGATTGCCGGGATCTTGAAGGAAGAGATCGGATGGAACCGGAATACCACATACACGGTGATAAAAAAGTGTATTGAAAAGGGCGCTGTCGAGCGCAGAGAGCCGAAGTTCGGCTGTCATGCGCTGATCTCGAGAGGAGAGGTCCAGGCATATGAGACGGAAGAGCTGATCGACAGAATGTTCGACGGTTCGAAGAAGCAGTTTTTCGCCGCGTTTCTCTCGGAAGAGCATCTGACCTCCGATGAACTGCAGGAACTAAAAGACATGATAGACAAGATGAAGTGAGGGAACAGATATGCTGCTCAGGATGAGTTTGTCAGGAGGAATCCTGATCCTTATGATCGCTGCCGTCCGGCTTCTTGCCGTAAATAGGCTGCCGAAGAAGTATTTTATGATGCTGTGGGGCGTTGCCCTTCTGCGGCTTCTCGTGCCGGCGGAGCTGCCGTTTCGCTTCGGAGTCACTATGCCTGTGGAGCAGGCTGTGACAGACAGGATGAAGCTGGCGGCCATGAGCCGGGATTTCCTGTCCGAAACGACAGCCAGACAGGCTGCAGGACAGGAGGGGGCGGATATCTGGAAAAGCATTTTGCAGCTGCTTCCCTGTGTATGGGGCGCTGTGGCGCTGACGCTGGCCGCAGTGCTGGCAGTCCTTTATCTCCGCGAATGCCGGCGGATGAGGGAGGCAATTCCGCTTCCGGCGGAACAGGCGTATAGTTACAGAAAAGAAGCCGAGATTCCCGGGCGGACGAAGCTGCTCATATCCGACCGCATTGTGACTCCGCTTGTGTTCGGAGTCATACATCCGAAGATTATCCTCCCGGCGTTTCTGGCGGCAGACAGCAGCGGGCGGCTTAAGTTCGTGCTGACGCACGAGGCGGCGCATGTCAGGAGAGGCGACAATCTGTGGAAGATCGTCATGATGCTGGCAGTCTGCATCCACTGGTTTAACCCGCTTGTATGGATCATGTATGTCCTTTTTACAAGGGACATGGAGCTGTCCTGCGATGAAAAAGTGCTCTCACGCTTTGGCGAGGGAGCGAAAAGAGAATATGCCAGAGCTCTGGTCGGCCTGGCGGAGAAACAGTATCGGATTTCGCTTTTCGCCCAGGGATTCGGCAAAAGCGCAATAAAAGAAAGGATCGAGGCAATTATGAAATATAAAAATGCAACTATGCTGAGCGCTGTGTGTGCTGTGCTCCTTCTTGGAACCGCAGTCACGGTATTTGCAGAGAGCGGCCAGAATGAAATCAAGAAGAATAACAGTGACGCTGCGGCAGTTCAGGAAGAGGCTGTAACAGCCGGCGGCGATCTCGCCCGGACGGAAAGGCCGGCAGAGGAAAATGCAGAAGAGAGTATGGAGGGAGGCATAAGCTCTATCGAAAGTCTTGTAAATTCGGACGAATTTTCCGAGTATGAGAAATACGGAGTGGATTATGACAGCGGGACAGGAGAGCTGCTGTATAACGGGGAACCTGTAAGCTTCCTGTATGTGACAGGGGAAACGGACGGAGAGATCGAGATGTGCATCAGTCTGCCTTCCGACGTGGAAGATGCATCAGCCGAGACGAAGGGCATCTGGGTCTCCAGGGATGCTGACGGAGCGATTGCCGGGATCACCGGGATCAAAGGACCTTCCGTGACGATCGAGGACGGGGAGATCAGCGCTGAAGCGCAGGATAACTGAACAGACGGGAAGAAGGAATGTTCTGCGGCGGGCGCAGCCGCGCGGGATGAGACCGCAGAGAGAGGCCTTCGATAAAAGAGAGATTCATAAAACGGGGCGGGCAGCCGGTTTTCCGGCTGCCTGCCCCGCTGTCTGTGCATCAGACGTGCTACTTTTTTCTCAGATACTTGATGCATGCCAGAATGACAAGGACCGTCATTACCACATTCAGCAGTCCGCCCAGATACCCGAGAATCAGCATGATACCTCCCGCAGCTCCCATACCATCACCCCCTCCGGCAAAATCTGTCGAAACAGCAGCGCTCAGCATAATAGAATTTGACAGTTTTTTCTATTAAGATGATATAATAGAATTGTAAAAAAGGAAAGCAGCTTCCGGTTGCGGAAGGAAACGACAGGTTTCTGCGCTGTAGTTCAAACTATAAATTTCTGCCGCTGAAAATGATCAGCCGGCAGAGGAAAGGAGCGGCGGATGATGTTGAAAGACAGGTTAAAAAAAATGCGGGAGGAACATGGACTCTCTCAGGCTGCTCTGGCGGATCGGCTGCATGTCACGCGGCAGGCTGTCTCCAAGTGGGAGAATGGCAGAGCAGTCCCGGGGATCGATATCCTCACAGAGCTGAGCGCACTGTACGGTATGTCTCTGGACCAGCTGATCACTGGGGATGAGTCAGGGCATAATTCCTCTGCGGCTGCTGATGATAGCGGGAAGGAAGGACAGAAGTGGATCAGCGGCTGGGAACAGTGCGCGCTGCTGGCTGCAGGGGCGCTTGTGGCGTCAATGGTTCCGTTTATCGGTATGCTCTTCCCCATCGGCGTCTACTATTATAAGCGCGGAAAATATTTGTTTTTATGTCTGCTTTGTGTCTTAATTAATATTTTTATTTCTTCGAATTTTATTTGATGAGACCGGCGCTGGTTTACAGCGCCGGCTTGCTTTTTCCGCAGGATCAGAGTTCAACGATCCTAGTCGCGATCTTCTTGCGGAACGCCCGGTCGTGCTCCACGAAGAGCATGGCGGGCTGAAAGGTGAGCAGCAGTTCTTCCAGCTGCATTCGGGAGAAAATATCGATAAAGTTCAGCGGCTCATCCCACAGAAAGAGGTGCGCCGGCTCGCACAGTGATTTCGCCAGGAGTACCTTTTTCTTCTGCCCCTCGCTGTAGTCTTCGATCCGCTTCTCGAACTGTGTGCGTTCCAGGCCCAGCTTCCGCAGGACAGTGAAGAGCAGCGGCTCGCTGATGCCGTATCTGGCGGCAAGCTCTGAAAGCGTTCCGGTCAGCCAGGAGGTATCTTGGGAGATATAGGAGACAGCAAGCCCGCCTGCGGTCCATATCCGTCCGGTGTGCGGGACGTCTTCCCCCAGGATCAGCTTCATCAGGCTCGTCTTGCCGCAGCCGTTCTTCCCGGACAGGGCGATGCGTTCGCCCCGGCAGATCTCCAGGCTGAAATGTTCCATCAGCGGCGCAGAATCTCCGTATCTGATTCCGATATCTTCCAGCGAGACCAGACGCCGGCTGTGATGCTCCAGCACGTTGAGCTTCAGGCTGTCCAGAGTCTCCACATCCTTGAGCAGCCCTTCCTTTTCCCGGACGGCAGCCTCTTTTCTGTTCTCAAGAGACTTCGCGCGCTTCATCATCTTTGCCGCCTGGTGTCCGATATGGCCCCGGTCAGGCTTGAGGCCTGCGACGCGGGAACCGGTCTTCGTCCCTTCGACCTTGTCTGACCAGCGCGCTGCCTGTCTGGCGGATTCTTTCAGCTTATGGATATCCTTTTTCAGATGTTCGTTCTGCTTCAGCTCCATGCTGTCTCTGGCAGTCTTGTCTGCGTACCAGGAGGAAAAATTCCCTTTCCGCACTTCTATCGTCTGTCTGTTCAGCACGAGCACGTGGTCCACGCAGCGATCCAGGAAATCCCTGTCATGGGAGACAAGGATGAAGCCTTTCTTGCAGGCAAGGTAGTCCGCGACCTTATCTCTTGCAGGACCGTCCAGATGGTTCGTCGGCTCGTCGATCAGGAGAAACGCGTGCTCCTTCAGAAAAAGAGCGGCAAGAAGCGACTTTGTCTGTTCGCCGAAGCTTAGAGTCGAGAAAGGGCGGTACAAGATCTCTGCGTCTGTATCCAGCAGGCTCAGCTCTCGGATCAGCTCCCACTGTTCCATGACAGGATTGATCTCTTCTAAGATATCCAGCGTCATCCGCGAGCGGTCCGCCACAGGAAACGGAAAATATTCGAACTCTGCGGACGACGTGATGGAACCGCTGTATTCATAAGCGCCTGTGAGCAGTTTTAAAAAGGTCGTCTTCCCCTTGCCGTTGCGGCCGATGAATCCAAGCTTCCAGTCGGTATCGATCTGGAAGGAGACATTTTCGAAGACAGGGTCGAAGCTGCCTTCGTAAGTGAAACTGAGGCTGTTTATCTGTATGATCGACATGATAGATCCCTCCAATCTGTAAGTCAGTGATATTAGGTGAAAGAGGCGGCGGTTCTGCCGCGCCGTCTGGAACCGGCAGGCACGTCGCAATCGGATAGGGGAAGATTCCTTACCCCTATCCGATCCACGCGATACCACGGGCAGCTCACGGCAAAACCGTTCGCTGTCCGTTGCCCGGCAAATGCCCGCTCATGCAAGCATGGCGTCCGCCTGCCGGGCGTATCGCACAAAAAAGAGAACCGCAGAAAAGCTTTCTCTGCGGTTCTCCGTCTTGCGTACGTTAAGCCTGCCGCCGAAAACGGACGTCAGACCTGCATATATTTTATGGAGAAGAGATAAGATGAAAACTTTCCTGCGAGGGCATGACAAAAGAAACGGTCAGGATGCTGTCTGACCTTCTCACGTCCGCGCAGATGCATGCGCGGGGCGATATCGTTCTGTCATGCCATATTGGGATCAGCAGGAAATAATAATCATCTTTTCAACTCCTGTCTTACGGGGAAGTTTCCCTTTATTCTGCGGACAGAATAGCAGAATCCGGAGGGAAAGTCAAGCGGATTCAAAAAAGGATGTCCGGGCATTGCTGTATTTGCTGCTGTTCACACAGTAACTTGTATTTCCGCAGAACAGAAGGTATAATTTACAGGCAGAAAGAGAGGTCTGATTATGAAAGCAATTATGGTCATGTATGATTCTCTGAACCGCAAATATCTTGAGCCCTACGGGTGCAGCTGGACGCTGACGCCGAATTTCAGCCGGCTTGCGCAGAGGTGTGTACAGTTCGAGAACTGTTATGCAGGGAGCATGCCGTGTATGCCCGCCCGGAGAGAACTGCACACAGGCCGGTTTAATTTCCTTCACCGCAGCTGGGGACCTATGGAGCCCTTTGACGACTCCATGCCGGAGATATTAAAAAAGAACGGCGTGTATACGCATCTTATCAGCGACCACCAGCATTACTGGGAGGATGGGGGAGGCACCTACCATACGAGATATTCTTCCTGGGAGGTTTCCCGCGGACAGGAGGGCGACCCCTGGAAGGCGGATATGAGGATAACATTTAATAAAGATACATTTTTTGAAGCAAAGAAACCGCTCGTCAGAGACAGGGCTTACCGCGAGTGGTATGCAAAGGATGAGCGCAACCGTGCGTATATGAATACGGAAGAGCGCACATCCCAGGCAGTGACCTTTGAGAACGGGATACAGTTTATCCGTCAGAACTACGGGCAGGACAGCTGGTTCCTGCAGATCGAGACCTTTGATCCCCATGAACCGTTTTTTACCATGCCGGCTGATAAGGCGCTGTATCCTCATCAGTTTGCCGGAGACTGCGAGGATGACTGGCCGCCGTATGCGGAAGCGGCGGAGGACGCGCAGACCGTACGGCATGTCCGCTTCGATTATGCTGCGCTGGTGAGCAAATGTGACCGTTATCTTGGCAAGATACTGGATCTTATGGATCAGTATGACCTCTGGAAAGACACTATGCTCATTGTGAACACGGACCATGGTTTCCTGCTTGGAGAGCACGGATGGTGGGGGAAGACCGTGATGCCGATGTATGACGAGATTGCCCATACGCCGCTGTTCATCTATGATCCCCGCATGCCGGAGTGCGGCGGGGAACACCGCAGGTCTATTGTCCAGACGATCGACCTTGCGCCTACTCTTCTGGAGTTCTTCGGGGCAGAGATCCCGCGGGACATGCAGGGAAAGCCGCTGCGCCGGGTAATAAGAGAAGACATGCCGGTGCGGGAATATGCAGTATCAGGGTATCACGGAAGCCAGGTTGTTCTTTCGGACGGAAGGTATGTTTATATGAGGTCCGCATCTGATCCGGACGCTCCGGTGTTTGAGTATACGCTTATGCCGACTCATATGAGATGTATGTTTTCTCCGGAGGAATTAAGCACGGCTGAGCTTGCCGGCCCGTTTTCATTTACGAAGGGCTGCAGGGTGCTGAAGGTCAAAGCGGAAAACAGATCAGGGGATACAACCTCTTTTGGGACGAGGCTCTATGATCTGCAGGAAGATCCTGAGCAGGACACGCCGGTCGAGAATGAAGCGGTGCAGAAATGTATGGAGACCCGTCTGAAAAAGTTCTTCGATGAGGGGGAAGCACCGGAAGAACTATATGAGCGGTTCGGACTGAAGAGATAGAAGACCGGGGAATATCCCGGTTTGTCAGCACGGGAGGTACTTAATGTCATTACAGTTTATTTTCGGGAACTCCGGCAGCGGAAAGTCCCACTATCTATATCATTATATTGTGGAGGAGTCCATCCGGCATCCGGACAAGAATTATCTTGTCCTTGTGCCGGAGCAGTTTACCATGCAGACGCAGAAGGATCTCTGCCTGGCGCACCCGCGCGGAGGAATTATGAACGTTGACGTCTTGAGCTTCGGGCGGCTTGCGCACAGGATCTTCGAGGAAGTGGGCGAGGACGGCAGGCAGGTGCTGGACGATGAGGGCAAGAACCTGGTCCTGCGGAGGATTGCGGGGAACTATGAGGACGAGCTGACCGTGCTGAAGGGGAACCTGAAGAAGCAGGGCTACATCAGCGAGGTGAAGTCCGTGATCTCAGAGTTCACCCAGTACGGGGTGGACTTTGAGAGGCTGGATGAATTTATGGAGAGCCTGAACCCGGACAGCTATCTCTTCTATAAATTAAAGGACATAAGGAAAGTCTACGAAGGGTTCGAGGAATATCTGAGCGAGAAGTATATTACGAAAGAAGAAATGCTGGACGTGCTGAGCAGCGCAGTGCCGGAGTCGGAGATCCTGCGCGGCAGCGTGGTGGCGATGGACGGGTTCACAGGCTTCACCCCGGTCCAGAACAGGCTGCTCGGCGAGCTGCTGCGCGTGTGCGAAAAAGTGATGCTCACTGTGGAGATGGACCCGAGAGAGGACCCATATCATTACCGGCACCCGTACCAGCTCTTTGCCCTGAGCAAGCAGATGGTGACTTCGCTTATCGAGACCGCGGGGGAGGCGGGGGCAGAGATCGAGGACCCGGTCTGCCTGTATGAAAAGCCGGTCCGCAGGTTCCAGGACAACCCGGCTATGGCATTCCTCGAGTCGGAGCTGTTCCGGTATTCTGCGGCTGCGTTCGAAGGAGAGCAGGACGCTGTCTCCCTCCACGAGGCGAGAAACCCGAGAGCTGAGGCGCAGTACGTGGCGGAGGAGATACGCCGCCTGGTGCGGACGAAGGGATACCGGTACCGGGATATCGCCGTGATCGCATCGGACATGAACGTATACGCAGACGCGCTGGAGAAGGCGTGCGCTGCATTTGACATCCCGGTGTTCATGGATTACAAGAAGAGCATCCTTCTGAATGCGTTTGTGGAATATTTAAGGAGCCTTCTTGCCATGGCGGAGCAGAATTTTACCTATGAAAGTGTGTTCCGGCACCTCCGCACCGGGCTGTGCGGGTTCACCCCGGATGAGATCGACCGGATGGAGAACTATGTGATCGCCCTGGGAATCAGGGGATACAAGAAATGGCAGCAGGCATGGGTGCGGCGCACGGCGCAGACGGGGGAGGCGGAGCTCAATGAACTGAACCACTTAAGAGTCAGATTCGTAGAGAAGACGAGCGGGCTCATGCTGATCTTAAAACAGAGAAAAAAGACCGTCAGGGACGTGACCCTCGCCGTGTATGAATATCTTGTGCAGGAGAAGCTTCAGGAGCAGCTCCGCGGCATGGAGCTTGCGTTTCAGGAGGCGGGGGAGCTTGCCCTCGCGAAGGAGTACGCCCAGGTGTACCGGATCACCATGGAGCTTTTTGATAAATTCGTGGAACTGCTGGGAGAGGAGACGATCTCTCTGAAGGAATACTGTGACCTGCTGGACGCAGGCCTGGAAGAGGCGAAGGTGGGCGTGATCCCGCCGAGCCTCGACCAGGTCGTCGTCGGGGACATGGAGAGGACCAGGATCAAGAACATCCGCGCGCTTTTCTTCGCAGGGGCGAACGACACCCTCCTTCCCGGAAACACAGGCGGGGGCGGGCTGCTCTCCGAGCGCGACAGAGAGCAGTTCAAGGCAGGCGAGATTGCCCTCTCTCCCGGACCGAAGGAGAAGATCTATGAGCAGAAGTTCTATCTCTATATGAACCTGACGAAGCCGTCCGAGTCGCTGTATCTGTCCTGGTCGAAAGTCTCAGGGGATGGCAAGACGCTCCGCCCGGCTTATCTTGTCCAGGATATCCGGAGGCTGTTCCCAGGGGCCGTGCCGCAGGATGAGGAGCGGCGCCCGGCAGCGGATCGGGAGCTTACAAGAGCTGGCGGAGTCCGCTGGATCGCAGAGGGACTGCGGGAGCGTCAGCGGGGGCTGAGCGAGGAGTGGAAGGAGCTGTATACCTGGTTTTCCGCTGGCGGGCAGTGCAGGGACGAGATGGAGCGCGTTCTCCGGGCTGCATTTTTAAAGCATGGGGAGGAACGGATCAGCGCCGGGGCTGCAGGGAAGCTCTATCCGGACCCGGAGCGGGTCAGCGTGACACGTCTGGAGCAGTTCGCCTCCTGCGCGTATGCACACTTCCTGAGCTATGGACTGCGGCTGTCCGACCGGGAGGAATACGGCTTCAAGGCGCTGGACCTGGGGAATATTGCCCATCAGGCTCTTGAGAGATTTGCCCGCAGGGCGGAGCAGGCGAAGCTCTCGTGGACAGAGATGACGGAGGAAAAGAGAGACGAGCTGATCGAAGAGTGCGTGGAAGAGAGCGTTATCGACTATGGCAACACCGTCCTCTTCAGCTCCGCGCGGAACGAGTATATGATCGGGCGGATCAAGCGCCTGATCCGCCGCTCGGTATGGGCGCTGACGAAGCAGCTGGAGAAGGGCGACTTTGTTCCCAGCGGCTATGAGCTGAAGTTCGGAAGCGGGAAGATTGACAGGATCGACACGTGCGAGGATGAGAACCGCATCTATGTAAAGGTGACAGACTACAAGACAGGGATGAAGAGCTTTGACATCACAGCCTTCTACCATGGGCTTCAGATGCAGCTCCCGGTCTATATGAATGCGGCACTGGATGTAGAGCGGAGGCGGCATCCGGATAAGGAAGTCCTCCCCGCAGGCATCTTCTACTACCGGATCCAGGACCCGATTGTGGAGAGAGAGGCGGCGGACGCAGATGTGGAGCGGAGCATCCTGAAGGAGCTGAAGCTGGACGGGCTTATCAATGCCGGGGATGAGGCTGTGGAGCATCTGGAGCACGGCCTTTCCGGCGCGTCCGTCCTCTTCCCCATGGGGCGCAATAAGGACGGTTCTTTAAGCCGCATGTCGAAGGCGCTGGAGCCGGAGGCGTTCGACACGGTGCTGGCATTTACGGAGCAGAAGGAGAAGGAACTCAAAGACGCCATGTATGCCGGCGAGGTGAAGGCGGCGCCTTATGAGCTCGGCGGGATGACGGCGTGCGACTACTGCGCCTGCAGGGACATCTGCGGGTTCGACCAGAGGATATCCGGAGACGAGTACCGCAGGCTGGAAAGATACACGACAGAAGAGGCGGTGGAGAAGATGAAGGCGCGCCTCGGCGCGGCAGAAGAGACGCGGGGAAAGAGACAGGAAGAGGGAACGGGAAACAGCAGGAAAGGAGGCGGAGCGGATGGCAGTGAAGTGGACGGAAGAACAGCAGAAAGTAATCAGCTTAAAGGATAGGAACATTCTCGTGTCCGCCGCGGCGGGCTCGGGCAAGACTGCCGTCCTCGTGGAGCGCATCATCCGGAAGCTGACGGATGAGGACGCGCCGTCGGATGTGGACAGGCTCCTGATCGTGACATTTACCGAGGCTGCTGCTGCTGAGATGAAGGAGAGGATCAGCGCCGCGATTGAGAAGAAGCTTGCAGAGCGTCCCGGGGATGCGCATCTGGAGAGGCAGGCGACGCTGATCCACAGTGCGTCGATTACCACGATCCACAGTTTCTGCCTCTCTGTCATAAGGGAGAATTTCCATGTGATCGGGATTGATCCCGGATTCCGGATCGGGGAGGAGGGAGAGCTGAAGCTGCTGAAGCAGGATGTGCTGGACGAGCTTCTGGAGGAGCGCTACGCACAGGCGGATCCCGGATTCCTGGAATTTGTTGAAAAGTTCGGCACGGGGAAAAACGATAAGAAGATCGAGGGGATCATCCTGAAGCTGTATGAGTTCTCGCGGAGTTATCCTCAGCCGGACCGCTGGCTCGGCTCCTGCGTGAAAGCGTATGATCTCGGCGGGAAGCCGGAGGAGTCCGGACCGGCCATGCGCGCGAAGGAGCGGGTAAAGCGCCGGGCAGAGGATATCTGCCGGCTCCTCGACCGGGCGAAGAAGGTCTGTGAGGAGCCGGACGGGCCGTACATGTACGGAGATATGATCGAGTCAGACTTAGAAGCGGTCGGCAGGCTGGCTGCGGAAGAGGATTTCCGGCGTATGCACGAGGCTGCGTCGGGGCTGACGAAATGGAGACGCCTCTCGCCGAAAAAGGACGAGACAGTTTCCCAGGAGAAGAAGGAGCAGGTGCAGAAGCTCCGGAAGCAGGCGAAAGAGCTTGTGAAGAAACTGCAGGAGACGTATTTTTATGCGCCGTGCGAAGAATGGGCGGCGGATATGGAGGCTTCCCGCGGGACGATGGAGACGCTGGCGGACCTCGTCAGAGACTTTGCGGCCCTGTTCCGGGAGAAGAAGCAGAGCCGGAATATGATCGACTTCAATGATATGGAGCAGTTCGCCCTGCAGATTCTGACGGTTGAGAGAGAAGGGGAGCTTGTCCCGTCGCCTGTGGCGGCAGAGTATCAGGAACGGTTTGACGAAGTGATGATCGACGAGTATCAGGACAGCAACCTGGTACAGGAGACGATCCTGACAAGCGTGTCGAAGGCTTCCCGCGGCAGCTATGACATCTTCATGGTGGGCGATGTGAAGCAGAGCATCTACCGCTTCCGGCTGTCAAGGCCAGAGCTTTTCATGGAGAAATACAATACCTACAGCCTGACGGACAGTGAGCGGCAGAGGATCGACCTTCACAAGAACTTCCGCAGCCGGCGCGAGGTGCTTGACAGTGTGAACTATGTGTTCCGCAGGCTGATGCGCAGAGAGTTCGGCGGGATCGAGTACGACGATAACGCGGCGCTGTACCCGGGCGCAGACTTCCCCCCTCTTCCGGAAGGGACAGGCCCGGCGTTTCATGACCGGACTGAGCTCCTCCTGCTGGATAAGGAGGATACAGGAGAAGAGGACGAGCGCCGGGCAGAGGCGAGGATGATCGCACAGAGGATCAGGGAGCTCATTGCGGGAGGCGTGGTTGTAGATAAAGAGTCCGGGCAGTACCGGAAGGTCCAGTACCGTGACATTGTCATCCTGACCCGGAGCATCCGCGGATGGGCGGAAGTTTTCTCCGCGGTGCTCGCAGAGGAAGGAATACCGGCATACTCGGTGAGCAGGGAAGGGTATTTTGAGACTTATGAGGTCAGCGTCCTGCTGGATTATCTGAAGATCCTGGATAATCTGAGGCAGGATCTTCCCCTCGCGGCAGTGCTGACCTCCCCCTTCTGCGGGCTGAGCGCAGCTGACCTGGCGGAGATCCGCCTCGCGTTTCCGAATGTGCCGTTTTATGAGGCGGCGGCAGGATATGCGGCGGGGGAATGCGGAGACGGGAAGCCGGAGCTTGTGAATAAGCTGGCCGGATTCTTCCGTCAGGCGGAGTCCTTCCGGGAACGGGTGCCCTATACGGCTATCCATGACCTTCTTGCGGAGATCATTGATGAGACGGGATATGGGACTTATATCGCGGCAATGCCGGGCGGGGGGCAGAGGACGGCGAACGTAGAGATGCTGGCGGAGAAGGCGGCGGCGTTTGAAGGGACCAGCTACAAAGGGCTGTTCAATTTCGTGCGCTATATCGAGCAGCTGAGGAAATACGATGTGGACTACGGAGAGGCGGGCATCTTAGACGAGCAGTCGGATACGGTGCGCATCATGAGTATCCACAAGAGCAAGGGGCTCGAGTTCCCGATCGTTTTCACCGCAGGCATGGGCAAAAGGTTCAATACCCAGGACACGAGAGGGAGCATAATCCTTCATCCGGAGCTGGGCGTGGGAATGGACGTTATCGATCTGGAGCGGAGGACGAAGACGCCGTCCTTTTTGAAGAAGCTCATCCAGGATGAGGCGGCGATGGAAAATCTTGCGGAGGAACTCCGCGTCCTCTATGTCGCTATGACCCGTGCGAAAGAAAAGCTGATTCTTACCGGAACTGTGGAGATACCGGAGAAACTCAGACGGGATGCCGAGGATTCCGAAGCCGCACAGGACAACAGACGGGCGGGCGCCTCTTCCGGCGGGAACGGAGCAGAGGAGCTCGCGCTGTATCAGCTGGAGGGAGCCTCGTCATACCTTGACTGGATCCTGCCGGCGGTCCTGCCGGAGGCGGGGCGCGATTCCTGCCCGATCGATATCCGCGTCGTGTCGGGAGAAGATCTTGCTTATGCCGGCGCTGTGGAAGCGCAGGCAGAGGAGATGACGCTGGACGTCCTGCAGAACTGGGACGGCTCCGGGAGCTATTCGCCGGAGCTGAAGAAGGCGCTGGAGGCGCAGATGGACTACCGTTATCCTTATGCGGCGGAAGGTGTGATGAAGTTGAAGTTCACGGTCTCCGAGCTGAAGAAGAGGGCGTCGCTGTCTGAAGAGGCGGGCGAGGAGATGTATGAAGAGCCGGAAGCCGTGCCGATGATCCCGCAGTTCCTGAAAGAGGAAGAGATCCTGACCGGCGCGCCGCGGGGAAGCGCTTACCACAAGCTGCTGGAGCTTCTGGACTTCACTGTGGGTTACGGGGAAGAGACGCTTCGCGCTGCGGTCGGGAGGTTCCGGGAAAACGGGAAATTAAGCCCGGAGATGGCGGACTGCATCCGGCCGGAGGATATCCTGGCGTTCCTGCACTGTGAGAGCGGCAGGCGGATGTCCGCGGCCGCTGCGGGAGGAAAGCTGTATAGAGAGCAGCCCTTCGTACTCGGCGTGGACGCATCGGAGATCTATCCTGCCGATCAGTCGGGGGAGACGATCCTTGTGCAGGGGATCATCGATGTCTTCTTTGAGGAAACGGACGGCCTGGTCGTATTGGACTATAAGACGGACAGAGTGAAGAGAGGACAGGAGCTGAAGGATAAGTACAGGGCACAGCTCGATTACTATGCCAGGGCGCTGGAGCAGCTCCTGGAGAAGCCGGTGAAGGAGAAGATCATCTATTCATTTACACTGCGGGAGGAGATCAAGGTATGAGATATCTGATGTATTATCTGATCATTATAAATATTGCCGCATGGCTTATGTACGGCCTTGATAAATGGAAAGCGAAGAGCGGCGCGTGGAGGATTCCGGAGCGGACGCTGCTCCTGACCGCGTTTCTGGGCGGGGCGGCAGGCGCGCTCGCGGGGATGCTCCTGTTCCGCCACAAGACGAGAAAGCCAAAGTTTATCGTTGGAGTTCCATTGATGCTGGCGGCGCACTGCGTGATCCTGTGGCTCGTTTTTGCGAAATGGGGTGCACTGTAACCGAAATGGAGGTGCAGTTTACCCCTAACCGCCGCCCGCATGCGCACTCGTCGCGCTGGCGCGCTCCAGTCCCGCACTACGTGCTAAGACTGCTTATGAGGGCGGCGGTTACGAGTTCCACTCGCACTCAGGAACAGGGAGAATGCCTCTTACATGCAGGCATGACGATGCATCCCCCTGTTCCTGAGTACGGTGTGCACTGTAACGGAATGGAAAATATTTTCATAAAAAAATAGGCAGACGGCTTTTAAAAAGGCAGATTTTCTGCTAGAATAAGTCTGCAAGATAACAGAGCGGGCTCTTTTATCTCCGCATCGCCGCAATGGGGCGGCATGACGGGGATAGTCCCGCTTTTTTGTTTAACAGGAAACTTCGTTCCCTGTTAAACAAAAAGCCCTCCGGGCAGGATGCGCACGCCGCAATGAGGTATGTTACCGCTTTGCGGTATTGCGGCGGCGCGCAAAG
>CALWQS010000039.1 GCA_944383745.1 uncultured Mediterraneibacter sp. | reverse complement strand
ATAGTATGTGGTTGCTTTATTGACTATAGTCTCTAAAAAGACTGCAATATTAGAGAAATGAAATGGACAAAAGAATAACAGGAAAACATGATACACCTGTTAAGGGATCCCATATATGCAGGTATGGGAAGACAGAGTTCCCAGCAAAAGTGCCGCGCGTGAAATGCAAATAACAGATTTTCTGTTTTGGTATTACCGGGATGGATCTTGCTCTTATAATCAATTAAAATATAATACAAGCTGGAAGAAATGAAGTACAAGTTAGTATAATTTTGGCATGGATTTAGATTGAATATTTTGATATATAAAACTATAATGTAACCAGCAAATTTGGAATTAGTGGAGGCAAAAAGATGAAGGGGTATCAACACTTAATCGGTAAAATTATTATCGCAGCGGCGATTATAGTTGCCGCAATCATTATAGCAGGTGCTATCGAGGGGGCGGGAGAGAGTGTCCGTAGTGGGTTGTTTCAGTTAGGAGATCTACTCCGTTAGCTCCTAAGTTGTTGAATTGTTGAATAGAATTTTCATGATTTATCTAAAGCACTTAAGTTTTTGGCGTTTTACAAGGCGCAATTTTTGGCGCATGGAGGTGTATAATCAATGCGGAAATGTATTCGATGTGGGCAGGAAATGAAAGAGAACTGTGCGGTCAAAGTCGAAGGCGCAGGGTACGGGATTGTGTTATCTTCTGATGAAAATAAGTTGTTTGGAGGAAGAATAGGAAAGCCTAAAGTCGCTATTTGTCCAAACTGCGGAGAGGTTTCTATCTATATTGAAGATGTTAAAAAACTCAAATCCTGAGTTCGATTGAAAAACAGGCAGAGAAAACTCATACCTTTATCTGTCCGATGCCGGAGACGGCGTCCCTGGCCGGATGGCTCAGCGTGGTAAATTAAGCGCCGGCTGGATGATGCGCAAAGCGAAAAGTTAATGATTGTGTTTTTCAGCCGGATAAGCTATAATAGAGAAGTATTAAAAATCCCCGCAGGGGCATCAGAATTGGAGGAGAAGAAAATGTTAGTATCAGCAACAGAAATGCTTCAGAAAGCAAAAGCAGGCCACTATGCAGTGGGCCAGTTCAACATCAACAACCTTGAGTGGACAAAATCCATCCTTTTAACAGCTCAGGAGTGCAATTCACCGGTTATCCTCGGCGTATCTGAGGGAGCGGGAAAATACATGGCAGGATACAAGACTGTTGTGGGAATGGTAAACGGAATGCTCGAAGAGCTCAACATCACAGTTCCGGTAGCCCTTCACCTGGATCACGGCAGCTATGACGGATGCCTGAAATGCGTGGAAGCAGGCTTCTCATCCATCATGTTCGACGGATCACACTATCCGATCGAAGAGAACGTAGCTAAGACGACAGAGCTTGTTAAGATCGCTCACGACCACGGCATGTCTCTGGAGGCAGAGGTAGGAGCTATCGGCGGCGAGGAAGACGGCGTTATCGGCAAGGGCGAGTGCGCTGATCCGGACGAGTGCAAGAGAATCGCTGATCTTGGAATCGACTTCCTGGCAGCAGGAATCGGCAACATCCACGGCGTATATCCGGATAACTGGGAAGGATTAAGCTTCGAGACTCTGGATGCGATCCAGCAGAAGACAGGCGATATGCCGCTCGTACTTCACGGCGGTACAGGAATCCCGGATGACATGATCAAGAAAGCGATCAGCCTTGGCGTTGCTAAGATCAATGTAAATACAGAGTGCCAGATCGTATTCGCAGAGGCAACACGCGAGTACATCGAGGCTGGAAAAGACAAACAGGGCAAGGGCTTTGATCCTCGTAAGCTCCTGAAGCCGGGCGCAGAAGCTATCATGGCTAAAGTAAAAGAGAAAATGGAGTTATTCGGATCTGTAGGAAAAGCCTGAAAAATTTTGAGAATTACCTAAATAAATTTTTGCAAAGTTTTGCTTGCCTTTTTCAAAAGATTGAGGTATACTGTCACACGTAGACAAGAACAAGGGCGTTCCAACATTGCTTGGAGTGCCCTTTTTTCGTAGGGACCGATCCCGGTTTTCTGCGGAAAACTTCCGGGATACTTCTGAGGAACAGAGAGACAGGGTTGCGGCGGTGAAACGTTTCTGCGGCTCCCCGGAACGGAAAAGAAGAAAAGAAGGAAGGGATTACTATGAGCACAGAATTAATCAATGTAGCCGAGATTTTCGGGGAGAATGTATTCAACGACACGGTGATGCAGGAGCGTCTTCCCAAAAAGGTGTATAAGAATCTGAAGAAGACGATCGAGGAAGGGAAAGAGCTTGATCTTGAGACAGCGGACGTCATCGCGCACGAGATGAAAGAGTGGGCGATCGAGAAAGGCGCTACCCACTATACACACTGGTTCCTGCCTCTGACAGGAGTCACGGCGGAGAAGCATGATTCCTTTATCTCAGCTCCGCAGCCCAGCGGAAAGGTTCTGATGAGCTTTTCGGGAAAAGAGCTCATCAAAGGCGAGCCGGATGCTTCTTCCTTCCCGTCGGGAGGACTTAGAGCCACTTTCGAGGCGAGAGGCTATACTGCGTGGGACTGTACCTCACCGGCATTCGTGAGACAGGACGCGGCGGGCGCAACGCTGTGTATTCCGACAGCATTCTGTTCTTATACCGGAGAAGCGCTTGACCAGAAGACGCCGCTCTTAAGATCCATGGAAGCGATCAATAAGCAGGCGCTGAGGCTCCTCAGACTGTTCGGAAATACGACGTCAAAGAAAGTAACGCCGTCCGTTGGACCGGAGCAGGAGTACTTCCTTGTGGATGCGGAGAAGTTTGAGCAGAGAAAAGACCTGATCTATACAGGACGCACCCTTTTCGGGGCAATGCCGCCGAAAGGACAGGAGCTGGACGATCATTATTTCGGAACGATCCGCCAGAGAATCGCGGCGTTCATGAAGGACGTCAATGAAGAGCTGTGGAAGGTTGGCGTTACGGCGAAGACGCAGCACAACGAGGTGGCGCCCGCGCAGCATGAGCTTGCTCCGATCTATGCGGAGGCAAACATTGCGGTAGACCACAACCAGATCGTGATGCAGACGCTGAAGAGAGTGGCATGCCAGCACGGACTGAAGTGCCTGCTCCATGAGAAGCCGTTCGCGGGAGTCAACGGTTCCGGTAAGCACAACAACTGGTCCATCACTACAGACGATGGAATCAACATGCTGGATCCGGGAAAGACGCCGCATGAAAACACGCAGTTCCTGCTTGTGCTCACATGTATCTTGAGGGCGGTGAATATGCATGCGGATCTGCTGAGAGAATCTGCGGCTGATCCGGGCAACGACCACAGGCTCGGGGCAAACGAGGCTCCGCCGGCGATCATCTCTGTTTTCCTCGGCGAGCAGCTTGAAGACGTCCTGGAGCAGCTGATCAGCACAGGCGAGGCGACGCACAGCATCAAGGGCGGAAAGCTGGAGACAGGCGTGCGCACGCTTCCCGAGCTGGCGAAGGATGCGACAGACAGAAACAGAACGTCGCCGTTTGCATTTACAGGAAATAAATTCGAGTTCCGTATGGTTGGGTCACGTGATTCTGTCGCGTCTCCGAACATCGTGCTGAATACGATCGTCGCAGAAGCCTTCGCGGATACGTGCGATGTGCTGGAGAAGGCAGATGATTTCGACCTGGCAGTACATGATCTGATCAAGAAATATGCGATTGAGAATCAGAGGATCGTCTTTAACGGAGACGGATATTCAGAGGCATGGGTCGAGGAAGCGGAGAGAAGAGGACTTCCGAACATTCGCTCTATGGTGGAAGCGATTCCGGCAATGGTGACAGACAAAGCCGTCAGGCTGTTCGAGAGATTCGGCGTGTTCACAGAGGCAGAGCTGAAATCCCGTGCGGAGATTCAGTATGAGACTTATGCGAAGGCGATCAATATTGAGGCGCGCACGATGATCGATATGGCGAGCAAGCAGTTCCTTCCGGCATTCATTAAATATACAAAGACACTGGCCGATACAGTGAACTCTGTCAAAGCGGCGGGAGCGGACGCCTCCGTACAGCTGTCATGCCTGAATGAGGTGACGGAGCTTATGAAGGAGACGAAGGAAGCGCTGGATGCGCTGGTCAAGGTGACGGACGAGGCGGCAGTGAAGGAAGAGGGAGAAGAGCAGGCGAAGTTCTATCACTCTGAAGTATTCCCGGCAATGGAGGCTCTCCGTGCTCCGGTCGACAAGCTGGAGATGATCGTCGACAAGGAAGCATGGCCGATGCCGTCCTACGGCGACCTGATTTTCGAGGTATAAAAGACCGGAACGGATTATACTTAAAAATACAGGAAAGGGCGCGGATTTCCGCGTCTTTTCTTATGGGAAAAATGTGCGCCAGGCGCCCGTGCCCGCGGTTTCCTCCGGTTTTCTGTTGATAAAAAGAAATCTGTGGTCTAAAATAAGACGGAGAACAGGAAGGGAGAACGATAAAATGCAGTCATCAACAGATTTGAGAAATTTACTCGGCAGGATCGATCACAGGGGCTATCCTGCCTATAAAGATACAAAGGGGACATACCAGTTTCCGGGGTATGTGCTGTCCATTGACCATGTACAGGGAGATCCGTTCGCATCGCCGTCGAAGGTCAGCGTACATGTAAAAGGAAAAACCGCCGCATTCCCGCAGGAACTTTACAGGGAGAAGCACCAGAGGACTGCCCTGCAGGACGAGCTGACGAGGCAGTTCGGAAGAAGAGCGGAGCAGTTTGCGTTTAAGGCAAAAGGCTCGGGAAAGAGCGGGCTCATCTCGGTGAGCCGGTGCGGACAGGAGGTGCTGGAGAGGACTGCCTGCAGGATCGATCCGGAGACCGGGGATATCATCCTGCGGATGGAGATCGGATTCCCGGCAAACGGCAGGACGATCAACGCCCGCGAACTGGAGAAGATCCTGTTTGAATTTGTGCCAGAGTGTGTAAAACATGCGCTGTTCTATAAAAATATGGATGCAAAGCGTCTGCGCTCTGTCGTCGATCTCGCGGAGGACCAGCATTATATCAGAGAAATGCTGCCGAAGATGGGGCTGTGCGCCTTTGTGGCGGACGGCAGTATCCTGCCGAGAGAGTCCGGCATTTCCCCGCGTCCGATGAAGGGCGGAGTGAAGTTCCGGTCCCCGAAGGAGCTGGAAGTGACCTTGGAGCTTCCCCACAGAGGAAAGATTACGGGAATGGGCATCCGGAAAGGGATCACGCTTATTGTCGGAGGCGGATATCATGGGAAATCTACACTGCTGAAAGCGCTGGAGCTGGGCGTGTACGACCATATCGCAGGGGACGGCAGGGAATATGTGATCACAGACAGCACGGCGGTGAAGATCCGCGCGGAGGACGGGCGGAGCATCCGGAAGACGGATATCTCCATGTTCATCAACGACCTTCCGAACGGAAAGGATACAGTTGGCTTCTGCACAGAGGACGCCAGCGGAAGTACGTCGCAGGCGGCGAATGTGGTGGAGAGCATCGAGGCGGGGGCGTCTCTTCTTCTGATCGATGAGGATACGAGCGCGACAAACTTCATGATCCGGGACGAACTGATGCAGAGAGTCATCCACAGGGATATGGAGCCGATCACACCGTTCATCGAGCGGATCCGTGAACTCTATGAGGATTACGGCATTTCTACGGTGATCGTTGCGGGAAGCTCGGGAGCGTACTTCCACATCGCAGATACGATTATACAGATGGACCGCTATGTGCCTAAGGATATCACAGAATATGCGAAGAAAGAGGCGGAGAGTTACCCTATGCTCACAGGCCCGGAGGAGAAGGCGGAGAAACCGGATTTCCGGAGATGCCCGCAGCCGTCGCCGGCATTTAAGGGAAATGACCGGATCAAGATGAAGACGATGGGACGAGAGGCTGTCATGATCAATAAGGAGACGATTGATCTGCGGTATGTGGAGCAGATCACGGACAGTGAGCAGGTGACGGCGCTCGGATACTGCGTGCGCTATGCGCAGAAGCATCTGCTGAACGGAAGAAAGGATCTGCGTCAGATCGTAGAAGAGCTTGAGCAGGTTATGGAAAAGGGGACGCTTTCCGCGCTCTGCGAGAGCAGCTCGAGTGTTGCCTGCATGGCAAAGCCGAGGCGTCAGGAGATCTTCGCATGCTTTGACCGCTGCCGAAGCCTGCGCCTGTAGAAGAGCCCTGGCAGATAAGAGCCCTGGCAGATAAGAGCATGGGCAGATAAGAACATGAGCAGATATTATAAAACTTAGGAGAACGAGAAATGGAGTTAGTAAACGGAAGACCGGAGAATACGGAAGGACGTCCGGACAAGGAGGTCAGAGTCTATGATTTCCTTGATTCACTGGGGGTAAATTATCAGAGGATCGACCATGAGCCGGCGATGACCATGGAGGCCTGCGAGGAGATCGACAGGACGCTCAGTGAAGGGGAAGAGAACAGCGTGTCGATCTGCAAGAACCTGTTCCTGTGCAACCGTCAGGAGACAGAGTTTTATCTTCTTCTGATCCCCGGGGACAAGCCTTTTAAGACAAAATATCTGTCCGCGCAGATCGGTTCCTCCAGGCTGTCCTTCGCAAAGCCGGAGTACATGGAGAAGTATCTTGATATTACGCCCGGATCTGTGAGCGTGCTCGGCCTGATGAACGACCATGAGAAGAAGGTGCGGCTTCTGATCGACGAGGATGTGCTGAAGGATGTGTATTTTGGGTGCCATCCCTGCATCAATACTTCCAGCCTGAAGATCAGGATGGAAGACCTGACAGAGAAGATCATTCCGGCGCTGGGGCATGAGCCGGAGATTGTGAAGCTTTAAAGTACAGGGGAAATCCGATGCGGATCACTGATCTGAGCGGGGCTCTCATAAGATGACAGATAAAGGAAGCGGCGGCTGACGCGGGCGCTTTTGGCTTTCTGGAAATTAATGATTAAAAAAAGAAAGCATGGCAGCGTCGATGTATGGGCACTATAAGTGATATAATAAAAAAGAGGGGACAGCTTGAAAAGGCTGTCCTCCGGCTTTTTAACGCACAGTCCGGATCAATGGTCCGGGATATGAAGGAAGTGGGGATATGAAGAGATATATACAGACAGCGGCGGCTGCTCTTTTGACTCTTGTACTGGCGGCAGCAGCAGTTACATTTTCTGTGACGCAGTGGGGCAGATCTGCCGGAGGAACCGCGCCGGATCAGGCCGGTGCTGCAGATATGGAGACAAGCGGACCGGCGGGGCAGGAGGACCCCGGAGGCGGAGAGCGCGGTTTGGATGCGGCAGGAGCAGGGCGTGAATCGGGCAAAGATCCCGAGGGGGAGACGCCTGCTGCAGGGCAGGCGGCGGACGGAGAGCGGGTCATGTACGCGGCAGTCCTGGGAGACAGCATCGCGAAAGGCTATTCGGGAGAAGGGGAGGCAGAACTTGTGCCCTACGGCAGCCTGGCAGTGGAAGAGATCGCAGCACGGGAGAACTGCGGATATGAGATCGAGAATTTCGCCAGGAACGGGCTGGATTCGGCGGGCATGAACGAAAAGATACTCAGCAGGGAAGAGGTGCAGGACAGCCTTGGGCGGGCGGATGTCATCTTTATCACCGTGGGTTCCAATGATCTGCTGAATGAATGCAAGAGCGTCGTACAGGAGATCCTCAACACGGATACAAAATTTAAAAGTGCGAATGAGGCGCTGCAGGTCCTGGAGGATTCTGTGCAGGAGAATCCGTTTCTCGTGCTGAAGATTATAGGCGCGCTGGGAAACTGGGATTACCAGTCGTTTGAGTCGAACTGGGTTGAGATGATGGATACGGTAAAGGCGCTGGAGAAGGAGGACGCCCGGGTCATAGTTACGAATATTTATAATCCTGTGGCTAATCTAAAGCTTCCATCCACGATGAATCAGGTGGTGGAGGATATTATCGGAAATATGAACATGATCATAGAGGACCATGCGGGGGAATACGGATACGGCGTGGCGGATACATTTGACTCGAACGTGTCCGCGCATGTACAGTCCGACGGGCTCCATCCGAATCAGGACGGCCAGCAGGCCATAGCGGATCTGGTGCTTGCAGAATACGGAGCCGTGGAAGAAGATCGGTGATCCGGGAGAAAAGCGCTCTTATGCGGGGAAGGCGCCGCACAAAACTATGTCACACTTACAACACAAAACTTTCACACAATTCTGATACTCTGTAAAACGTGAAAAATACGTTAGGGAGGGCATAACCTTGATAGAAGTAAGGAATTTGGTGAAGAAATACGGAAACCATCTGGCCGTAGACCATCTGGACTTCACGATAGAAGCCGGAAGGATCTATGGCTTTTTGGGTCCTAACGGAGCCGGGAAGTCTACGACGATGAACATCATGACAGGATATCTCGGAGCCACTGAGGGGGAGGTGCTCATTGACGGGCATGACATCCTGAAGGAGCCTGAGGAGGCGAAGAAGCGCATCGGATATCTTCCGGAGCTGCCGCCGCTGTACATGGATATGACTGTCCGGGAGTATCTTCAGTTCGCCGCGGAGCTTAAGGGGATTCCAAGGCAGAAGCGGCAGGAAGCCATTACGGAAGTGGAGAAGATGGTGAAAATTAAAGATGTTGAGCGCCGTCTGATCAAGAACCTGTCGAAAGGATACCGACAGAGAGTCGGACTCGCTCAGGCCGTGCTCGGATTTCCCGAGATCATTATTCTCGATGAGCCCAGTGTGGGACTCGATCCCAAGCAGATTATTGAGATCAGGGAGCTGATCCGGCAGCTGGCGAAGCGGCATACCGTGATCCTGAGTTCTCATATTCTGGCTGAAGTCCGGGAGGTATGCGATTATATTCTGATTATATCGAAAGGAAAGCTTGTGGCCAGCGATACGCCGGAGAACCTGGAAAGGATGCTCGGCGATGCGGATACGATTGAGATCGAGGCGAAGGCTCCGCAGGCTCTGACGAAAGAAATTTTGAAGACGATTCCGGGGATTGAGCAGGTGAGCGTGAAAGCGAGCGGAGAAGAAGGCGTTGCGGCGGCTGTCATCAAAGAGAAGAAGGGTGAAGACGTCCGGGAGAGTATATTCCGGACCTTTGCTGAGAAGGACGTTCCGCTCCTGGCGCTTCAGACAAGGCATGTCAGCCTGGAGGATGTATTTATGCAGCTTACGCAGAATGAATCACTGCCGGAGGCCCTGAGAAGAAAAGACGAGAGAGAAAAAGTGAAGCTTCCCGCAGAGGAAGAAAGTACGGCTGATGCGCTGAAGGAAGAGGAAGCCGCGGAGGAAGAAAAAGTTCCGGCAGCAGCGGAAGCGGTATGGAACAGTGCGGACGGAGAGGGGGATGAGAAGAATGCTGGCGATTTATAAAAGAGAACTGAAATCTTATTTTCAGTCTATGACGGGATGCGTGTTTATTGCATTTCTGCTCGTCTTTACAGGAATTTATTTTATGGCGTATAATCTGACGGCGGGGTATCCGTATTTTTCATATACGCTTTCAGGCTCCCTGATTGTCTTTATCGTGGGAATCCCGCTGATTACCATGAGAAGCTTTTCGGAGGAACGGAAAAACAAGACGGATCAGCTTCTGCTTACGGCTCCGGTCAGTCTTGGAAAAGTCGTGATGGGAAAATATCTTGCGATGGCGACTGTGATTGCAATACCGAATGTGATCTTCTGTCTCTATCCTCTGATCATTAAGTCGCAGGGAACGGCATACCTTGAAGTGGACTATATTTCAATTGCCGTATTTTTCCTCCTGGGCTGTGTGTACGCGGCGATCGGAATGTTCCTGTCGTCTCTGACAGAGAGCCAGATTATCGCGTTTATCAGCACGTTCGGCATTCTGCTTGTGCTCTACCTGTGGGATGGGCTTCTGTCTATGCTGCCAAGTTCGGCGGCTGGCGGACTCGCGGGAGTTCTGATCCTGCTGACAATCGCTGTGTTTTATATCTGGCGCATGACTGAGAATATTGTGCTGTCGGGAGCTGTTGAGATTGCGGGAGCGGCGGTCAGCATCGTACTGTATTTTGTAAAGCAGAGCCTGTATGAGAACCTTCTGACAGACGTTCTCGGGAAGCTGGCGCTCGCCAACGTGTTTACTGATATATCGAATAACAGCATCGTCGACGTGACGGGGATCGTGCTGTACCTGTCAGTCATTGCAGTTTTTGTATTCCTGACAGTGCAGGCGATACAGAAGAGACGCTGGAGCTAGGAGGTGCGGAAATGGACAGATTAAAAAAGATAACAGGAAAAATAAGCGGACTTTTCCGCACGGCGGGAACAAAACACGGGACATACAGCGTAGGGCTGACAGTTATTGTGATTGCTGTTGTGATTGTACTTAATCTTGTGATCGGACAGATCCCGGAGGCTTACCGCAATCTTGATGTGAGCAGTACAAAAATCTATGAGATCACAGACACGACGAAGGAGCTGCTGGGCGGCCTCGAGGATGAGGTCGACATGAAAGTGCTCGCCGTTAAGGATGAGACGGATGACAGAATTGTTACTTTTCTGAGCAGATATGCGTCTCTGTCCGGAAAGATCCATCTGGAGTGGGTAGATCCGGTGCTTCATCCGTCGGCTCTTACGGAATATGATACGACAGAGAATAATGTGGTCGTTTCCTGCGAGGCGACAGGCAAGACGACGACCATATCTTTTGACGACATTCTTGTCCCTGATATGTATTCCTACTATTATTATGGCAGCCTGTCCTACACGTCGTTCGACGGGGAGGGGCAGCTCACGAGCGCGGTGAATTACGTGACAAGTGATGCGGAGCAGGTGATCTACCAGGTCAGCGGCCACGGAGAACAGACGCTTTCGACGACGATAACGGACCTGATGGAAAAGAACAATTACAGCCTTTCGGATCTGAATCTTCTCATGACGACTTCCATACCGGAGGACTGCGACCTTCTGCTGATGTATGAGCCGGTTACGGATCTGTCGGAAGACGAGGCGGCTATGCTCCGGACTTATCTCGGAGAAGGCGGACGGGTGATGATCCTCATGGGCGATACGAATGCCTTGGAGCTTTCGAATCTTGAAGGGATTCTTGAAGAGTACGGAATGCAGGCGGCGGACGGATATATCGCGGATCCCCAGCGATGCTATCAGGGGAACTACTACTATATCTTCCCCGAGCTTTCCCTTACCGGGGAGATGGCGGAAGGAATCTCTTCGGAGATGGTTCTGCTTACCAACACGCACGGCATGAATCTTGTCGATCCGCAGCGTGATACGATCAGCACTACTGCATTTATGAGTTCTTCGGAAAATTCACTGGCGGTGACAGAGACGTCGCAGGAACAGGGAAGCTTTACACTCGGCGCGGTGGCAGAAGAGACGATCACGGAGTCTTCTGACGAGGACAGCGGAGAAGAGGATGCGGAAGCAGAAGATACAGACGCCGAGGATGCAGACAGCTCGGACGAATCGTCTTCCGACGAATCCGAGAGCAGGACTGCAAGGCTTACGGTGATTTCTGCGGGAAGCCTGATCGATTCTCAGATTACAGATTCGTTTACGCAGCTTGAGAATGCGCAGGTATTCATGAACGCTGTGACGGCGAACTTTGAAGGTGTTCAGAATCTTTCCATCGAACCAAAGAGCCTTTCAGTAGAGTATAATACGGTACAGCATGCAGGATCTTTCAGCATCCTTGTGATTTTCGGCATACCGGCTGTTGTGCTGCTCGCAGGATTCGTTGTATGGTTCCGCAGGAGAAAGGCATAAACAGGAAAGAGAGGTGCTGTGAGTGAAGAAGAACAAAACGCTGCTGATTCTGCTTGGCGTCCTGATCGTTCTGCTGGCTGCTTATTTTGCTCTCAAAGCATGGAACAGGCAGCAGGCGGAGAAGGATGAGGAGTCGGATGCGGTCGTTGTCACACAGATCGATCCGGCGGAGATCAAGGCGATCAGCTATGATATAGGAGACGGCGAGAGAGGGTTCGAGAAGCGGGACGGTACTTGGATATACACGCCGGATGCGGATTTCCCGCTGGATCAGAGCGTCCCGGAAACAATTGCTGAAGATATGGGACAGCTGAAGGCGGACCGGGAATTAGTGGACGGAGATGAGCTTGCGGATTATGGGCTGGAGGAACCGGATTATACGGTGACTCTGACGGAGGCTGACGGAACGGTGACGGAGATCAAGTTCGGAAATACAGTGGATGATTACTACTATGTGTCGCTGGACGACAGCGGAACGGTGTATACAGTTCCTTCCTCTGCAGCCGACAATCTGTCCCAGTCGCTGAACGATATGGCTCAGTTTGATGATTATCCGAGCATCGGAAGCGGGAATCTTAAGAAGGTTGTAATTACATCCGGAGAAACGTCGATAGTCTATGACTCGGAAAATGAGGAACAGTCGGAAGATATTTCAGCGATTGCGGGCGGCCTGGGCACGGTGGCCCTCTCTGAGGCGGCGGATTATTCTGTGGCGGACGCGGACCGTGGAAATTACGGGCTTGACAATGCGTCGAGAACGACGGTGGAAGTAACCTATACAGAGGATAATGAGGATAAGACGATGACTCTGTATATCGGCGGAGAGGACGGCGACGGCAGCCGGTATGTCATGATCGATGATTCGAGGATTGTATATTTGATTTCTGACGAAATCTGCGGCAATATTCTGAATGAAGATTAGAAGACTTGTTTTTCAGCCGGAAGAAGGAGCAGACTATGGGATCTGTTCCTTTTTCCATAATCTAAGGCTTGGCCATCTGATAAAATTTATAAGAATTTAATTGACTTTGACCGAAAAACAGAGGAAAATATATCCCATATTCGGAATGCTGTGCAGAATATATCCGGCAGTATCTTGATTTTGTGAAGGATGGATGAAGATGAAAGAAAAATTGATACGTTTTATGCAGGGCAGAAACGGGGCGGATACGCTTTCTAAAGTTCTTCTTGCGGCAGGGCTGATCGTTGTGTTTTTGTCGGCTTTTCTGACGGGAAAAGTTGTCGGGATGCTTTTTTATGTGCTCGGATGGGTGCTGATCATTTATTGCTATTTCAGGATGTTTTCGCGTAATATCTCTAAGAGATACGCTGAAAATCAGGCGTTTCTGGCAAAGGTGTACGGGATCCGCAATTTTTTCAGAAGCCAGAAGGGGCTGTGGAAGCAGAGAAAGGTATATCACATTTATAAATGTCCGGGCTGCGGGCAGAAGATTCGGATTCCGAAAGGCAAAGGGAAAGTGGAGATACGCTGCCCGAAATGCGGCACCACATTTATTAAAAAAAGCTGAGAATCGGTAAAGAGAGCGGAATAAGGGAGCGGCAGTTGAGAAGATGACAGATCCATATAGTATCTTAGGTATAGACAGGAATGCGACAGAAGATGAGATTAAGAAGGCATACCGCAGGCTGAGCAGAAAATATCATCCGGATGCGAATATCAATAATCCGCATAAGGATGAAGCGGAAGCAAAGTTTAAGGAGGTTCAGCAGGCATACAAGCAGATTATGGATGAGCGGGAGAGAGGATACTCGTCAGACGGAAGCGCGGGAGAGTCCGCCTATGGAAACGGCGGATACGGCCCGTTCGGCGGATTCGGCGGATATGGCCCGTTCGGCGGCGGACCGGCAGGAGGTTCCCGGGGGACGGGAGAAAGCGAAACGGATGCGCATCTGCGCGCGGCGGCGAATTACATACGGAGCGGCCATTATGCAGAGGCGCTTAACGTCCTGGATGGAATCAAGGACAGAGGGGCGCTCTGGTATTTCTACAGCGCTTCTGCCAACTCCGGCGCGGGAAACAATGTGACTGCGCTTGAGCATGCCAGAGAAGCTGTCAGGCTGGATCCGGAGAATATGCAGTATCAGATGCTTCTTCAGCGCCTTCAGAACGGCGGAAGCTGGTATCAGCAGCGGCAGAATATGTACGGTTATCCGGGGACATTTGACAGCAGCTGCTGTGTGAAGCTCTGTGTTGCAAACCTGCTGTGCAATCTCTGCTGCGGAGGCGGCGGACTCTGCTGCGGCGGATATGGCGGAGGTTATGGAGGCGGCTACGGCGGCGGATATATTTGAGACAGGGAACCGGAAAGAGAACTCCGGCTGTGTATTTCCGGACGGAACGAGTATTGTTTCGCCCGGAAATGCACAGCCGGAGTTCTTTGTCAGATGGAAAGCCTTTAAGAGAAGGAATCCTTAGGAGAATGGCATCGGACAACGCCGATTCCGAGGGCGCCGGGACCTGTGTGTGTGCCGATGCTCATCGTAAGGGGCAGGTAGAACAGATCCAGATCCGGGAAATTCCGTTTCATTTCTTCTTTATACAGCTCCAGTTTTTCCGGATCCATAAGAGTGTTGGCTATCCCGACCTTCAGAGAACCTTCCTCCTTCAGGTGAGAAAAGCGGGATGAGATATCGTCTTTGACAGCGCCCAGCATTGTGCGGAACGCTGCTTTCAGGCCCCGCGTCTTGGCATAAGAATCCAGCTTGTCCCCCTGGATGGTCAGAACGGGCTTCAGTTTCAGAACCGTACCGATCGCCGCTGCGGCTGCGGTAATCCGTCCGCCTTTCTTTAAATATTCCAGGGTATCAACGGCAATATAAATACTGGCGTCCAGCGCCTCCGCCTCAAGAATCTCTTTGATCTGCGCGGCGCTTCTCCCTTCATCGGCAAGGGATACGGCGTCCAGAACAGATTGTGCCTGCGTCACGGAGATCCGCTTGTTGTCTGCTACGAAAACACGTCCGGAAAATTCGTCGTATCCGGACAGCATGAGGGCTGTCTGGCAGGTATTGCTCAGTCCGCTTGACATGGGAATGAACAGGACTTCATCGTAAGTACGGAGAAGTTCCTTCCACATCGCCGTCACGTCGCCGGGGGAAGGCTGAGACGTTGTAATATCTGCGCCTGATGCCTGTCTTTGGAAAAATTCATCCGGAGAGATATCGACCCCTTCATAATATGTCTGCCCGTCGATGATTACCGGCATCGGAAGAACATGGACGCCCAGCTTTTTCCCTTCATTTGGCATGATCCCGCAGTTGCTGTCTGTCATAATGGCAATCTTTGGCATATAGACCTCCCATATTATCTGTTTTGTTGACCGTTATTATAACAAGTGTTAAGATTATAGCAAAACAGGAAGCGAATAACAATGGACAATAATTAAAAACTGTCAGGTATTTATACAGGAAAGGGAAAGTGTCAGGTTTATGGAAGATAAAAGAATTGTAAAAACAAAGCGAAGCCTGAAGGATGCAATGATCCGGATGCTGGACCGGGAAGAATTTGAACATATCTCTATCACAGAACTGTGCAGAGAAGCAGAGATAAGCCGGATCACGTTTTACTCTCATTACAGCGATAAATATGCGCTTCTGGATGATATTTTTAATGATATGCTTATTCTGGGCACCGCCGATTATAGAAGGCGGCAGAAGGAAAATAATCAGAGAAACGGGCTTGTCGCCGGCTATGTGAACGTTCTTGACAGTATCTTAAAGGTCTATTACGACAGGTTTGATTTTTTCCGTCATACGAATCCGGATAAGAATCCGTATCTGGCGTCTCGGTTTTACAGTATTGTGCTGGAAACAGTAGAACTTCATACCTCGCATGTGAGGAGACACCTTCGATTAAAATATTCTCCTAAGAAGATCGCGGGGTTCGTGTGCTTCGGAATGTTCGGATTTATTAATGAATGTCATGAAGAAAAGACTTCGCTGGAGCAGATCCGGAAGGAAGCGAGAATGCTTCTGACAGATTTGCTCAGGTCCGGAGTGCTAACAGAGCATGAAGGAGATTCTGGCCGGCAGGCGGGAGAATCGGATTTCAAGGCATAAAAAATGGAAGCAATGGGGCTCGAACCCATGACCTCTCGCGTGTGAGGCGAACGCTCATCCCAGCTGAGCTATGCTTCCATGTAGATTATTATAGCACTTTGGAAGGAAAATACAAGATGTGATTTGTGCCGTTGTTCCGCCGCAATCAATATCGCCGCAATCAAT
>CALWQS010000038.1 GCA_944383745.1 uncultured Mediterraneibacter sp. | reverse complement strand
ATGAACAAATATTATATGGCACACTCATTTGCAAAATATACAGGCCTGTCGCCGATCCAGTATCTCAACGAACGGAGGCTGGAGACCGCCTGCCGCCTGCTGAAAGAGACTGACTATTCCGTGTCGGATATCTCTTCTCAGACGGGCTTCTCGTCACAGTCGTATTTCACACAGATATTCCGCAAAAAATACGGGATTACCCCGATCAAGTACAGGCAGAACAGCACGCAGTCCTGATACGCGGTCATCGGACATTATAAAAAGGGGCGTCTTCCACATCAGGAAGACGCCCCTTTTCATAATGTCAATTTGAAAAATTTCTTATTAAATCTCGTACCAGATAATCTGGTTTGCTTCAAGATCCAGATCGAAGCTTGTTCCATCCCCTTTATATACTGTGGTGCTCTGCGGCTCATATGTGTTGTTTACAACACAGTACTTGCCGTTCTTCACATAGGCGTGAACCTCAACATTGAAGTTCGTGCTGAACCATCTGTGAAGGTTCTCTTCATCATGAGACGCCCAAATGATGGAACGGTAGAGGACACGGCTGTTCTCAAAGCTGTACGGAAGTCCGCTGATGTATACGGTACGTCCTTTTCCGAACTCATTTACAGCCATCTGAACCTCTTTGTTTCTCTGAACGAGGATCTCTGTGCCCTCGTAAGCGTAGATATTCTCCTCGCCCTCGCCGAAGTCAATGTCCTTCGTGCAGTCCTCTTTGATAAAGTGATCATGCTCATCCCAGTTATACTTATCGTAGTTCATAGTGAAGCCAAGCTCTTTCTCCACTCCCATCACCGTTGCAAGCTGGAAGAAGTGTCCTTCATGCTGATGGGCAGCCGGCTCGCCTACTCCGATAAATCCACCGCCATTGTAGATGAATCTCTTCACGGCTGTCACGATCTTCTCATCCGTCCAGTTGTCGCCTCCGGTGTATGCTGTGTCAGCGTCGCCTACATTGAGCAGCACGTCAATATCATCCAGGATTGCCGGATTCTCTCTGATATCATCAAAGCTGATGAACTTCACATCAAACGGAGCACCGCTCAGGGCTTCAATGATTCCTGCATAAGCGACCGTCTCTCTGTGGTAGATCGCATGATGTACCATATGGTTGCCCCATGCGCGCATCCTGCCCCAGCAGTTCAGCACTGCTACTTTCTTGATGCAGTACGGCGTCGTGCCTTTGATGTTGTCGTACAGCTCGCGGAACTCGTTGCATACGCTCTCCACGTAGTCTACAAACTCAGGGAACTGAAGCGCGAGCTTTAAGTATCCGCCGTATCCGATTCTGTCGATCGGCTTTCTCAAGATCGCACGTCTCGCTGTCACCCAGTTGACCTTCGCCTCTTTCACCGGATCTCCGCCCTCGTGGAATACATCCGGGAAGAAATACGGAAGGAGACGTCCCTCTGTATATTTCACGCCTTCAATATCGCTGATCAGACGGAGTGTGGAACCATTTCCGACACTTCCTACTACAGCGTCCAGGCCGATGCTCTTGAACTCGTCCATGAACGGCTCCATGCCGATCCAGTGATCGCCAAGGAACATCATAGCTTCCTTGCCGCCCTCGTGTGTGATGTCTACCATCTCTTTCGCAAGCTTTGCTACTTCTCTTCTCTGGAAAGCCTGGAAATCACTGAATTCTTTTGACGGGATACGGTACGGGTTGTTCATGTAGCCCTGGTCGATAATAAATTCCGGACGGAATTTGTATCCGACTTCCTTCTCGAACTGCTCCAGGATATACGGGCTGACGGATGCGGAATATCCATACCAGTCAACATATTTTTCTCTGGCAAGTTCATCAAAGATCAGCGTGAACTGATGGAAGAACGTCGTATAACGGATCACGTTTACATGCGGATTGTCCGCCATGAATTTTCTAAGACGCTCCATGGAATACTTATGTGTCTTCGGCTGACGGACATCGAATGTGATCTGCTTCTCAAAATTCGTCCAGCCGTTTGTCACTGCATTGTACATATGCACCGGATCCCACATGATGTATGCGAGGAAGCTCACTGTATAATCATGGAATTCCTTAGCGTTATGAATCGTCACATCGCCGGACTCACTGTCATAGCTCCACTCTGAAACCGGAACAACTTCTCCGGTTGTACGGTCGATTACCTCCCACCATCTTGTAATATCGTCATGATCATTCACTTTAAGCATATCCGGGTAGAGGTGGTTCATAAGATGGATAGAAATCTCATCTGTCACTGCCGTATAAAATGGAGTCATGATATACATCTGCTGAATCTCATCCGGATTGGCTTTTGCCCAAGCGTTGTCTTTTCTCGTCGTGTAATATGTAGAATATACCTTTGCATCTACTGTTTTCAGTTCTTCCGGGTAGTCCGTTCCGTCACAGTCACGGATCGCGTCTGCTCCCCAGCGTTTTAAAAGTTCTAAAGTTTCAGGTACTACGTCTACATCTGTAGGTATTGTTACCCTTCCGCGTGAATTCTCTTTCACAGTCATTCTCCTCTCTCATACTTTCGGGCCGGTACAGACTCACTGTGCCAGCCCGAGATTTTAATACATTATAATTATCCTTTGACACCGCCGCCGGTAACGCCTGCGATAATCTTCTCTGACAGGAAGATGTAGAGCAGGAAGGTCGGCAGGAATACAATGATAACCGCTGCGAACAATGCGCCCCATTCACCGGTGTACTTCATACCATTTACAATCTGAAGAAGTCCTACACCTACAGGTGTCATATCTGTCGAGGTCGCAAAGATGAGTGCCATGAAGAACTCGTTCCATACACTCAGGAAATTAAAGATCGTAACTGTAATGATCGCCGGCTGGACAAGCGGCAGCATGATCTGCCAGAATGTCTTTGACGGTGAACATCCGTCGATCGCCGCTGCCTCCTCGTAGCTTCTTGACAGGCTGGCAAAGAAGTTCAGCAGGTATGTCGTCGTAAACGGCACACGGATGCAGATATAAAGCACGATCAGGAGGATACGTCCTCTGATGTGATACTGCGCTGTCAATGCGTAGATCGGCATGATGATCATAACTTCCGGAATACTCATTGCCAGGATAAGGCTTGTCTTGATCGGCTTATTTCCAAGGAATGTGTATCTGGACAGTACGTATGCCGCCGGCGCCGCAATCAGGATTACCACAACACATGTCACAAGGGAGTACAGCAGGGAGTTTCCGAAGAATACGGAAACATTACTGGACGTCCACGCAGTCACATAGTTTTCCCAATGAAATCCCGATTCGAATTTAAACACTGATCCGGAAAAGATTTCAGTTGATGTGGAAAAGCTGGCTCCCACGATCCAAATAAGGACAACTGCCGTAAATGCAATCCAAAGGAGCACGAGCACGTAGCCGGGAAGAAGCGCTGCTTCTTTTTTCCAATTAATTTTTTCCTTATATACTACTTTCTCTTTTTTACTCATGATTTCACTCCATTTCCGCACATTAGAATTCCAGGTCGTCATCCTTGAGCAGTTTGTTCATGATAAAGTAAACAATTGCTACAAAGATTGCCAGCGTAACACCGACAGCCGCACCGGCTCCTGCATCCCTCTGAACGTTTCCGGTTGTACCGAACACTGTATCGTACAGGTATACAACCGGCACGATCGTAGATGCTTCCGTACTAACCGGAGCGAACATCTTCGACCAGAGATAGAATGTGATACAGTTGACACTCCAGAACGTGATGTTCGTCTTGAAGATACTGCGAAGAAGCGGAAGTGTAATACTTCCAAACTGCTGTACTTTGTTTGCTCCGTCAATCGTAGCAGCTTCATACAGGTCTTCCGGGATACGCTCGATACCGCTGATGAAAATCAGCATGTAATATCCGACCGCTCCGAAGATGAACGCTCCGAGCATCGCCCAGAATTTCATATCCGTACCCAGCCAGTTCTTGCCTTCAAGCCCGAATATGCCGAGTATCTGGTTCAAAAGACCGTAATCCTGATTATAGATATACTGAATCCACATGGTTGCCAATGCTACTGCACTGATGATATTCGGCATATAGATTGCCGCACGGAAGAACTTCTTAAAGCGGATGCCGCTTGTCAGGATAACCGCAAAAAGCAGCGCCAGCACAAGAACGATAATTCCTCCTACAAGCCAGATCAGAAGCATGTTTGTCATTGCCCGCTGGAATGTCGGGCTGGAGAAAATCTTAATATAATTGTCAATACCGTTAAATGACCAGTCTGATACCTCCGCCGTCACACTCTCAATTCCGAAGAAACTCATAATCACTGTACGCACAACCGGATACAGATACATAACGAGCAGACTCAGAGCACAGGGAGCAATAAACCCAATAATAAATGCTTTATTCTTTTTCATTTTTTTAAGTCACCTCGCTGAAAAAATGAGGTGACGCCTGAACAGCGTCACCTCCGGGTAGTAAGCTTAATCTTAGTATAATGCGTCCAGAGCTGCTACGAAATCCGCGCCCGATGTAATGTCACCTTCATACAGTCTTACGACTACTTCCTGAATCTGAGAAATCAGGTCAGAATTTGCATTCAGTCCCATGTTCCATGTCAGCGGAGAAGATGTTCCGGAAAGAACCTCTACTGTTCCGTTCTGAGCAGCCGGAGCTGTGTTGGACGGGTCTGCCGGGATCTGAGAAGCCTCGTCAGCCATCTTCTGATCATACTCACCAGATGTGATGAATGTAGCCAGATCAAATGCAGCTTCCTGGTTCTCGCTGTACTTTGTAACTGCGATGGAGTTTGCTCCTACATAAGATGCTGTCTGGTCTACGCCTTCTGCTGCTCCGTCAACTGCCGGATAATTGAATACGCCCCAGTTCAGCGGATCTTCGCCTTCAGCTACCATGTTGTTAACCTCAGCTGTTACATAGTTTGCACAAACAACCATTGCTGCCTTTGTGTCGCCAAGAGCCATCTTATTCTGGCTTGCCGGATACTCGTCCGGAGCACCGTCTACAAGGTAACCCTTCTTTACGAAATCGATCATAGAATCTGCCGCTTTGATAACGCCTTCATTTGAAGCCCAGCCGCCCTCTGTAGCAAGCTGAGATGTTGTGTCCTCACCGATATATCTTGACAGATGATATCCGAAGAAGAACGGAGCATATGTGCTGTCCAGAGCCATCGGAGCATATCCTGCATCTTTGATCTTCTGGCATACATCAAGGAACTCTGCCCATGTTGTCGGAGCCTCAACTCCTACCTCATCGAAGATGTCCTGGTTGTAGAACACACCGCCTACCTGCGGCTGCTCTGTAACGCACGGAAGGAATCCTGCCCACTCTGTAGCCTGGTCATTTAATACCGCATAGCTCTGATCAGCATATCCAGCTGACTCAGCCATCTCTGTCAGGTCTGCAACATAATCCTTGTAGTTGTTTGCGATTCTGTTGTAGTCGTCCTCGAACAGGTCGATATTCTCCTCAGCCTCAAGAGCTGATGCAAGAATATTCTTGATGTCACGGTTCTTCCACTCGATCGTTACTGATCCGCCTGTCTCTTCTTCCCAAGCGTCAACCGCCTCCTGAAGAACCTTTCCCTGCGGCTCTGTGTTGGACCACATAGACCAGTATGTAAGCTCCACACCGCTGTACTCACCATCGGCATTGCCCTGTGAGTCGTTTCCTTTGCTTCCGCATCCTGCTACAAGTCCTGTAACCATTGCGGTAGCAAGTAATACGCTGATTACTTTCTTTTTCATTTCGTATCCTCCTTTAAATTTGTTAAGTAAATTATATCCCCCTGCCCCATAAATTTTCAATAACTATATTGTCCTTTTTTTTATGAATATTGTCAATTACATACAATGTCTAACAATATTTCCTTATTTTTCTCATCATATCACACAATACAGCCTGCTGTCCGCCCATGCAGGATATGGAATGATTTGTCAAAACTATCTTTTCAGATACTCTGCGATCTCTCCGAGACGGCCGCCGCATCTCTCAAAGAAAAGCCGGTATCCGCCGCAGAAATAATTATGGTATGTGCCTGTTTCTTCATCTATAATCCGGTGCCGCCTGCAGCCGCCCCGGCAGAGCGGATACCACTCGCACCCGGTGCACGAACCGCTGATGAGCCTTGACTCCTTCACAAAATCTAAGGCGCGGCGGTTCTCAAAGAAATCGCTCACTTTATTCTCGTTGAAGCTGCCGAGCCGGTATTCATCCAGGACGTAGAAATCACACGGATAAACGCTGCTGTCAGCCTCCGTCACGCACTGCACGCTGCAGACCCCTCTCTGCTCGCACGACTCCGGCGGATACCCCATCAATATCCCGATATAATTCTCAAACTGTCTGATATAAGGAGCTCTTCCCTTTTTCCAGTCCTTATACCACATTTCAAACAGCTCTGTCAGGAAAGCGCCGTACATCTCCGGCGTCAGGGAATATTCTCTTCCCCCCGGCTCTTCCCCCAAAGGGTCCAGGCAGATAATATACTGCTGATAGTTCCACCCCTTCCTCTTATATTCCTGGTAGATCTCTCTGATATGCCCGGCTGTCTGCGCTGTGACAACAGTCAGGATATTGTATTCTATCCCGTATTCTTCCAGCAGATGGAGATTCCTGCAGATCCGGTCATAAGTCCCCGCTCCCGCCCCGTCTTTCCGGAAGCTGTCATGGATCTCTTTCGTGCCGTCCACGGAAACGCCGACCAGGAACTCTCCTTCCCGGAACAGACGGCACCACTCTTCGTCAATCTGCAGTCCGTTTGTCTGCAGTACATTCCGCACCTTCACGTGATTCCTGTTGAAACGCTGTTCAAATTCCAGCGCCTTCCTGTAAAAATCCGTGCCCCGCAGGGTCGGCTCCCCTCCCTGAAAGGCAAAGCAGATCTCCCGCTCCGCCTGGAACATCATCTTCTTTATTATATTTCGCAGCGTCGTCTCCGTCATCATCCCATAGGACGCCTGTTCCCGTTTCCCGGCCTCGTCGCAGTAAAAGCAGTATCTGCACTGCATGCTGCACAGCGAGGACGCCGGCTTGATCAAAATTGTATTCAGCGGCATAGTGCTGTCATCTCCCGATTCAGACTGTCCGGATCCGCTCTGGCAGATCCCGGCGCAGGACCTCGGTCTCTCTCCTGCCGTCACCGGCAGAACATGCAGTCCGCGATCCGTGCGCGCCTTTTCATACTTATCAAAGTATAGACGATTTTACAGGATTTCACAACCTTTTCAGCACGCTCCCGCGAAGGCAGTTTTCACCTCTGTCTGAACCGGCTCAAAACGTAAGTTCGTCAGGGGCAGAGCTTCTCCATGACCTGGTCCTTAATCTCCAGGACATAGCCTGCCAGCTGGCGGATCCTCTCATTGTCCATCCTGCTGACAGGCGCGGAGATGCTGAACGCATATTTCACCCTGCCTGTATAATCCTTCAGGCTGACCGCGATACAGCGCACTCCGTTTTCATTCTCTTCATTGTCCAGCGCATATCCTCTCTCTCTGATCTCAGAAAGTTCCCGTCTGAACGCCTCGAAATCCGTGATCGTGTAAGGGGTCAGCGGGAGGATCCGGCTTCGGTTCCAGATCTCTTCCACTTCGTGTTCATCCAGCTCCGCCGCTATGGCTTTTCCCACTCCGGAGCAGTAAAGAGGGATCCGGCTCCCGATCCGGGATACCATCTGTATCCCGTTCCGGTATGACTCTACTTTATCTATATAAACTGCATCCGTACCGTCCCGCTCTACAAAATGGACCGTCTCGTCCGTCAGCTCCATCAGTTTCCTCAGATACGGCCGCACCACCTGGACAATATCCACATGCTTCATCACCTGATTTGCCAGGTCAACGACCTTAAGGGACGGCTCATACCGCCCGGTTTCTTCATTCTGCCTTGCATATCCCATATATATAAGAGAATTCAGGACACGGTGAGCTGTGCTTTTGTTCAGCCCGAGAGCTGTACTCACTTCCATCACCCCCGCGTCCCCATTCTCCGCCAGAAGCTCCAGCGCTCCAAAAAGGCGGTCCGCCACCTGGATCGGATTTTTATCTTCCACTGTGTTTTCCCTCCATTTACATAGTTAATCAGTTTCGCAATATGAAACCATTCTATCATATCTGCTTCCATTATTCAATCATTTAAAAATCAGTTAATTTCTTGAAAAAACTTGAATTTTACACTTGACTTTTATAGAACTAGTAGTATACTTTGATTCAGAAAGGTTCACATTATAAAACTTAGTTTCACATTATAAAACTTTAAGGAGAGTTGAAAATGAATGAAGTGTTAAAACAGATCGGAGAAATCGGTATCGTTCCTGTCGTTGTCCTGGACGACGCGAAAGACGCAGAACCTCTTGCCCAGGCTCTGTGCGACGGCGGGCTTCCGTGCGCAGAGGTAACCTTCCGCACCGATGCTGCAGAAGAGTCTATCCGCATTATGTCTGAAAAATTTCCGGATATGCTGGTGGGCGCAGGAACAGTCCTGACGACAGACCAGGTTGACCGGGCTGTTGCCGCGGGGGCAAAATTCATCGTAAGCCCGGGGCTCAATCCGAAGATTGTCAAATACTGTGTAGAGAAGGGAATCCTGATCACACCGGGCTGCGCAAATCCAAGTGATGTGGAACAGGCGATCGAAAACGGCCTTGAAGTCGTGAAGTTCTTCCCGGCTGAGCAGGCAGGCGGCCTCGCATACATCAAGGCGATCGCAGCTCCGTATGTCGGCATGAAGTTCATGCCCACAGGCGGCATCAACCCGAAGAATGTAAAGGATTATCTTGCATACGACAGGATCCTTGCATGCGGCGGAAGCTGGATGGTAAAGGGAGATCTTGTAAAATCAGGCGAGTTCGGCAGGATCAGAGAACTCGTTAAAGAAGCAGTAGAAATCGTAAAAGAAAGCAGAGGTAAATAAAAATGGCAAAGAAAGTAATCACATTTGGAGAGATCATGCTGAGACTTGCCCCGGAAGGATACTACCGTTTCGTACAGGCGGATTCTTTCGGAGCTACATACGGCGGCGGCGAGGCAAACGTGGCTGTCTCCCTCGCAAATTATGGATTTGACGCAAAATTCGTCACGAAGCTCCCGGCACATGAGATCGGGCAGGCTGCCGTAAACTCTCTGAGAAAATACGGCGTTGACACTTCCTATATCGCACGCGGCGGCGACAGAGTCGGTATCTATTTCCTGGAGAAGGGCGCATCCCAGCGTCCGTCTAAGGTCATCTATGACCGCGCCGGTTCTTCTATCGCTACCGCATCCAAGGATGATTTCAACTGGGAAGAAATCTTTGACGGAGCAGAATGGTTCCACTTCACAGGCATCACGCCGGCACTGAACGACGAAGTTGCGGCGATCTGCCTTGAGGCATGCAAGGCTGCCAAAGCAGCGGGCGTTACCGTATCCTGCGACCTGAACTACAGAAATAAGCTTTGGTCCAAAGAGAAGGCCGGACAGGTGATGGGCGAGCTGTGCAAATATGTAGACGTCTGCATCGCAAACGAGGAAGATGCATCCGATGTTTTCGGCATCAAGGCTGCCGACACCGATGTCACAAAAGGAGAAGTAAACCACGAAGGCTACAAAGACGTCGCAAAACAGCTGGCTGACAGATTCGGCTTTTCAAAGGTTGCCATCACACTGCGCGAGTCCATCTCCGCAAACGACAACAAGTGGTCTGCCATGCTGTATGACGGCAAAGACTTCTGTTTCAGCAAGAAATATACAATGCATATCGTTGACCGCGTAGGCGGCGGCGACAGCTTCGGCGGCGGCCTGATCTGCGCATGCCTGAACGGATATGATTCTCAGGCGGCGATTGAGTTTGCAGTTGCGGCTTCCTGCCTGAAGCACTCGATCGAAGGCGACTTCAACATGGTATCCATGGACGAAGTTCTCAAACTGGCAGGCGGAGACGCATCCGGCCGTGTCCAGAGATAAATCTGCTGACGTTCCAATTTATATAGATCCAAACCTTGAAATGGGGATGCTTTTGCCATGTAGCATCCCCACCACTATTTCGGGAGGTATGTGCCATGAACAAATCAAAAAAACCTTTTGATCTTCTTTCCCTTGGAGAAGTTCTTCTTAGACTCTCTCCGCCGGGCAGCGAACGGCTGGTCAGAGGCGACCTGCTTCAAAAACAGGCTGGCGGTGCAGAGCTCAACGTCGTATCGGGAGTCTCGCTTCTCGGGCTCCGCACAGGAATCATCTCAAAGCTGCCCGCAAATGATATCGGCACCTATGCAAAAAACAGAATCCGCTTCTGCGGCGTAAGCGATGACTTCCTTGTGTATGACGATTCAGAGGATGCGCGGCTCGGGATCTACTATTACGAAAACGGCGCTTATCCGAGAAAACCGGGCGTTGTATACGATCGGAAGCATTCCTCTGTGAACAGCATCTCGATCCACGATTTCGATGACTCCCTCTTTTCATCCACCCGCTGTTTCCACACAAGCGGGATCACGCTTGGCCTCAGCCGTCAGTGCCGTGAGACAGGCCTGGAAATGATACGGAAATTCAAGGAAGCCGGCGCCCTGATCTCTTTTGACGTAAACTTCCGCGGCAATCTGTGGACCGGAGACGAGGCAAGGGAATGCATTGAGCAAATCCTTCCCTATGTGGATATCTTCTTCTGCTCAGAGGACACTGCCCGCCTCACCTTCCTGAAAAAGGGCAGCGCCAGAGAAATCATGAAAAGCTTCACGGAAGAATATCCGATTCATATCGTTGCCTCCACACAGCGCATCGTCCACAGCCCGAAGATCCATACCTTCGGTTCTATCATCTATGACGCGCAGAATGATACTTATTATGAGGAAGAACCATACCGGAATATCGAGGTGGTAGACCGCATAGGAAGCGGGGACGCCTATGTCGCAGGCGTGCTCTACGGTCTGCTGTCCGATCCCTGGAACTGCCGCAGGGCTCTGGAAATAGGGAATGCCACAGGAGCCGTCAAGAACACAATCCCTGGCGACCTTCCATCGTCGGATCTCCATGAGATCGAGACGGTCATCCGAGCGCACAAGCAGATCGGGCCGCAGCTTGAAATGTCACGGTAGAACGCAGCTCTTTTCCGCAAAAGAAAGTGAGGCCTGTGAAAACAAAGAAGATGCCGTCTTTGTTTTCACAGGCCTCTGTTTTTACCCTCTCGTTATATTGAACGCTCCGAATCCCGGATATACCGCGCCTGCGCCAAGCTCTTCCTCTATGCGGATCAGCCGGTTGTATTTTGCCACGCGCTCGCTCCTGCTGGGCGCTCCGGTCTTGATCTGGCATGTATTCAGAGCAACGGCAAGATCTGCGATCGTCGTATCCTCCGTCTCGCCCGAACGATGGGAAGTGACTGCCGTGTATCCCGCCTTGTGAGCCATCTTGATCGCCTCGAGCGTCTCGGAAACGGAACCGATCTGGTTCAGCTTGATCAGGATGGAGTTTCCGCATCCCATGTCAATCCCTTTCTTCAGGCGCTCTGTGTTTGTCACAAACAGGTCGTCGCCCACAAGCTGCACTCTTTTGCCCAGCTCTTTTGTCATGATCTGCCAGCCTTCCCAGTCTTCCTCATCCAGTCCGTCCTCAATGGAGCAGATCGGATATTTCTCTGTGAGGGCTTTCCAGTGGCCTGCCAGTTCCGCTGAGGTGAACTTCTTCCCGCACTTCGGAAGGACGTACTCGCCTTTCCGGCTTCCCTTCCACTCGCTGGACGCCGCATCAATCGCAAGTACAAAGTCTTTTCCCGGCTCATAGCCTGCCCGGTGCACTGCCTCGAGGATATACTCGACCGCCTCCTCGTCGCTTCCCAGGTCGGGGGCAAATCCCCCCTCATCTCCCACGGAGGTTGCAAGCCCCTTAGACTTCAGGAGAGACTGGAGCGCATGGAACACTTCCGTGCACCATCTGAGTCCTTCCCTGAAGCTCCCAGCTCCCGCCGGCATGATCATGAACTCCTGCACGTCCACCGTATTTGCCGCATGCGCGCCGCCGTTTAAGATATTCATCATCGGGACCGGAAGGCGGCTGCCGTTCACGCCGCCCAGGAACCGGTACAGCGGGACGCCGAGCGCTGCCGCCGCTGCCCTGGCACACGCAATAGAGGCTGCAAGGACCGCATTCGCTCCAAGCCTGGACTTATCTTTTGTCCCGTCCGCCTTAATCATTGCCTGATCTACTGCATAAATATCCGACGCGTCCATCCCCCGGAGGGTATCATTGATCACCGTGCAGATATTCCCGGCAGCCTTCGAAACACCTTTTCCTCCATATCTGTTCTTATCCCCGTCTCTCAGCTCCAGCGCCTCGAACTCTCCTGTCGAAGCGCCGCTCGGAGCCGCTCCTCTCGCGGCGGTTCCGTCCGCCAGGTGAACCTCCGCCTCCACTGTCGGATTCCCTCTGGAATCGATGATCTCGCGGCCGATTACCTTCTCAATTTCTAAATACTCCATGTCCTCTCGTCCTTTCCCGGAGTTCTCCCCCGTCCCGCCTCACGCGGTTCGGGACAAAGGAGCCCCATAATTTATTTCACATACAGCCAGCCTGTCTGACTATATGTATCTCCTCAGGACATGGATTCTTCTGCTTAGTGTTTCCGCTTTTTCCCGGATATAGTCTGCTTCCCGCGCTTTATTTTTCCGCGCTGCCGTCTGTCCCGCTGCGGCTCCGCAGATTTTTTCCGCACGCTGTACCCGAATGTTCCGATCTTCCTGCCGAGTCCGAGGTACTCTCCGTGCGAATAGGCGATCAGGCCGGTTCTGTTCAGATCAAGCCTTCCTCTCTCGTCCAGATAAGCTTCCTCCGCCTGCACGGCGGTCACTTCCGCAAGGAACATATGGTGGCTGCCGAGCTTTTCTATCCTGACTACACGGCACTCGATATTAACCGGCGCTTCTTCCACCGCCGGAGCATACTTCAGCGTGGAAGCCTTCTTCTTCGTCAGCCCGCATTCCTTCCATTTGTCAACGTCCCGTCCGGACCGCACGCCGCAGTAATCCGCCGCGCGCGCCAGCTTCTCTGTCGTGAGGTTGATGACGAACTCGCCGCTCTCTTCGATCATATGATAAGAATACCTCTCCGGGCGGACAGAGATATAGACCATGGGCGGATTGGTGCAGACCGTTCCCGTCCACGCGACGGTAAGTATATTGGCATTCCCTTCTCTGTCGCCGGCGCTCACCATGACCGCCGGGAGAGGATAGAGCATATTCCCCGGTTTCCAAATCTGTTTTCCCATAACAAACTCCTGTCTTTTACTGCTGCAGCGCCCCTACCAGAGTCGGTACGAGCTGCTTCTTTCTTGAGACGACGCCCTGCAGCATCAGCTCTTCCGTATCCTCTGCCAGGTCATATGCGCCGATGATCTTCTCTCTGGCGTCCGGCCCGCTGCAGAGAAGCTCGGACGACTCCGTGATAATATTCGTCAGCATGAAGAAGATCATGTTCAGCCCGTGGCTCTGGCGCGCCTTCTCGAGATGAGGACGGACGATATTCTTAATCTCTTTGAGTTCTTCTGCGCTCATGGAATTTACCTGTCCCACTCCAAACACTGTATCATTCACCGTAAACTGTTTGAAATCGAGGAAACAGATCTCTTCCGCGCTCTTGCCCTTCAGATTGCTTCCTGCGTTGAACATCTCCTGCGCCAGCGTCTCGATCTCAATCCCGGCAATCCCCGCCAGCGTCCGCGCCGTGCTCTCGTCCAGCGGAGTGCACGTGGGCGAGCGGAACATCAGCGTGTCGGAAATGATCGCCGCGCAGAGAAGCGCCGCATTGGTCGGATCTACCTCAGCCTGCGCCTCCTGATACATCTGATAAATGATCGTCGCAGTACATCCTACCGGCTGGTTCCTGAAAAATACCGGTCCCATCGTCTCGATACTGCTCAGCCTGTGGTGATCGATAATCTCGAGCACATCCGCCTCTTCAACGCCATCGACAGCCTGGCTCTTCTCATTGTGGTCCACAAGGATGACTTGTTTTTTTCTGACATTGAGAAGGCGCCGCCTCGAAATGAGTCCCAGGAACTTCCCTTTATTGTCCACGATCGGGAAGTCGCGGAACCGTTTTCTCGCCATGACTTCCTTCACATCATCTACATAATCCTTCATTTTAAACGTGACAAGGTTCCCTTTTGTCATAAAATATTTGACCGGGATACTCTGGTTGATATGCAGGGCCGCGGTAAATGTATCCAGCGCCGTGCTGATGATGACGATCTCTTTCTCTTCCGCCTGGCGGATGATATGGTCGGAAATGCTGGCGTTATTGCACACGACCATACAGCTCGCCTCCATATCGACCGCGCACTTCTGCGCGTCCTTTCTGTCCCCCATGATGACAAGGTCGTCTTTGCTGATAAAATCTGACATCAGAATCCTGCTGGATGCGGCGATCACCGCCTTTCCTTTCAGCAGATATCCGTGCCCGTTTCCCGTGACAATCCTGCCTTCCACCGCCTTCGCAATATTCCTGTACTGCGTGCGCGCTTTTGACAAGATCGTGCTGTCATAGACCTCCATATATGTCTTGGCGATATCGCCGATCGTTATGACGCCCTCCAGCTTCCCGTCTCTTGTAACCGGAAGGGTATGTATATTCGACTCCTGCATCTTCTCCCATGCCGTCCTGATAGAAACGCTGCTCTTGATCCCTTCCACTTCTTTCAGCTCTGTATCCTTGATCTGTTCCCTGAGATCAGAAAGCAGCCGCGGCGTCTTCACCTGGAAGCGCTCCAGCACATACTGCGTCTCTTCGTTGAGCTGCCCGGCGCGGCGCGGTTCATAAACGTTCCCTGTGATCTTTGTCTTCAGCGCTGCATAAGCGATCGCAGAACAGATCGAATCGGTATCCGGATTTTTGTGTCCCACTACATATATTTTATTCTTATCTTTATTTTTATCTCTTTCACTCATCCAATTCCGTCTCCATTCCTGTAATTGTCTTTCTAAGCTTGCCATTTTTTTGCAGTTTCGTCAACCTGTTTTTATGTCTGCTGCAGCCGCAATCCTGTCCCAGCCGCATTTTTCGGCACAGGATTGCAGAGAGCAGTTGTTTTTTCTTCCTCTTTTATGATATACTACCTTTGTTAAAAAAATAGAAATTAAGTTGAGGTGCTGTACAATGAGCGAAGAAATGAAAGAAGAATTGCAGACAAACGAAACGGCTGAAGCTGAAAAGGCAGAGCCGGAAGCAGCCGAGACAATGGCTGACTATGAGGAACATTTTGATGACGCCAATCCCTGGAACAGGGTTAAAGAATATATGGACAACCAGACAATTCTCCCTGTAAAAGTTGAGGGCGTCGTAAACGGCGGCGTTATCGTCATGGTGGAGGGTCTGCGAGGATTCGTTCCCGCTTCCAAGCTGTCCCTTTCCTACATCGAGGATCTTGAGACTTATCTTCTCAAGGACATCGAAGTCCGCGTCATCGACGTAGATCAGGCGAGCAACCGTCTCGTCCTCTCCGCACGCGAGGTTCTCAAGGAGAAAGAGAGAAAGGCGCGCGAGGAGCAGATCGCGAACCTTAAGGTCGGCACAGTGCTGGAAGGTACTGTTGAGACACTGCAGAACTACGGCGCATTTGTCAAGCTGGAAAACGGACTGTCCGGTCTGGTCCACGTATCCCAGATCTCACAGAAACGCGTTAAGGTTCCGGCTGATGTGCTGAGCGTGGGCGACACTGTAACTGTCAAGGTCATCGGAATCAAGGACGGCAAGGTCAGCCTCAGCATGAAAGCGCTGGAAGAAGTCAAGGAAGAGCCTGAGGAGAAGGTTGTTATCCCGAAGAGCGAGAATATCGGGACAAACCTCGGGGATCTCTTCAAGAACCTGAAGCTGTAAATTCGGGTTTGCCGACGGAAACTTCTGGATGGATCAACGTACGAAACCGGCAGGGCGGAGATGAGAATTGAAGACGTATTCTGAGAGGAGGGGCAGGGGCTCCGGGCTCCGTTCCGAAGGGTAAGAAAAGCTAAAAGCTCCG
>CALWQS010000037.1 GCA_944383745.1 uncultured Mediterraneibacter sp. | reverse complement strand
CTGATATTTTTTCCAGATGATATTTAAGCCTGAATCCAGCCGTGGTTCCAGCGGACGGAAGCAAAGATTGCTGCTTTCGGATGTATTGGCAATTTTATCAATAGTGATTGCATAACCGATACCTGCCTCTACCATAATAGCCGCATTGTAAACGAGATTGAAAGTTGTCACAATATCCAGCTTGTCAAAATCGTCTCCGAACCACTGGGCAAACTCGTTTTCCGGCTGCTCTTTCAATATAGCTTGCCGGGAGCAGATCAGCGGAACTGAAAGCAAATCTTCTTTAAGGATAACATCTTTTTTTGCTAAAGGGCAGTCTTTTCTCATAAGAACTCCCCATATGTCTTTCGCAGGAATATTCAGATAGTCGTATTTGGAAATGTCAGCCGGTTGAATAAGAATGCCAAAGTCCAAGAGACCTTTATCCAGGCGTTCGGTTACATCCTGTGCATTTCCGCTGTAAAGATGATAATGGATGCCAGGATAGTCTTTTCTAATATCCTGCGCAATCTCTGCCACTAAGCGGATGGCTTCTGTTTCGCCCCCTCCGATATAAATATCGCCCCCGATCACATTTTCCATGGAATTAAATTCTGCTTCCGTTTTATCAACCATAGAGATGATTTCTTCGGCACGCTTGCGCAAAATCATTCCCTCTGCGGTTAAAGTCATATTGTGGCTGCCGCGGGTGAATAGCTTTTGTCCAAGTTCTTCTTCCAAATCTCGAATTTGCCGGGAAAGCGTCGGCTGCGTTACATGCAGAAAATTGGCCGCATTTGTAATGCTGCCTTCTCTGGCAATCGCTAAAAAATATCGAAGCACTCTGATTTCCATAATGTTTTTACCTCCCACAATGATTTTAGCACTTATGATTTGGGTTAAGTCAAACGAACACGCCCAAAATATGCGGCAGGCGTTTTCAAGGGGTGGGGCAGCGCCTTCTTGGAAACGCCTGTATTTCACCTATGTGGGACAAATCCGCATCCCTTTGAAGATTGGAAGGGAGTCCCTGAACGAATCAGAACCGGCGCGGAAGCCATATCCCCGCGCCGGCTCTTCTCTTCAGATCGTCTTAAATGTATTCCAGTTTTTCAAAATAGTGCATCAGGATATCAGCACAGTTCTCAACTCCGAGCTCTGATGTGTCGAGGATCATGTGGTAGTCGTTCACATCACCCCATGTCTTTCCTGTATGCTCATAATAGTAAGAAGCTCTCTCTTCATCAGTTCTCTCAACCTTTTCCCGGGCATCCTCATAGCTCAGATTCTCTTTCCCCATGATTCTGCGGATGCGGTCCTCCTTATCGGCGCATACAAAGATGTTCAGGACGTTCATGCGGTCCTTCAGGATGTCCGAAGCGCACCGCCCGAGAATGATGCAGGGCTTTTCCGCCAGCTTGCGGATCGCCTCCGCTTCGCTTTCATACATATGGTCGTTGAGCTTTTCCTCAATATAAGCCTTGTCGTATACAGGAATGCCCAGTCTCTCAGAAAGCTCTCTGGCAATGATGCTGGCGCCGGTGCCGAAACGGCGGCTCATAGTGATAACTAATTTCATAGGAACTCCTCCTTTGTAAACAGAATAAAATGTAAAGCAGTTACTATTATAACACTTCTTCTGCGATTTGTCTGCTGACAGTTTTTAACTCTTCAAGCTGTGCGTCTTTTAAAGAGGATTTGATCGTAATACTGCTCTCCAGCAGAGTCATGTTCTTCATCTCGCTGATCTTTGCGGATATCAGCTTTGCAGACTGGGGAGCCCAGGTGCCGTTCCCGAGCACGGCAACGGTGCGGTTCTGGAGCGCCAGTGCCTTCATATCCTCAAGATAGTTGTCCATCAGCGGATAGATGCCGTTATTATACGTGGGCGCAGCAAGGATGATATGGCTGTACTTGAAGCTGTCCGCGATCAGTTCGGATACATGTGTCTTGGAAATGTTGTGCATCCGAATGTCCTTCACGCCCTCCTCTGCGAGCATCGATGCGAGGACATCCGCCATGTTTTCCGTGTTTCCGTACATGCTGGCGTAAGCGATCATGACGCCTTTTTCCTCCGGCTCATATTTGCTCCATGTGTCGTATTTTCCGATGATATAATCAAGATCTGTCCTCCAGACCGGGCCATGGAGCGGGCAGAGCATCCGAATGTCCAGGGAAGCGGCTTTTTTCAGGACGTTCTGTACCTGCATGCCGTATTTGCCGACAATATTGGTATAGTAGCGGCGCGCTTCGTCGAGCCAGTCTCTGTCGAAATTAAGTTCATCATTGAAAATATTTCCGTTCAGCGCTTTGAAGGTTCCGAAAGCGTCTGCGGAGAAGAGTACCTTGTCTGTCTCGTCGTAGGTCATCATGGCCTCCGGCCAGTGCACCATCGGCGCCATCACAAAGTGAAGTGTGTGTTTTCCGGAGGAGAAAGTATCTCCTTCCTTTACTGTGATCGTTCTGCCCTCCAGGTCAAAATTGAAGAACTGGCTGATCATCGGGAAAGTCTTTGCGTTTCCGATGATCTGAACTTCCGGGTAGCGGAGAACGAGATCTTCGATCATGGCGCAGTGGTCCGGCTCCATATGGTTTACAACGAGGTAATCCAGTGTGCGGCCGTTCAGTACAGCCTGGACATTTTCAAGGAACTGGCGTCCTACAGAGTAGTCCGCAGCGTCAAAGAGCACCGTCTTCTCGTCCATCAGAAGGTAGGAGTTGTAGGAAACTCCGTCAGAGAGAGGGAAGATGTTCTCGAATAATTCGATCCGGCGGTCGCTGGCGCCCACCCAGTACAGGTCATCAGTTACTTTTCTGAAACAGTGCATAATAAAATTCCTCCTTTGATCCTTATCTGTAACATCAAGTGAATATACTAAAACTTTGATCGACTCTATTCTAACATAAAAGAAAAATTTGACAAGATGGGAATCTGCTGTTGCTGTGGATAGCAGTAATCTGCTTTTGTGATGTTGCGCGGACAGCAACAACCCGCTTGACATCTTATTATAGTTTCTGCACAATAGGAGAGGAAGAGATTGTTTCTGACGCGAAAGGAGAAAATAATGTTATTTGTATATTATCCGAAATGCAGCACATGCATGAAGGCGAAGAAGTGGCTGGATGAGAAAGGGCTGGAGTATGAGGCAAGAGATATCAGGGCGGAGAACCCTGCGGCTGAGGAGTTGAGAACATGGTATGAGAAGAGCGGACTTCCGCTCAAGAAATTTTTCAATACAAGCGGGAATCTGTACAAAGAGATGAAGCTCAAAGACAGCCTTTCGGAAATGCCGGAGGAAGAGCAGCTCCGGCTTCTCGGAACGGACGGGATGCTTGTGAAACGCCCCATTGTAGTGGACGGGGATACTGTTCTTGTCGGATTCCGGGAGAAAGAGTGGGAGATACTTACGCAGAAGTGATCCGGAGGAACGGAAAGAACAGAAAGGAGGATTCGGATGGCGGCAGAAGAAAAATGGGCCTGGCAGGTGATCGATGAGGTCGAGAAGGCGGTGGTCGGGAAGAGAGACATCCTGACGAAGATCATGACGGCGATCCTTGCAGGCGGACATATATTAATAGAAGATATTCCGGGGACGGGAAAGACGACCATGGCTCTGGCATTTTCAAGGGCGATGGGGCTGGAGGTGAAGCGCGTGCAGTTTACGCCGGATGTGCTGCCGTCGGATCTGACAGGATTTACGGTGTATCAGAAGGAGACGGGGAAATTCGTCTATCAGCCGGGCGCGGCGATATGCAATCTGCTGCTGGCGGATGAGATCAACAGGACGTCGCCGAAGACACAGTCCGCGCTGCTTGAAGTGATGGAAGAGCAGCAGGTGACGGTCGACGGGGTGACAAGACATACCGGAAACCCGTTTATCGTGATCGCGACGGAAAATCCTGCGGGGTCTGCCGGCACACAGCTTTTGCCGGAGTCTCAGCTGGACCGCTTTATGATCTGCGTCAGTATGGGGTATCCCACGCTGGAGGAAGAGATAAAAATCTTAAGAAGGAGCCAGGGAAGCGCGCAGGCGGGAAAGCGGATCACGGACGGTGTGGAGCCGATCCTCGACGCTTCGTCGCTGCTCCGGCTGAGGAAGAATGCGGGGGAGGTCTTTGTGCATGAGCTGATCTACCGATATATCGCGGAGCTTGCGCAGGCGACGAGGGAAAATGAGTGGACAGAACTTGGGCTGAGCCCGCGCGGGACAGTTGCGCTGACGGCGATGGCGAAAGCACGCGCATATCTGAAGGGGCGCGCCTTTGTGATTCCTGCCGATGTGGCGGAAGTGTTCCCTGATGTCGCGTCGCACAGACTGATTCTGAATATGAAGGCAAAGGTGGGGCACATCCGGACGGAGGAGCTGATACGGCAGGTGATCGAGAGCGTGCCCCAGCCGTCGGTGAAGAAGAGGCGATAGAAAATGTGGAAAAGAATAACAGGATGCTTTGCGATCGTGCTCCTGGTTATATACCTGTTTTTCATGTATGATGAGACCGTGCTCTCCGGTATACTGGTTCTTGTGATCCTGTATCCGGTCTGCGCCTGCGGCTTTCTCCTGCTGTGCCGGAAGAAGATCACGGCGTCTCTGGACCGCGTGCCTCCGATGGGGGAGAAGGACAGGAGGATACGGGCGGGAGTGAGTGTGAAAAATGCCTCCCGGAGATTCCCGGTCCGGTGCGAGGCGCAGCTCTCGCTGAGAAACAGGATCTCCGGAAAGAAGATACGGCGCAGATACGGCGGACTTATCCCGCCCGGGCGGGAAGAGACGTTTTGGTGTGAGTTTGAAACGTCATTCTGCGGAAACGTGGAAATTATCCTTGAGTCGGTCAGGCTCTGCGACCTGTTTGGGATCTTTTATATAAGGCGGAAGGTACAGAGCAGGGCAGCTGTGAAAGTCATGCCGGAATTTGAGATCATGCCTCTGGAGATTACAAGAGCGACGCGGGAGTTTCAGGCGGACGCAGAGGAATATTCCGGTGAGAAAAAAGGGGACGATCCTTCTGAGCTTTACCAGGTGAGGGAATACCGTGTCCAGGATTCAGTGAGGGACATCCACTGGAAGCTGAGCGTAAAGGAAGAGACGCTCATGGTAAAGGAGCGGGGATTCCCGCTTGGCTGCGTTGTGCTCGTGTGGATCGATTTCGCGGAGAAGGAACGGTCGGCAGCAGGCTTCTCCAGGCTTTTGGAGACGGCGGCATCGCTGTCTATCACGCTGGCAGAACAGAAATGCATCCATCTCGCCGCCTGGTATGAAGAGAAGAATGAGCGGATCGGAATGAAGCGAGTGAAGGATGAGGAGAGTGCCTGCGAGCTGATCTGGCAGATCATGGAGATCGAACCATACCGTGATCCGGTCAGAAAGCAGGCGTGTTTCGATGATACATTCCGGGGACATGAGTTCAGCAGCACGGTGACGATAGACGGGCAGGGCGTTCTGCGCAAAGACGGAGAGATCCCTGAACTGCTGAGCCTGTAGCTGATCAGAATTTGCTCATAAGGACTCGGCGCGGCAGACCGTCAGGACTGCCTTAGATTAGACAGGACAATGCGCCTGTAAGACAGGAAGAGGGGACAAGGATGCGGAAAGAGAGAAAAAAATTGTCCGGCGTTCGATCCGGGATCAAAGTATATGGCAGAATGCCGGCGGAAAGCGGAAATCAGAGGCAGGGCGGCGGCGCGTGGGCGCTGGACGCGCTCTCTGTCTGTATGCTCGCTGCCGCGTGGTGGAATGCGTTCCTTTCTGCCTTTCCGGCAGATATCAGCAGGATGTGGCTGTACGGCGGCATTGCTGCCTTTTCGTTTCTCCTGAGCGCCCTGCACAGAAGAAAGGGAAAAAAGGCGGCGGTCTGCATTTTTCTCTCTGCGGGAGCCGTGATCGCCGCGGTGGTACTGGCGCGGCAGTATTTTCCTGATGTTATCGGAAGATGGACAGCAGGAAAGGCAGGGGCTGCCGCTGCGGTGCTGACAGTGCCCCTGCTGGAGCTGTGGACGCTTGTGAGAAAGTCCGGGCCCGGGCGTGCGAGGGCGGCTGCGGGAATCGTGATTCCGGTCCCGCTGGCCGCGGCGGCATGCGCCGGTTATTTCCAGCCGGCGGTTCCATGCTGGCTTCTTCTGATCGCCGGCGGTTTTTATTTTGCGCCGGTCAGCGGCGGGACGGGCCGGAAGAGGGAAAATCCCGCCGGGATGTGGGCGCATGCTTTTGCGGTGCTTGCGCTCCTTTGCCTGGCCGCGCTGCTGTCCGCAGCGGCAGGGCGGATCCTGGATGCGGGGAGAGATGACCCGAATGGTTTCTATCAGGAGGGGAGGCGCTTTTTCAGCTCCGGAGTGGCAGACAGGCTGGAGCGGATGGCTGCCGACATTGCCGGGGATCGCACTGACGAGGAGGAACAGGCGGCAGAGTCCCCGGAAGTTCCTCAGTCAGACGAGACGAATGTGCAGGAAGAGAGCCCGGAGAGAGAACCGATCCAGGATATAATGTCAGAGAACCAGGATATGGAGGATCTCAACAGTCTTTCGCATTTTGCTCCCACCGGAGCAGAAGTAGGCGTGGTGACGCTGCCGTCGAAGCCCTCAGGCACAGTCTATGTGGCGCAGAGGTACGGCATCGAGTATACCGGCGATGCGTGGACAGATATGGAAGACTTGGATATGGACAGCGCGGAGCCTGTCTACGGACCGACACAGTACGCGGACGAAGCGGAACCTTCGGCTGTGCTTCTGTCGGTGTGCCTGTCATACCCGTCAGATCTGAGGGAGCTGGAAGGGCTTCTGGACGGCGGATGGGATACTGGCTCGATCACCGCAGTGGAAAGGCAGATCGATGAGGCGCTGGAACAGAGGGCTGTCTATGACGTCAGTCCGGGAACCACGCCGCAGGGGGAGGATTTTGTAGAATATTTCTTGTTTGAGAGAGGCAGGGGCTTCTGCGTGCATTTTGCATCTGCCGCCGTCCTTCTGTACCGGATGAGCGGATTCCCGGCGAGGTATGTGAGCGGCTATGCCGTGCCGGCGTCAGCGTTCAGCGAGACGGCGGAAGGGGAATATGAGGCGCGGATTGACGACACGATGGGACATGCGTGGGCGCAGGTATATGATTTGCAGAGAGAGGTATGGCTTGATCAGGAGCATACGCCCGCAGCCCTTCCTTCGGCAGAAGATCTGGCTGCGGATGAGCAGGGGAGCGGGGAACGGGAAGCGGAGCCTGCGCAAGTCCGCGGCGGATTATCAGCTCTGTCCGCGGGAGTTCTCGCGGGGATCCTGACCCCGGCGGCTTTGATTCTCTTTGTCCTGCTCCAGGCGCGGGTGCGGCGGGCAGGGATGAGGCGCAGGTTCTCCAGGAAAAAGGACGGGACAGGGGTCATAAGTATGTATGAAAGCATACTCAGGACGGCAGAGTTCCTTGGCCTGGGAAGCGGCAGCCTTCCGGATGAGAGCCTGACAAAACTCTTGAGTGAGGATTTCCCCGAGATCAGCGCGGCAGACTGGAAATGGATGGAAGAGCGCGCACAGGAAGCGCTGTTTTACCATCTTGCAGATGAGGCAGGCGCCTGGAAGCGGATGGCGGAGCTGTACTGCGTTTTTGTGTGGGGCGCACGGAAAAGGATGAGCCGGAGAAGGAGATGGATATACGATTACATCTGCTGTTATGGAAGTGTATACAGGTATGCAAAAGAATGAGAATTTCTTTTATTACACCATTGCATGTTACAGAGCAATGATGATATAATTCATAGTAGCGTCTTTTCGCCTTTTCGGCGGAGACAAGTATTGTGAGTAGGTGACGGATTTGAAGAACAAGATCAAACGTTTTGCAAGGGGAGATTTCCACATTCCCCAGCCGGAGATAATATTCCCGGAGACCCATATTGTTATGCGCGTCGGGGAAGGTGAAGAATATAAAGGAAGCTTCTCTCTTCAGAATCAGGGAGAGGGTACGATAAGGGGACTGGTCTATCCGTCTTCCTACCGTGTGCGCTGCGCGGAGCAGGGATTTGACGGGAATCCGGTGAATATATCCTATACGTATGACGGCAGAGGACTTGTCCCGGGGCATGTGGAGCACGGGAAGTTTACGATCGTCTGCAACGGAGGCGAGTATGATATCGCGTTTACCGCGATCATTGAGAAGCCTTTTGTCATGACTTCTTACGGAAAGGTGCAGAGCCTGGAGGACTTTAAAAAACTGGCGTTCCGCGACGCCGCAGAGGCTGAGAAGCTGTTCCGTTCAAGAGATTTTTATGAGATTTTAAAATACGAGGACGTGAGGATACAGGCTCTGTATGACAACATGCGCAAGTGGGAGCTTGACCAGCATGCCCTTGAGGAGTTCCTCGTAGGATGCAAGCAGAAGGAGAAGATCTTCCTCACCCTGGAGGAGGAGAGCAGGGCATTTATGTCCCTGACGGAAGCGCGCAAGGAGACTTTCACGGTCAAGAAGAATACGTGGGGATACCTGGAGATCGATGTGCGCACAGTCGGAGATTTTCTCTATGTGGAGCACACCCACATTACGACGGAGGAATTTATAGGAAATTCCTACCGTCTGGAATATTTTATCACAGTGGAGAATCTTCACTCGGGAAGCAATTTTGGCCAGGTGATCCTGGAGACGCCGTATGAGACGCTCTGCTATGAGGTGGTGGTCGAGAAAAATGTCAGCAGGGATGAAGAGCGCCGCGAGAATAATCTGGAGTTTGCCGGGATTGTAAAGGGATATCTCAACTATGAGAGCGGAAGGACGGATCTGGAGACATGGTCGGAGGACGCGCTGAAGCGGATCGGCCATCTCCGTGAGGTGGATACGAAAAATGAATTTTACCTTCTGGTCCACGCCCATATCTGTCTCATCGCAGGAAGGATGAATGAGGCGAAGGTGCTTTTGGAGTCCTACAATTATAACCGCTTTGCAATCGGACGTGATGTGGAGCTGAGTTCCTATTATCTCTACCTGACTACGCTGCTCAGCAGCGACACGCTGGCACAGCGCAGAGTGGCGGAGGAGCTGTCCCGCTCGTTCATGAAGCACCCGGACAGCTGGCGCATTCTCTGCATGCTGGTTGAGGTGGATTCGGAGTACAAGATATACAGCGAGAGGCTGCGCGTCCTGGAAAAACAGTTCTATGAAGACCGCTCCCACAGTATCTGGTTTTATCTGCAGGCATTCCGCTGTTTCAGGGAGAAAAGCTCTTCCCTGAAGAAGCTGGGAATGTTCGAGGTTCGGGTTCTTCTCTTTGCAGTGAAATACAAGCTTATGACAAAGGAGCTGGCACTGTATACGGCGAACCTTGCAAGCCAGATGAAGGTATTCGACGAACACCTCTATCAGGTGCTTGTGCGCGCTTACGATATGTATGAGGAATCTATGATTCTCACTGCGATCTGCACTCTCCTCATCAAGGGGAGCTGTATGGACAGCCGGTACTTTAAGTGGTATGAAAAAGCAGTGGAATCAGAGCTCAAGATCGCCCAGCTCTATGAATATTATATGGCGGCAGCAAGGCCGGATCAGTTCCACAAGCCGCTTCCGCGGTCGGTATACCTGTATTTTATGCATGGAAATTCTCTGGATTACCACAAATGTGCGTTCCTCTACTCGAATCTGATCACATATGAGGATGAAACGAGCGAGATCTATGCGCATTACCGCGATGAGATGGAGGCGTTCGCATGGAATCAGCTTGAGCGCAGGAATGTGGACGAGCAGCTCAGAATCATCTATAAGAGATTCCTCGTGGAATCAGCTATGAATACAGAGCGGATCAAGGCTCTCTACGATATCTGCCATGCTTACTGGATCACCACAAAGATTCCGAACATGAAGTATGTCCATGTGATCGCGGAGGATGGAACAATCATGCAGAAGGCAGCGTACATGGAGAACGGCACGAGAGTATTCCTGTATGCAAAGACGGACAGGCTTGTGTGGGAGGCAAAGGACGGAAGGCATTACACAGACTCTATCCCTTACGAGAGCAAGCGCCTGTTTTACGAGCTGCGGTATATGGATCTGTGCAGAAAATATCTGAACAGCATTTTGAGAAACCGGCATGAGGAAGAAAAGGAAGAGCTGACGCTGGACATTGTGCGGGAGAAGGGGCTTGAAAATTATCCGGAGGAAGAAATCTTCAGTCTCTGCACGAAGAACATCCGCGAGAATAATTATGAAAATGACGATTTCCTTACCTATGTCTGCTTTGATCTGTTTCAAAAACACCAGTTTGACAAGGTGATCCTTACATACCTTGCAAACTATTACTGCGGCGCTACATTAGACATGAAGCGGCTGTGGAGAGAAGCGAGAGACTATGAGGTGCATACGCATAAACTGACGGAGCGGATCCTCACTCAGATGCTGTTCTCCGAGGAGCTTTTCCAGGAGGCGCAGATATTCGAGGAATACTATGAGGAGGGCGCGTACTACCGCCTCCAGCAGGCATATCTCGCATATGTCTCCAGAGAGTATGTGGTCGAGGAGAGAAAGATCGGGCGGAGTGTGATCGACATCATCTGCCGTGAATATGAGAAAGGTGAGACGACGATCGATATCTGCAAGCTGGCTGTCCTTAAGTATTATTCTACAAGGGAATACAGCTCGCAGACCCGTAAGACATTGAAGAAGTTCCTTCAGGAGCTCTGCGGAAAGCAGATTTACTTCCCGTTTTTCCTGGCATACGAGAAAGACTGGCTGATCGAGCTGCAGCTGTGGGATAAGGTGCTGATCGAGTACAAAGGGCAGAAAGGAAGCCGCGTGATGCTGTACTACCAGCTTCAGAAGGGCGGGCAGGAGCCGGCGGATTATTCAACGGAAGTGCTCAGCCCGATGTACGAGAATCTTTATGTAAAGAAATTCGTTCTCTTTGCAAATGAAAAATTAAAATACTATTTTAAAGAAACGATAGACGGCAATTCCTACCGGAGCGACAAAGAGACATGTATGAGGGATGTCGCGGAGGGAGAGCCGGGAAGATACGGAAGGATTAACGATATTCTTCTGGAAAAGGACAAGAACGAACGAGAAAAGAAGATGCGGAATTATGCGCTGGAAGACGCAGTTGCGGTCCACATGTTCGAACAGTATTAAGGAGGACATCTTTCCATGGGACAAGGCAATATAATAGGATATGAGATAAATGAAAAGACATGTCAGATCAGCTATTACAATGAGCAGCAGATGGAGCCGGAGACCCTGGAGGTGGACGCCGATAATTACCAGATCCCTCTGATCATAGGGAAACTGAGAGATACCTGGGCGTATGGAAAAGAGGCGAAACGCCTCGTCTCGATAAAAGAGGGTTATACAGTGACAAGGCTTCTGAGCAGAAGCCTTGCGGGAGATAAGATCGAGTTCGGCGAGGAGAGCTATGACGCAGTGTGGCTTTTGTCTCAGTTTATCGAGATGTCACTGCAGTCTTTTCCGCAGATCGACGGCATCGTCTTCACTGTCCCGGCGCTGACCGAGGAACTGGCTCACATGCTGCGGGGGATCGCCGTCCGCATGAACATAGACAAACGGCATATTTTTATTCAGGATTATAAAGAGAGCTTCTGCAACTATCTGTTCTATCAGCCCAAGGAGCTGTGGCAGTATGACGCGGCCCTTTTCTGCTGCGACAGAAATGAGATCAAGGCGTATATGCTGCGCAGGCTGAAGCCGGGACTCGGCGGCGGAAAGACGACGTTTGTGACGGTCGACGAAGTGGCGAGCGCGCATATGAAGGAGCTGGCGATGGTCTATCCGGTGCTGAATGAGGACAAAGCAAAAGAGGCGGACGCCATGTTCTGCAAGTTTATAGAGAGCGTGTTCGATAAACGGATCGTTTCATCCGTGTTTCTTACAGGCGAGGGTTTTGAAAACAACTGGTATCCGAGGTCTCTCCGGGTGCTCTGCAACGGACGCCGTGCATTCATCGGCAACAATCTGTACAGCAAGGGAGCCTGCTATACCGCTTACCGCAAGCTGTATATGCACATTGAGAATCCGGTCTATCTCTCGGAAAACAAGCTGACGGACCAGATCACCGTGAATATGCGCGTGGACGGGCAGGAGATGTGGTATCCAATCGTTTCCTGGGGAACCCACTGGTATGAGTCGAACAATCAGTGGGAAGTGATCATGGAGGATGTGAAGGATATCGAATTTCATGTGGAGTCACTGATCCAGGGGACGATGAGGACGGAGAAGATCTCCCTCGAGAAGTTCCCGAAGCGGGCGGAATATTCAATGCGTCTTCAGATGGAGACGTTTTTCCTTGATGAGAAAACGTGTAAGATTACGGTGAAGGACGTAGGATTCGGAGATTTTTTCCTGCCGACAGATTTTCGGGCGGAAAAGATCATTCACTTAGGAGGAAATGATGGGAAATTTAATTCTTTGTCATGACAGGCATGCGACACATCCATATGAGATCACAAGGATCCACTGCAGGATCTTCACCATCGAGGAGCTGTGCTTTTATCTGTGCAATAATCTGTATCTGATCGACTATACGATTATGAATGAGCAGCTCTGTACCTGGATCGAAGAAGAGATCGGCATGAAAGAGCTGGCGGACAGCTTAAGAGATGTGCTCCGCCTGCGAGGCTCCGTGGAGAAGTTCGTCCTGACGATCCTGAAAGCGTCGCGGATCTACAGGGAACCGCAGATGATACACATCCAGAACGTGCTCGAGCATCTGAAGAACCAGAGAGATATCGAGAGACAGAAATACAAAGGGGATAACCTTCTCGAGAGCGGAGAGATCGAGGAGGCGATTCTTGTATATCAGTCGATCCTGAATCAGGAAAAGGACGAGAGCGTGGACGAAAAGTTCTATGGCAAGATCTACGCAGGACTCGGCGCTGCCTACGGAAGGCTGTTCCTCTATCAGGAATCTGCGCGCATGTACGACAGAGCTTACCAGATCTGCGAGGACAAGGCGCTGCTGAAGCCTTACCTGTATGCTTCCTACAAATACATGTCGCTGGAAGAATACCATATCCTGATCACGAAGCATGAAGACTATATGGAAGTGAACGCGCAGATGCGCCGGGAGATCGATGAGATCAAAGGAAATCTACAGGTAGAGCCGACGCCGATGCTGCTCGAGAAGTGGAAGAGGCAGCACCGCAGGAGCCATTCCTGACACAGAGAAAAAGAAATGTACTGCCGGAGGGTTCAGCCTTCCGGCGGTTTTACTGTGCAGAACAGGTAACCATTCACCTCCCGCAGCAGGGAAGAAAGATTTGACAGCCGTCCTGCCGTGTGGTAGAATACAACGGTACTTTATCATGGTGCAGTGACTCATCGGTAGAGAAAAAAAGTTGTGCCGGTAATCCGGCAGTGGGAGGAAAAACATGAAAAAAAGAATCGTAAGTGTATTATTGTGTGCGGCAATGGCGGCTTCCCTTTTAGCCGGCTGCGGCGAATCGGAAGAAAAGCTCGTGATCGGCATCACAAATTTTGAGCCTATGGATTATAAAGATGAAGACGGCGAATGGATCGGATTTGATGCTGACCTCGCTAAAGCGTTTGCAGAGAGCCTTGACATGGAAGCAGAGTTCGTAGAAATTGACTGGGACAGCAAGATTATGGAGCTGGAAAGCGATACGATCGACTGTGTGTGGAACGGAATGACTCTGACGCCGGAGGTTACCAGCTCGATGGATTGTTCTGAGCCGTATCTTGAGAATGCACAGGTGGTCGTAGTCCCGAAGGATGTGGCAGACAAGTATCAGGATGAAGAAAGCCTTGCGGATCTGAGTTTTGCCGCTGAGGCGGGAAGTGCGGGAGAAGCGGAACTGAAGGCGAGAGACCTCAATGTTACTCCGGTGACGGCGCAGTCTGACGCTCTTATGGAGGTTGCGGCCGGAACATCTGACGCCGCAGTGATCGACCTGCTCATGGCAGCGGCTATGATCGGCGAAGGCACCAGCTACGAGGACCTTACATATACGGTTCACCTGAACAGTGAAGAGTATGGCGTCGGCTTCAGAAAAGGATCAGATCTGACAGAGAAATTAAATGATTTTATTCAGGATGCTTATGCAGACGGGACGATCGAGGAGCTGGCTGAGAAGTACGGCGTGCAGGCTGCGCTGATCGAACAGTAATTTCGTGCAGGCAGAACAGAAAATATAAGATTACATTATGGATGGAGTTATGCCATGACATTTACAGAACAGTTTCCAATTGTTTTTCAGTCTTTGAATGTGGGATTTCTACAGACCCTGAAATTGTTTTTTGTGACCCTTCTCGGGGCAATCCCCCTGGGTCTGCTGATTTCATTCGGATCGATGTCCCGCTTTAAGCCATTAAGTTATCTGACAAAGATTATTGTATGGATCGTCAGGGGAACGCCCCTGATGATCCAGCTTTTGATCATATATTTTATGCCGGGACTGTTGGGAAATAATATTTGGGGAAGCGGGGAAAGCGGGCGGTTTATTGCTGCCTGCGCAGCTTTTATTTTCAACTATTCCTGCTATTTCTCCGAGATTTACCGCGGAGGGATACAGGGAGTGCCGAGCGGCCAGGAAGAAGCAGGTCTCGTACTTGGGATGACAAAGAGCCAGATTTTCTTTAAGGTCAAGCTTCTTCAGATGATCAAGCGGATCGTACCTCCGATGTCCAATGAGATCATCACACTGGTGAAAGATACATCACTTTCCCGTATTATCGCGCTTCAGGAGGTCATCTGGGCGGGACAGTCTTTCCTGAAGGGCAACCAGGGGATCGCGGGCGTGATCTGGCCGCTGTTCTTCACGGCAGTGTACTATCTGATCTTTAACGGCATTCTGACAGTCCTTCTGGGACGTCTTGAGAAAAAACTGGAGTATTTCAGATAGGAGGCGGAGCATATGGCAATATTGGAAGTACAGCACGTGAGCAAAAGTTTTGGAAATACGGAAGTGCTGAAAGATATCAGCTTTACGCTGGAAAAAGGAAAGGTACTGTCGCTGATCGGTTCGTCGGGAAGCGGGAAGACTACCCTTCTGCGCTGTCTCAACTTTCTTGAGCGGCCTGACGGGGGAGTGATCCGGGTGAACAGCGAGACGCTTTTTGACGCAGAGAATCCAGAGACAAAGCAGGAGAGCGAGATCAGGAGAAAACGGCTCCACTTCGGCCTGGTATTCCAGTCGTTCAATCTTTTTCCGCAGTATACGGCGCTTCAGAACGTCATGCTGGCAAAGGAGCTGCTGGAGAAGGAAAAGCCGGATTATAAAGCGAGAAAGAAAGAGATCCATGCGGAGATCGAAGCTGAGGGAAGGAAGCTCCTGACGCAGATGGGGCTTTCCGAGAGGATGGACAATTATCCGCACCAGCTCTCGGGCGGGCAGTGCCAGCGCGTGGCCATCGCCAGGGCGCTTGCCCTGAAGCCGGATATTCTCTGCTTTGATGAGCCTACTTCGGCTCTGGATCCGGAGCTGACCGGCGAGGTGCTTAAGGTGATCCGCGGGCTGGCGGATCAGGAGACGACGATGATCATCGTCACTCACGAGATGGCGTTCGCCCGGGATGTGTCGAGCCATGTCATCTTCATGGACGACGGGCGGATCGTGGAGCAGGGGACGCCTGCGGAGGTGTTCGGAGATCCGAAGGAGGCGCGTACAAAGCAGTTTTTGTCGCGATATACACAGGGATAACGTATGAAAAGTGTGTGCTGCTGTGTGGACGGCAGCAGAAAGGCAGAAGGAATATTGATTTTCCTTCTGCCTTATATTATAATCGGTTTTGTGACATTGCTATTGTGACCAGATAAGGAGTTAAATACATGAGTGATTTTGAGAAGACTGAGACAGGCCTCGGGGAAGAATGCGGAGTGTTCGGAGCCTATGACCTGGACGGGAGGGATGTCGCGTCATCTATATATTACGGGCTTTTCGCCCTGCAGCACAGGGGACAGGAGAGCTGCGGCATCGCCGTGACTGACACCCGGGGAAGACGAAGGGTCCTGTCAAGAAAAGGGCTCGGGCACGTTGACGATGTTTTCAAGGAGGACACTCTGGCTGAGCTGAAGGGCAATCTGGGTGTCGGGCATGTCCGCTATTCCACGGCGGGAGGCACGAGAGTGGAGAACGCCCAGCCCCTTGTC
>CALWQS010000036.1 GCA_944383745.1 uncultured Mediterraneibacter sp. | reverse complement strand
ATTGATCTCTTCCTGCGGCACAGGATGATTTCCGGCATGCTTGCCCACATAGACCGTTTCTTTTTCTGCCGGGATACAGCTTAAGATCTCCGGGCTGATGAGCGCGTCGTAGACGATCACGTCCGCTGTTTCCAGCAGCCCCGCTGTTTTGACTGTGAGAAGCCCTTCATCCCCAGGGCCTGCTCCCGCAAGCCAGACCTTCCCTCTTTTATGATCTGAATTTTGTTTTATCATAGATTCGTCCCCATTATTCTCTGATTCTGCGGCAGTATGATGCCTGTCGTCCATTATAACATTAATTATTTTTTCGGGAAAGAAGGTTGTGGCCATTCTGGATTTTCTTCTGTCCTGTAATATAGTAGAGGAAGATAATACGCAAGATAGTATGCAGGCAGGATGTTTTATACTGACTTTTCAAAAAACCACGACAGCCTTTTTGAGCTATCTGTTCAGATTCAGCTTGCTCATCAGAGCCTCTTGAAGTACCTGAGAAAAGTTCACTCCAAGCGCAGTCGCTTCTTCATTCAGCCACGCTGGTATGCTCAACGTTTTCTTTACTGCCCTGGAATTGTGCTTTTTTTGGTACTCAAGCATATCAAATTCTATGATCGCTAATGTTCCATCGTCAACAGATATTTTGTCGATTTCCGCTGGCTGCGGGATTGTTTGTCCGTCTTCCTTCCTGTTTATAAGCGCAAGCCCCAATGCCTCAACAGCCATCTCATAAGCCTGCGTCATATCCTCACCTTCCGTAAAACATTCAGGAAAATCCGGAAAAGATACCCAGAATCCTCCTTCCTCTGCTCTGTGAAACAATGCCGGATAAAACAACTTATTCATACGTAATACCTCCATTTCAAGCTGACGATAAGAGACAGTTGATATTTTACATTTCCTGGCCAGCATCCGGCAGACTGTCCGGTCAAAACCTGCTCACCCGGTAAACCTCTCGGGAAGGTTTCCTTAAAGATTCTACCGCCGGTAAGACCTGTACCATAGCACAAAGAAGCAGATAATCAGCGCTGCCACCACAGCGCAAACGACGATCGTAAACCACAGGGACGCCTCCTCTGTCTGGCGCCGTATTATAGAGAGCAGAAATGCGCCCAGCCCAGCTGCCAGGCAGAGAAGCTCGCGAACCTTCTCTGCCTTTTTCTCTGCATTGTATATTTTGTCCAGTTTCATGATACTCTCTCCTTTCTTATGAAAGAAAAAGCTGTCACTGCTAATCAGTGAAGGATCTATGCTCTCAAACGTCACCGCCGTCTTTTCTGCCCTGGCGCACAGCTCTTTCAGCTCCGCTGCCTGACTCAGTTCATTTTCAAGCTCTTCAGAACGTTTCTCCATGAGCTCCGGCACAGTGGTCTTCCCCTTCTGCAGTTCCTCAATATCATGTATCGATACACCAAGCGTCCGCAGAAGTTTGATCTTTTCGAGAATCTCAACATCATCTGCGCTGTATTCCCGATAGTTATTCTGCTTATTTCGCTGCGGACTCAGAAGCCCCTCTTGTTCATAGTACCTTATATTTGCCTTCTTCAGCCCAGTAAGCTGTTCCACTTCTCTGATATTCATAAGCCTTTCCTCTCTTTTTGATTCTTACTAGATTTTACACCTTCAAGCCGCTTGAAGGTCAAGTAATTTACAAGGAATATTATGCTTTCAACAGAAAAAGGACTTCAACACACAATGGCTTTCACTTCAATCTCCACAGTACACCTTCTCCAAATACCTCAGAAACGGTCTTGCGTCCAGCCCGCCGCCGGTCAGCTTCCGGATCATCTCCCCGGCAGTATAGCAGCAGCCGTACTGCCAGATGTTTCTCCCCAGCCATTCCGTCACAGGAAGGATCTCCCCCCGGCGGATCTTCTCTTCCATGTCCGGGATCTCTCTCTTCACAGCCTCCAGGATCTGCCCGTCATAGATATTTCCCAGGGCATAGCTTTGGAAATATCCGATGTAGTCTCCCGCCCAGTGCATGTCCTGGAGCACGCCTTCCGTATCATTGGACGGACGTATTCCCAGGTATTCTTCATATTTATCATTCCATGCCTCAGCCATATCTTCCGCCTGCAGTTTTCCTGCGAAATAATCCCGCTCCAGCTCGAACCGCAGGATCGCGTGTAGGCTGTAGGTGACTTCATCCGCAGAGATCCGCTTAAGGGTGGGTTTCACCTGATGGCACACCCGGTAGAACCTCTCCGCCGGAATCCCGCGGAACACAGGGATCTCCTCCTGCAGCTGCGGATAATAGTAGTCCCAGTATGCCCGGCTATGGCCGATCATATTTTCAAAGAAACGGGCGTTCGCCTCGTGGAAGCCTCCCTCGATGCCGCCCCACAGCCCCGCCTCGATCACTGCGCCGCTGCTTCCGCTGGAATACATGGCATGCCCCGCCTCGTGCAGACAGGTAAAGATCAGATTGTAACTGCCGCTCTGATAGGTGGACACCCGCGCGTCCCTGGGACCCATAAAAGACGTAAACCCATGCACGACTCTGTCGTTGAACCCGCCCCGCTCCGGCCGATAGCCCAGCTCCCTGGCAAGGCGCTGCGCGAACGCAGCCATCTGCTCCGGGCTGCTGTCCGGGATCGCGTCTTCTTCTGCCTGCCCGTTCTTTCTCAGACGGTCAAGCAGCTCCTTAAGCCCTTTCTTCAGCACATCAAACTGCTCTGACACTTCCTTGACCGAGAGCCCCTCATCTGTCATGCCCACGATCGTGTCGAATGCCGGAGCGTCCGGGTTCACCGCCAGTGCGATCTCTTTCTTCAGATCAAAAGCCTGCCTCAGCCAGGGCTGGAAGACTCTGTAGTCCTTCTGTTCCCTCGCCTGCTTCCACGCGTTCATACAATCCGCCTTCATCAGATTATACTTCCGCAGCGTATCCTCCGGCGTCCGCACTGCGCTGCGCCTCCGCGCGAGAAAGGTCCTGACCAGCCCGCGCTCGATCCCGTCCTCAATCTCCTCCGGGCGGACGCCGGACAGATACGCCTCCGCACGGCAGGCGTCGTCTCCCCGGTAGAGCGCATTCTTCTGTTCCCCGATGAAGGCTGCCGTCTGCTGCCGGTATGCCGCTCCCTCCGCCGGGAGCGCGGACCACTGGTCGTACTCAAAAAGGGATTCAATACTCTTATAGTAACGGTACTTAAGGTTCAATTCCTTAATCCTCTGAAGATTCTCCTGATAACTCACGATTTTCTGCCTCCTATCTGTAAAAATCCAGCATGGATAAATGGGGGTACTCCACGCCTTCCTTCATCACGAACCCGCAGTCCAGGAGCGCCTTGTCATCTGTCAGCAGATCCCGGCTCCACCCGGCAAGATCCGCCAGCTTCCCGGGCTCGATGGTTCCTGTCTTATCGGCGATTCCCAGGATCCGCGCATTCTCCGCCGTTGCGGCGCGCAGGGCGCGGTAGGGCGAGATGCCATTCCTAAGCCATGCAGAATACTCTCTTCCGCACTCATAATTCTGATATCCCACGACCAGATCCGTGCCGTATCCGAACCGGATGCTGCTCTCGAAGAGCAGACGGCGGCTCTCCACCAGCCGTTCCCGGTAATGCCGCAGCTTCCGCTGAAATTCCGGCGATTTCTCCGCCAGCTTCTCCTCATCCAGAAGGACAATCTCATCATAGGGGCAGAGTGTCGGGACTACATAGATATCCTTCTCCTCCAGCAGACGGATCGTCTCCTTGTCGATCAGAGACGCATGCTCGATGCCGTCGATGTTCAGCCGTGCCAGCGTGGTGATCAGCTCTCCTGTGTAGGCGTGGGCTGTCACTGTTCTGTGAAGCGAGTGGGCCGTATCAATGATCGCCGCCATCTCCTCGTCCGAGAGCTGCTTGTCCTCCGGGGAATCATTGGGTGTGAAAAATCCTCCGGTGGCCATGATCTTGATGAAGTCCGCTCCGATCTTTACTTCATGCCTCACCGCATCCCGGAAGAACTCCGCGCCGCTCCCCATGGTCGGGTACTGCTTCTCCAGGAATCCGGAGAGCGCCGGGTTAGACGCCACGCTCTGTGACGGATCTCCATGGCTTCCCGGCGTACACAGGAAGTGGGGCGCCACGATCATTCGCGCTCCCTGGATGAATCCCGCATCTATCGCGCGCTTGACGTCCAGGGAGCAGTCCTCCCGGAACCATCCCACATGGCGGATGGTGGTAAATCCCCCTGCCAGCGCCTTCCGCGCGCATTCTGCCGCAGCCAGGGCGCGCATTCCGTCAGAGTAGTACACCGTATCCTTCGGGATCTCCCTCCAGTCGAAGAAGGACGCATGGACATGCGCGTCAATCATCCCCGGCGTTACCGTCAGGCCGGACAGGTCAATGCTTCTGCACCCTTTCGGAGATGCAGTCTGCTTTCCCACTTCCACGATGATTCCATCCTCGATCAGGATCTCGCTCTTTCCCCGGATCTCATCCCGGATCCCGTCGTACAGTTTTCCACAGATCAGTTTTGTATAGCTCATAGTTCACTCCTGTCTGAAAAAGGCCGCCGCATGACGTCATGCCGCAGCCTTCCTCTTTCTGATAAATAAATTAGTTGTCCTGCTGCCCGCAAAAAGGATTTCTGCCCCATTCTCTTACATGAATACAGAAGCCCCCGGTCCGAGCGGAAGATCGAATACGATCCACACAATTACCTGCACGATCCATACGAGCAGGAACGCCACCGAGTAGGGAAGCGTCATGGAGATGATCGTACCGATTCCGGTCTTCTTGTCATACTTCTGCGCCATTCCGATGACGATCGGCAGATACGGGTAGATCGGCGTCAGCGGGTTGGCGATGGAATCACCGATTCGGTAGACAACCTGCGCGAACTCCGGAGAATATCCCAGCAGCATGAACATCGGCACGAAGATAGGCGCGAAGATGTACCATTTCGCCGTTCCGCTTGTCATGAAGAAGTTGACGAAGATCGTGATCAGGATCACGCTGATCACCAGCGGGATTCCCGTAAATCCGACGTTCTGCAGGGCATTCGACGCATTGACCGCAATGATCGTTCCAAGGTTCGTGTAGCTGAACATATTAATGAACTGTGCAATGACAAAGACCAGCACTACATACCCTGTCAGAGACTGCAGGGAGTCCGCCATCATCTTCGGCACGTCCCCGCTCTTCTTGATTGTTCCCACTGTCCTGCCGTAGACAACGCCTGCCAGCACGAAGTAAATGATCAGGATCGGCACCAGCCCGTTGATGAACGGAGACTCCAGGATGCTGCCGTCCTCGCCACGCAGAAGCCCGTTCTTCGGGATCAGGCAGACCAGAAGAAGCGCGATGTAGATCAGTGTGAAGATTCCTGTATTCCTAAGTCCTTTCCTCTCCTGATCTGTAGCGGCGCGCTCTGCCGCCCGCTCAGCCCCTCTGTATTCTCCCAGGCGGGGCGTGATGATCCGGTCGTTGACAAAGACGCCCACTGCTGTGAGCAGGAAGGTCGACGCGATCATAAAATACCAGTTGATCGCCGGCGTCAGCTTGACCGATGTATCGATCAGCTGAGCCGCCTCTTCCGTCACTCCGTAGAGGAGGGCGTCCGTGGCTGTGATCAGCACATTCGCCGTAAAGCCCGCGTTCGTCGCCGCGTAGCCGGCGATCAGTCCTGCGATCGGATGCTTGCCCATCGCCTGGAATGCCGTCGCCGCCAGGGCGGGGATCACAATGATAGACGCCTCTGACGCAATACTGCCGTTAATACCGAGGAACAGCACCGTAGCGCTCAGCGCCCACAGCGGCACGCCCAGGATGGCGCGACGCATAAAGGTATCAAGAAGCCCCGCTCCCTCTGCAAGGCCGATCGCCATCTGCATCGCCAGCACTAAGCCCAGCGGCGCAAATGTGGAGAAATTAGTCAGCATATTCTCTACAATCCACACAAGGCCGTCCCGGCTGATAATATTCTGCACTTCAACCAGTTCGCCCGTAGTCGGATTGACTGCGGATACCCCGATCAGCGACAGCACCGTTGACAGGACTGCCAGGGCTGCAATGATATACAGGAACAAGATGAACGGATGGGGCAGCATGTTGCCGACCCGCTCAATGGTCCCCAGGATTCCGCCTGTTTTTCGTTCTTTTCCCATAATTCTCTTCATTCCTTCCTGAAAACTTTAAAATCTGCGCGAATATGACCGCAGTCATATTTAATTTTATTTTAATATACTGCCCGTTTCGGGAATCCGTCAAGAATTATTATGAATTATTATGAATTTTTCTGCATAAAAAAAGAGTTCATTCTCAGAACCCTTTCTCTTAACATCACTTCAAAATCTTCTGTCAGACGCGGAAGCCCCGCTCAGCCACCTCCAGCAGCCAGAGGCACTCCCCGGTCAGGTCCACTTCCCCGCCGCTGCTGCACCATTCGAAGAAAACAGCACGGATCCCCCGCAGGAGCAGCATCGTCACATCCTCCGCGCTGTATTCCGGGCGGTAGACTCCCTCCGCCTGCCCTTCCCGGATCAGCTGCGCGAGAATGCCGAACAGTGCTCTGTCCTCATTCAGGAGTCTCTTGTGCGCCTTCCCCGCCCCCAGCTGCTTCGTGTAGAGCACCCGGATCAGATCCAGCCCGATCACCTCCTGTGTGAACCGGCAGGCGGCTCTTACGATCTCCTCCATGCGGCGGTCCACCGGTGTCTTTGGGTCCATGGACAGCATGACATGATCGTAGTAATCATCGTACTGCCGGAGCATTTCCAGGATAATGTCCGCTTTAGAATGAAAATAAATATAAAAGGTTCCCTTCGCCGTCCCCGCCGTTCTCACGATCTCCTCCACTGAGACTTGATCATACCCTTTTTCCCGGAACAAATCCATCGCGCACTGATAAATCTGCCGCTTGGTGCGGACTCCTTTCGTCTCCTTCTCCATCCCTGACATCCTTTCTTATCCCAGCTTTCTTTTATCTGCTCTTTTATCCCAGTTCTCTTATTCCAGTCCTCTTATCCCTGTTCTGCTTCCCGCCGCAGCCGCTTGGCAAGCGCTTCCCCCAGCTGCTCCGCCCGGCAGGTCTCCCCGCACAGCACTCCCCGGGAATACTGCCCGGACTTCTCGCTCCAGCACAGGCCGGTCAGCTTAAGCTCACTGCCGCTCACCTCCGCATGAGCCGCCGACGGTGAGGTGCATCCGCCGCCCAGCACCCGGATGAACTGCCGCTCCGCATGCGCCGCCGCCCGGCTCGCCGGGTCATCTACTTTACGGAGCCAGCTATAATCTGCTTTTCGTCTTCCCTGCACGGCAAGGATTCCCTGCCCCGCCGCCGGGATCATCTCTTCCACAGAGAGATACCTTCCCGCCGCCTGCTCCATGCCAAGCCGCTTCAGCCCCGCCGCTGCAAGGAGGGTGGCGTCATAGCCTTCCTCCTCCAGCTTCCGCATCCTTGTCTGCACATTTCCCCGGATTCCCCGGAAAGTACATCCCTGGAAGAGCTGCTCCATCTGCAGTGCCCGGCGCCTGCTGGACGTGCCGATCACCGGACGCTCCGGCAGTTCTGTCAGTCCTTTCCGATAGATGAGGACGTCCCTCGGATCCTCCCGCTTTCCATAGGCAAGGATCGGGAGCTCTTCCTTTTCCTCCATGGGCATATCTTTTAAGCTGTGCACCGCAAGGTCGATCCGCCCTTCCATAAGGGCGCGGTCCAGCTCCTTGACGAACAGCCCCTTCCCGCCGATCTTCTCCAGGCTTTTATCCAGGATTTTATCTCCCGTCGTCTTCATCGTAATGATCTCGATCTCTGCTTCCGGCTCACTCTCCAGGATCAGATCCCGGATGATCTCTGCCTGCCGGACAGCCAGCGCGCTCTCGCGGCTTCCGATCCGTATTACAGAATGCATGGCGCATCATTTCCTTTCTCAATGATCTTGTAGACCGCCTCCATATCCAGACTGCTCCGGATAATGTCGGCGAGCCTGTCGTACTGCTCTTCCTTGTGCGACTTCCAGTCCGTCACCCGGATTCGATCCGGGTCATATCCCTTTATCTTCAGGATCGCAGACAGGAAACCCTCTGCCGCCTCGGGCGCATCGAAAATCCCGTGGATATAGCAGCCGCAGACATTCCCGCACCGGGCGCCGTCCGCGCGGAGCGCCGAACCGGTTCTCCCCGCCGTCTCCTCCGTGAACTCTACAAGCGCAGGCGCGTCCCCGCTGCTCTCTCCCATATGGATCTCATACCCCTCGAATGCAGCGCCGCTCATGCCTTCCAGAATGCCTGAGAGCTTCTGGAAATGCCCCTGTACTCTCGTCCTTCGCTTCTCCTGCCGGAACACGGTGCGTATAGGAAGAAGCCCAAGCCCCTTGACCGTGCCCTTCTGCTCCGCCCCGTCCGGATCAGAGACCGACAGCCCCAGCATCTGATAGCCGCCGCAGATGCCGAACACCAGCCCGCCGCGTCCCGCATGCTGAAGGATCTTCGCCTCCAGCCCGTTCTGCCTCATCCACAGGAGATCCTGTATGGTATTCTTCGTTCCCGGAAGGAGCACCGCGTCCGGATTCCCGAACTCAGCCGGAGATGAGATGTATCTGACGCTCACCTCATCCAGCGCCTCAAGAGGGGCGAAATCGGTAAAATTAGAGATTCGCGGCAGCCGGATCACCGCCAGGTCGACGAGCCCCGCGCTTTTCTTTTTCTGAAACCTCTCCGTCAGGCTGTCCTCGTCGTCAATGTCCAGATAAAAATACGGGACAACGCCCAGTACAGGGATCCCTGTCCTCTCTTCCAGCATTGCAAGCCCCGGCTTCAGGATGGACACGTCGCCGCGGAATTTATTGATGACCGTACCCTTGATCCGCTTTCTCTCTTTCTCTTCCAGGAGCATGACTGTGCCGACGATCTGCGCGAACACCCCTCCCCGGTCGATATCCCCGGCAAGGAGCACCGGAGCGTCCACCAGCTCCGCGAGCCCCATGTTGACGATATCATCCTGCTTCAGGTTGATCTCCGCCGGGCTTCCCGCTCCCTCGATGACGATCACATCAAAGGACTGCTCCAGCCGGCGGTATGCCTCCAGGATCGCAGGGATATATTCCTTCTTATGTCTGTAATATTCCGCCGCGGACATCGTCCCGACAGGCTCCCCGTTCACGATCACCTGTGAGCCTGTATCATTGGTGGGCTTGAGCAGGATCGGGTTCATGCACACATCCGGCTCTATGCCTGCCGCCTCCGCCTGCATCACCTGCGCCCGTCCCATCTCCAGTCCTTCCCGGGTGATAAAGGAATTGAGCGCCATATTCTGTGATTTAAAGGGCGCCACGCGGAAACCATCCTGCCGCAGCACCCGGCAGAGCCCTCCGGCGAGAATGCTCTTGCCTGCGTTGGACATCGTCCCCTGTATCATGATCGATCTAGCCACTGTACTCCTCCTGTCTCTTTTCCTGTTTTTCTTTTGCTTCTCCGCCCTCTGCTGCTTCTGTGCCTGCATCCTCCTGCCATTTCGCAGGATGCCGGACCGGTCCCTGGCAGATCTGCCGGACCGCCTCCAGCAGCCGGTCATTCTCTTCTTCCCTGCGCACCGCAGTCCTGTACCATCCTTTTCCAAGACCGCTGTAGTTGGAGCAGTCCCGGATCAGGATCCCCCTGTCCTTCAGATGCGCGAACAGATCATGCGGGCTGTGCATGAGGATGAAGTTTGCCTGAGAGGGGATCACCCCGACTCCGCATTCCCGCAGCTCTTTCTCCATACGCGCCCGCTCCCGGCAGGTCAGCTCCCTGGCGGCGCGCACTCTCTCCTCGTCGCAAAGCGCCGCGATCCCCGCCTCCTGCGCTGGAATGGACACGCTCCACGGCTGTCGGACCTGCTGCATCCTCTCAAGGAGCTCCATATCTGATGTGATCCCATAGCCAAGCCGCAGCCCGGGGACTGCATGGATCTTCGTAAACGCCTGGACGACAAAGAGGCAGGGATACTTCTCTGTCATCTTCTCCATGGTATACTCCTCCGGCTCTGCGAGGAAATCAATGAAGCATTCATCGACAACAAGCCGAGTCCCACGTGCTTCACACCGATCCGCGATTCTCAGGAGAAGCCTTCTGTCTATCGCCTGCCCTGCCGGGTTGGACGGGCTGCACAGGAAAACGATATTCGTCTCCGGCGGCAGTTCATTCAGGAAATCCTCTGTCAGTTGGAAATTATTTTCTTTTTTTAGAAAATATTCTCGGACTTCACAGCCCACCGTCTTCAGCGCCTGTTCATATTCCGAGAACGCCGGCACCGGGATCACCGCCGTGCGGGGTCTCTCAGCCAGAACAAGAGAAAAGAACAGATCCGCCGCGCCGTTTCCCGCGATGAAGCGCTCCGCCGGGATCCCCTTCTTCTCTGCCAGCGCTTCCTTAAGCCTGCCGCACCGGCTGTCCGGGTATTCCATCGCCCTCTCCGCGCCGCGTTTCGCCGCATCAATCACCCGCTCTGACGGTCCCAGCGGATTCACATTCACGGAAAAATCAAGCATTCCCTTATATGTATAGATGTCTCCTCCGTGTACGTATTCCATGCCTTCCTCCTGTATACTTTTCAGTTTCTTCTGTTTTTTCACAAAGCAAAAATCACCGCGGCCTTCGCCGCCCCGAACAGCACAAGCACCAGAGCCGCCGTCACATACATCAGCTTCCCTGCCCGCCTGATATCCTCAGGCTCAACAGGGCGCAGGCTGTCGCCTAAGTATTCTTTCTTATATAGTTTACCAAAATAAACCGCGTCCCCTGCGAGGCGCACCCTGAGAGCTCCCGCGCAGACTGCCTCGGTCTGCGCCGCGTTGGGGCTGGAGTGTTTCCTGCGGTCTCTTAAATAAATCTTCCACGCGTTCTTCCCGTCCATCCCCGTGAGAAACGCCGCCGCGGTCATAAGCAGCGCCGTGATCCGGGACGGGATATAGTTGAACACATCGTCCATCCTCGCCGGGAACCTTCCGAAATACAGATATTTCTCATTCTTATATCCAAGCATAGAGTCCATCGTGTTGACCGCCTTATACAGGAATCCAAGGGGCGCGCCTCCGAGGATCAGATATAAAAGCGGCGCTGTCACCCCGTCAGATGTATTTTCCGCCACCGTCTCCACAGCCGCCTTTGTCACGCCTTCATATGTAAGATTCTCTGTATCCCTGCCCACGATCATGGACACCGCCTTCCTGGCCCCGGGCAGGTCGTTCTCCTTCAGCCGGTCATAGACCTTCCCGCTCTCCTTCACCAGGCATCTCGCCGCCAGGATCTGATAGCACCAGAAGCTCTCGAGCACGAACCGCAGCGCGGGATGAAGCGTCTGCGCTCCCATCAGCACTGCGAAAGGGATCAAAAAAGAAAGCCCCGCCGTCAGAAACCACAGTACGGTTCCCGCTGCCAGTTCCCCTCCCGGCGTTTTGCGGAAGATCTTACGCAGGGTCTTTTCTCCGAATGATATGAAATTTCCGATCACCCGGACCGGATGATACAGCCAGACCGGGTCGCCGAACAGAAAGTCAAGCAAAAAGCCTGTAATACAGGCTGCAAGTGAAATCAACATTTACAGTTTTCTCCTATTCCGCAATCTCATCGAGCTGATACCGGATCACTTTTTTCAGATCCTCAAGGCTCACTTCCACCTGATACCCGATCTTGCCCGCGCTGAAGATGATCCTCCCGTAGTTCTCCGCGCTGCTGTCGATCGTGGTGACAAACTGCTTCTTCATCCCGATCGGCGAGCATCCGCCGTGGATATAGCCGGTCAGAGGAAGCAGCTCCTTCTGTTTGATCATCTCTATACTCTTCTCACCCACGCTGTGTGCCGCCTTTTTCAGATTCAGTTCCTTGTTCACCGGAACCACGAACACATAATTTGTCTTTGACTTCCCCACCGTGACAAGAGTCTTGAACACCATCCCCGGATCTTCATTCAGCGCCTCCGCGACCTCCATGCCGTTCACGGCTCCTGTCTGAAGATAGTTGTAGCTTTTATATTCGATCTTTTTCTGATCCAGTATACGCATGACATTTGTCTTTTCGTCCTTTTTGCTCATCTGTCTGCTCCTTTTCTGTCTGCTCTTTTCTGTCTGCTCTTTTCTGTCTGCTTCTTTTGCTCAATGCTTTTTTCTGCTCTCAAAATAGAGGAAGCTGTCGATCGGGTTCAGGATATCTGCGAAATCCTCCCTCGGCGCAGCGTTAATATACTGCCTTAAGATCTCCTGTTCATTTTCCTTATATCTTCCATAATAGATATCATACAGATTATGTCCGCGGAGATATATTTTAATTTCTTCCATATATTTTTTTATATCTTCCGCAGTCTCAATGTCGCCGCCGATCACTTCTTTCAGCTTCTGCCCGCTCTTCAGCCGGTGCAGATATTCCTTCCATTTTTCCAGAAAAATCTCGTAAAACTGCTCTTCTGATTCCAGCACTCCGATCTGCGCCATGACCTTCGGATCGAGGAAATAGTTTTCAAAGGAATAATACTTCAGCACAAGCACATTCTTCTCCGTCACCCGCGGGAGCCGGTCCGCGTCCTCCTCATTCCGGCGGGCATAGTAACTGCAGAGCTGCCTTTTCAGCTCTTCCCGGTCTCTGCCGTCCCCGTCCCGGATCATGAGAAAATTATCCTTGATATAGACCTGGTTCATATATTTCAGATTGGCATAGGTCTTGATATTCGTACAGCTGTTCGTCGTGATGATCGCGATCCGCGAGAGATTCCCCTCGCTGTCATATGTCTCGGAATAATATTTGCGGATGAGCAGGGGAAGCCTGCTCTTATCCTGCTTTCCTTCCACGATGAATACGAAATTCACGTTCATAAGGTCATTTGCCGAATACCCCAGCTCATCCAGCACGGCGCTGATATCCGTCCTCTCCCGCATTTCCGAGACGCCCTCCCGGTTCAGGTACACCTGCCGGATCTGCCTGCTGCTGAAGTTCGGCAGGAGATTCGGCGAATGGGTGGAGAACATCACCTGGTTCTTCCGGGACAGCCTGTACAGGATATCCCCCGACACCTTCTGAAGCTTCGGGTGGAGAAAGATCTCCGGATCCTCCACCAGAATGAGATCTGCGTTCTGCCGCCCCTCTTCCTCATATGTCTCAAGAAGAGAGAGCATGTAGATACTCCGCATCCCTTTTCCCATTGCGGTCAGCGGCCACTTGTCCTGCTGTCCTCTGCGCCGTACCTCCGCCGTGACAGAGAGTGTGCTCTCAACATCCAGATTCATAGAATATGCGATCTCATCCCGCCCTCCGTTTTTGCGGAAATTCTCATTCACTCTCCTGGAAAATGAATCCAGGTTCAGACTGTACAGCTTATATTCCAGAAGCTTCGCCGCCTCAAATGCATTCAGCTCCTCAGGCGTCTTCTTCTGAATCAGCCCGACACAGGAGAAACAGCGGTTGCACCTCTTGGCTATGTCGAACATACAGCAGCCGGAACGCATCTGTTTGAGCAGTTCATCCTCCTGCATCAGAAGCAGGTCAGCCTGGAGCTTCTCCAGGCTGCGCTCCGCATCCATATAGTAAATATGCGGAAATAGGAGCGGGATATAACTGTTGTTCTTCTGGTGTCCGTCACCGTAGCGGACACGCCCCTCCCGGTTGACAGAATATTCGAAGACCAGCGCTCCGTCCTGATAGGACGGCAGCTTCCTGCAGAAATCCCTGTGCCACGCCTCATATCTGCGGTACGTGCTGACAATCCCGTATCTGTGGAACCGCTTCAGGTCCTCATCGGTGATCTGAAGCGTGACCATGATCTCTATATTCGGATAGTTTTCCTGGAAATCCTCCTCCCGGACCGTATAATCTCCGCCGACTGCGCGCACTGCATCGAGAACGGCGGTCTTTCCCGTGTCGTTCTTTCCCACGAGGATCAGTGCATTCTCAATCTCCCCGATATGCATGTCCCTGATCGATTTAAAGTTCCGAATCCACAGATCCGTGATCTGCATCCCGCCGCCTCCTTTTCTTCCACTCTACTTCTGGTGTGCTTTCAGTCCCTCATACATCTTCTCCGTCACCGGAACGCTGATTCCGAGCCGCTCCGCCTCCTGCGCGATATAGCCGCTGAACGTCTCCACCTCCGCGCGCTTTCCCGCACGGATGTCTCTCTGAAGCGAACTGGTCGCATCCTCCGCCAGCTCATAGTAGAACCTGTGCAGGATGGCGTCCACATGCTCCTGCTTCACACCCACGCCCTTTGCCAGGGCGACTTCATAAGCCTCCTGCACCAGCGCCTCGTATTCCTTCGCCTTCACAGGATCACTCCTGAGCTGTCCGATCGCATTGTCATAATATGCGCTCTCTGTATTATACGCACAGTTCAGGATATATTTCCTCCAGATCTCCACCTCAATATCCTCTGCGATCTGATGGTCGATATCCGCTCCTTCCAGAATCGCCGACACCTCGCGCACCTTCGTCTGCTGCGCTCCATCCGCATTCTTGATCCCGATGCGCAGGTTCGCGAAATCTCCCTGCTGGGTGATCGAATAATCCTCATTCGCGAATGCCACGATATAGATCAGAGAATCTACCACCGTGCCCCTGCCGAGCAGGCTCCTGATCCGCTCGCCCGGATCCACTCCGTTCATGACCGGGATAATGACCGTGTCCTCTGTCACGGCGTGCTCCATCTCCCGGCACACCTCTTCCAGAGAATAATTTTTCACACACACGAAGATGTAATCCTGCTCTCCCATCTCACTGACAGGGACAGCATGCTCCGGCCTCACCCGGATCTCTCCCTTATAATCACTGTGCAGCACAAGCCCGTTCTCAAGGATGGATTCCCTTCTGCAGCCTCTTGCAGCCATCGTCAGATGACCGCACACTCTTCCCAGCATGCCAGCCAGGTATCCTCCCACACCGCCGATTCCGACGACAGCGATCCGCTTGTTTAATATTTCCTGATTCATTTACTCGTCTCCACTCTTTTCATTTTCAGAACTCCATCTGCAGTCCCGCCCTGAGCTGATGCGCCCTGTCTCCCAGTTCTTCTCTCAGGATTCCGTACGCCTCGTCTCCGGTACAATGCCCTGTAAAGATTTCCTCAACTCCGGTTCCTCGGATCCTCTCCGCGATCTCCCTGACATATTTTTCCGACTTATTATGCAGATGAAATCCGCCGATCAGCGCCCGCACCTTTCTTCCCGGAAATGCGGCGGCAGCCTCATGGATCACTGTATCTGCGCCGCCGTGTGAACAGCTGTTGAAGACAACAAGTCCGCCCGGCGTCTCAAACACAAGACTCTGCTCATGGGCAAAACAGTCCGTGACCCAGTCTTCTCCCTCCTTAAGGAACATCTTCTCTCTCCTGCCTGCAAGCTCCAGTCCCGGCGTGCGGTGCGGAAGCAGCCAGACGCCCTGGCGGATCTCCAGGTCGCCCGACACATAGGCCAGCCTGTCCCTGTATTTCTCAAGGAATCCTTCCCGGATGCCGATATACTTCCAGGCGCCCTCCTTGATCCTGTAGCAGTTCTCCCCGCAGCCTTCTCTCAAATACAGCCGCGCCCTGCTGTTGCACTCAAAGAAAGTCTCCATGCCGTCCGCATGATCGTAGTGGGCATGTGAGAGCACCGCATAGTCCACTTCCTCCAGGGGAAGTCCCAGCTTCCGCGCGTTCTCTGCGAACAGGCCTGACTGCCCGGCGTCAAGAAGAAACTTCGCATCTCCATACTCGATGAAAAAGCTCAGTCCCCACTCGCCCTGTATCGTATCGTTTCCTATATTGTTTTCAATATTGTCCACCAAAACCGTCGCTCTCATGGCTTCCTCCTTATTCTCCGCGAAACCGCGGCGGGCGCTGTATTATCCCGGGCTTTGCCGCTATAGAGACATTCTATCTCCGACAAAGAGGGAAAGCAAGAGATTTTGATAAATGCATCTCTTGCAATTCAATTTATCTCGAAGACGCCGAAGCAGCGGGCGCTGTGATTTCTCTCTTCACAGCGCCCGCAGATAAATTCGGCACCCATCTCTTAAAAATTAAAATACGGCAGTTCCCGGAACTCTTCCGGAAGTTCTTCTCCCAGCCCGGTCCATCCGAGATTTTTAACGGCCACAGACCTTTCGTTCGGAAACATATACTTGTTCAGATAATCAATAAAATCTGCCTCGCTGTAACA
>CALWQS010000035.1 GCA_944383745.1 uncultured Mediterraneibacter sp. | reverse complement strand
GGATCAGAAACGGCAGTATCGTCAACTTTACAGAATAGGAGAGGCGGGGAATGGAAAACAGATATAAGATTATTATCTCCAACAAAAATCTCTACAAAGAGATCGAGCTGGCAGACGACGCCGGTGAACTGAAGGTCGGGACGGGGATCGACTGCGGAGCGCGTCTGCACAGAGATCTGTTCTTCGGGCAGATCGAGCTTACATTTATAAAGATGAACGGGAAATGGTCCCTGATCTGCTCGGACAACCTTTACCTCTCCTTCGGGGATGTGCGCAAGCTGATGACGGCGGAGCTGGAGCACGGGGATATCCTGGAAGTGAAATACCAGGAATCGGACAACCTGGCGTTCCGGCTGGAATTTCTGATCGATTTCGACAGCGGGGAGAAGAAATATGAGCGCGTCATCGAGCTGGGGCAGACGCAGTCGCTGCGTATCGGAAGCGGCGGTGGATGTCAGATCAGCCTGAACAGCCAGTATACGGGGAGTGAATCCATGGTGCTTACCCGGCAGGGCAGCTCGCTTCTTCTGCAGATTGAGAGAACCAGGTACGGTGTGTACCATAACGGGAAGAAGGCGGAGATGAGGGAAGAGATCAAGAACGGGGATTTCTTTTCTGTCTCGGATTTTTCCTTCTATTATAAAAACGGGAAGCTGAGAACAGAGATCAGGGGTGATATGACTGTCACGGGACTGGTGTCGCGGGATCTGCCGGGGCATAAGAGCTACCCCGGATTCAGCCGGAATACAAGGCTTAAGACTATCGTCTGCGAGGACGAGATCGAGATCCTTGATCCGCCGGAAAAGCCGCAGAAGCCGAAGAACAATCTGTTCATGAGGCTGTTCCCGTCCATGGGAATCCTGGTGGCGGCGGGCGCGATGGCGTTCCTCGGAGGAACGATGATCATCTTCTCACTGATCTCCGGTGTGATTGCCATCATAACCGCAGTTATGGGAGTGATGGAAGGGAAGAAAGATTATAAAGAGGGATGCGAGAACCGGATCGTCAAATATAACGCGTATATTGAGAAGAAAAAGGCGGAGATCGAGCAGTGCCGTATGGAAGAACAGAGAACTCTGGAGGAGATCTATATCTCCCAGGAGTCGGAGAAGAAAAGGCTGGAGAGCTTTTCGCCGGATCTGTTCGACCGTGTTCCGGAGGACGAAGATTTCCTCTGCATCCGCCTCGGGAGCGGCGCTGTGGAATCCAGGCGTCCGGTGAAGTATAAGAAGCAGGAGAGGCTGGAGATCGAGGACGAGCTGCAGCTGATGCCGGAACAGATCTGTGAGGCATATAAATATGTACAGAATGTTCCTGTCGTATGCGACCTGAAGGCAGTGAATGCCGTAGGAATCACGGGTCCGGAACAGTACCGGTTTGAAATCTTCAAAAATATGATCGTGGATCTTGTCACTCGTCAGTATTTCACAGACGTCAGGCTGTTCTTTGTTGTGGAGGAGCAGCATAAGGACCGGATACACTGGCTGCGTTTCCTGCCCGGAGCATACTGCGCGCAGACAGACACGAGGGCGATCGTAAGCGATGATGAGAGCAAGAACCTGATCTTTGAATATCTGTATAAGGAGCTGTCCGCAAGGGAGCAGGAGAAGTCCTATGAGAATCATATTATCGTATTTTTCTATGATGAGTATGGCTTCAAGAAGCATCCGGTGTCGCGGTTTGTAGAGAAGGCGAAGGATCTGGGCGTCACGTTTGTATTTTTCGGAAACGACCGCTCGGAGATCCCGGTGGGATGCGCGGCGCTGGTGAATATTCTGGATTCTCAGCAGGGAGTCCTGATCAGCGCGGAGGACCGCTCGCAGACGCATGGATTCGCCTACCCGCATATCAGTGACAGGGCGGCGAAGAGAGTCGTGGACATCCTTGCCCCGGTCTATACGGAAGAAATCTCGCTGGAAGGTTCTCTGACACGGAATATCAGTATGTTCGAGATGCTGCACATTCTTTCGGTGGACGACCTTGAGCTGGATCAGCGCTGGAAGCGCTCGCAGGTATTCCGCTCTATGGCGGCGCCGATCGGCGTATCGAAGACGGGGATTGTGGAGCTGGATCTCCACGACAAGGCGCACGGACCGCACGGACTGGTGGCAGGAACGACGGGCTCCGGAAAATCTGAGATCCTTCAGACCTATATCCTGTCCATGGCGACGCTGTTCCATCCATATGAAGTCGGGTTTGTGATCATCGACTTCAAGGGCGGCGGCATGGTGAATCAGTTCGAGGACCTGCCCCATCTGCTGGGAGCGATCACGAATATAGACGGAAAGGCGATCAACCGTTCGCTGAAATCGATCAAGGCGGAACTGCAGAAGCGTCAGCGGCTGTTTGCGGACGCCGATGTGAACCATATTGACAAGTACATTAAGAAATATAAAGCCGGTGAGGCGGAGGTACCTCTTCCTCATTTGATTATCATCGTAGACGAGTTCGCAGAGCTGAAGGCGGAGCAGCCTGAATTTATGAAAGAGCTGATTTCAGCAGCCCGTATCGGGCGAAGCCTGGGCGTACACCTGATCCTGGCAACACAGAAGCCTGCCGGACAGGTCAACGAGCAGATCTGGAGCAACTCCCGGTTCAAGCTCTGCCTGAAGGTGCAGAGCAAAGAGGACAGCAACGAGGTGCTCAAATCTCCTCTGGCAGCGGAGATCAAGGAGCCGGGCCGCGCCTATCTGCAGGTCGGCAATAATGAGATCTTCGAGCTGTTCCAGTCCGCGTACAGCGGCTCGCCGGCAGCGGCGGAGGATGGCAGCGTCAGGGAGTTTGCGATATACAGCGTCCCTGATGCGGGAAGGAAGACACCGGTCTTCGTGCAGAAGAAAGAAAAGAGTGAAAACGAGACTTTGACTCAGTTAGACGCGATCGTGGAGTATGTGGCTGAGTACTGCCATAAGAAGCATCTGGAAAAACTGCCGGATATCTGTCTCCCGGCGCTTGCGGAGCAGATCGACTTTGTCCTTCAGGAGCAGAGCGCGGGCGCAGCGGGTGGATTCTATGCGGATCTGGGTATCTATGATGATCCGGATAATCAGTATCAGGGCGTCTACTCCGTGGATCTCGGTACAAGGAATCTCATGATCATCGGATCTGCGCAGACCGGAAAGACGAATATCCTTCAGAATATCATCCGGAGCCTGTCTTCGAGATATACGCCGGATGAAGTGAATATTTATATCCTGGATTTTGCCTCCAGGGTACTGAAGATCTTCGACGGTTTGAGCCATGTGGGCGGAGTTGTCTGTGCTTCGGAGGATGAGAAGCTGAAGAATCTGTTCAAGCTTCTGCGCACAGAGATGGAGGAGCGCAAAGAGCGGCTGATCTCAGTCGGCGTCAGCTCGTTCGCAGCATATAGAGAAGCGGGAAGGAAGGATCTTCCGCAGATCGTGCTCATCATTGACAACCTGACAGCGCTCAAAGAGCTATACTTCCAGGATGACGATGAACTTCTGAATCTCTGCAGGGAAGGCATTTCAGTCGGCATCAGCATTGTGATAGCGAATGCACAGACGGCAGGGATCGGATATAAGTATCTGTCCAATTTTTCCGCGAGGATCGCCACATTCTGCAATGATTCGAATGAGTACAGCTCTCTGTTCGAACACTGCAGCCAGCGGCTCGACAACATACCGGGGAGATGCCTGGTGGAGATCGAGAAGGAACATCTGGAGTGCCAGTGCTACCTGGCATTCTCCGGAGAGAAGGAATATGAGAGAGCAGATCAGATCAGAGAATACATTGCCCGGACCAATGCGGCGAGCCGGGATATGGCGGCGCGCAGGATACCGCTGATCCCCGCAGTTCTGAACGAACAGTATATGAAGGAAGAATTCCGGGGAATGATGAAGAAGAGATTTTCGATCGTTGCAGGCCTGGATTACGACACGGTCATGCCGTACTCCATGGATCTTGCCTCGGTCGGCGTCCTGGCGGTCGCCGGAAGAGAGGGAGCAGGACGGCACAACTGGATCCGGTATACAGTCAATATGCTTGAGGCTATGTATCCGGGACAGAGCAGGGTCTATATCTCGGACAGCATAGGGAAGCGGCTGGCGCCGCTGAAGGAATACGGCAATACCTGCGGATACGGCATCCTTACAGACGATGCGGCCCGTTTTATCAAGGAGATCGAAGCGCAGCTGAAAGAGCGGTATGACGCCCTGGCTGCAGGCGACGACACAGTGCTTGCCGCTGCTCCGCTGCTCCTGCTCATCATCGATAACTACGATGCGGCCGCAGCAGTCTGCAGCGACCGTGAGGCGATGGAGGCTTATAAGAATGTGACCGGGCGCTACAAGAACCTGAATGTCTGTATCATCGTTTCGGCGCTGGAGAATGCGGCGATACCGTACAGTGCCCCTGAGATCTTTAAAAACATCAGGGATCAGCATCAGATGATGTATTTTGACGATATTTCTAATATGAAGATTTATGATATGCCGCTTGCAGTGGCGAGAAAATTCAAGAAGCCGATCGAGACAGGAGACGGCTACTACATACGGGACAATGAGTGCGTGAAGCTCAAGACCGCACTCTGCGTCCGGGAATAACAGGTATATACCCGGGAAAACCGGATATATAAATAAATTTCCAAGGAGGAAGAAACCTATGGCAAATCAAATCAGAATCACCCCGGATCAGATGAGGGAGAGAGCAAACCAGTACCGCAATGAGGCTGATACTGTGAACGGAGTCATCACAAAGATGGATTCTCTGCTCCAGATGCTGCAGAGTGAGTGGGAAGGCGCTGCAAGCGAGTCCTACGCAGCACGTTATCAGGAACTGAAACCGGGCTTCCAGAAAGCGGAAGAGCTTATCCGTGAGATCGCACAGGCTCTTGATTCTACGGCAAAGATCGTGGAAGAGACAGATGCGAGCATCGCAAGCCAGTTCAGAGCTTAAGAGGCGAAGAACAGCAGTTTTGCCAGAAGGGCTCCGGGGCGCGTCGGGCGCCCCGGAGAATACCTCAGAATGAGAAGAGAAGATAACTGACGCAGTTCAGATAAGAATACAGTTCAGATGAAATGAGAAAGGAAATGCACAATGGAAGGAAAAGAAAAGATAGATTATCTCCCGCTCGGGAGTATCGTGATCTTAAAAGGAGGAGTCCAGAAAGTCGTGATCATCGCGAGAGGGCTTGTCACGGCGGTAACTGCGCCGGCAGGATTTTTCGACTATGGCGGATGCCTCTATCCACAGGGAATCATTGGGGATCAGATCATGTATTTTAACCATGAGGATATCGCAAAGATAGTCTTCGAGGGATATACGGACGACGATGATAAGATGATGGTTGATAATATCAATGAGTGGTACCGCAATTCTGATTTTGACCGCGTGAATGTGACCGAGTGGAATAAAAAGAGGAGGGGCGAAAGTGGGGACGTCAAGTGAGGAGCAGAGACGGCAGCGAGAACTCCAGAATGCCAGAAGCCAGAAGTCAGGCTATGAGAGGGAACGGGAAAGCAAGGAGAGTACATGCAGGCAGAACAGGGAGAAGATTTCCCGCCTGAAGACAGTGAAATCAAACCTGGAGACGCAGAAAGCAATCGCAAAGGGAAGGTATCAGTCCCTGAAGGATTATGCCCAGAGCGGCTCGCAGTTTACAGAGTGGACCGGGGATAAAAGTACAAAGACGGCGAACGAATTCAACAGCACGATCGTGCCCGGCTACGATACCTATGTAGACCGGATCGACGAGATCCTGGACGCGGTGTGCGACGAGATCACGCGGCTGGAGAATGAGAACATGCAGCTCAATGGGGATATCCTGTACCTGGGATCTCTGATCAATTCACTGATCAATACAATTGAGAAGCTTTGTAATTAGGAAACGGGGGTGTTCTTATGGCAGGGACGATCGGGCTGAATCAGGTCTATTTCGTGGCGCGGATCGCTTCTATGAAAAGCGCTGCGGAAAATATCAATATTACGGCGGAGAGCTGGTCTTCGATGGGGGAAAAGGCGGATGCTTTTGAACAGTATGTGGCGCAGTACGGACAGCTGCAGGCAGTCATGCAGAACTATCGGAGCCTTCTGCTGAAGGATATCGAGGCAATCCGGAAGATGGGAAACAGCCTGGACGCTGTGGACAAACTTCTGGCACAGCTCTGGAAATAAGACAGATGTGAAGCGAAGGTGGCGGCAGTATGAGTGGAAAAGAATATGTGATCAAATATGCGGCGATGGATCAGCTGTATGTTATGATATGCAACAGGATCAGCGGATGGTATAATGAATTGGAAGACTGGTCGGGAGAATATGAGAGGCTGATATCGATGGAAAGCTTCAGCGGAGCCAGCGCTGAATCAGCCAAGGCGTATCTCCAGGAAGTGCATGGACTGCTTGTCAGTTTTCTGCAGACTACGCTGCAGTACTATCAGGCAAGGCTGCTCTTATATAAAATCGGTTATTATGACATCGACGCCAGTCTCTATTCCAGTATCCCGCAGGAGATTCTGCGGGAGGTACAGGACAAGCTTGGGAGAGAGTCGGAGACTCTGCAGGAGGTATCAGACAGTATCGGGAGAAGTGTGAACAGTGTTTCAGACCTGATCTATCTGAAAAATCCTTCGATCGATAATCTGAAGAACACGCTGGACGGCCTGAAAAGCGAGCTTGGAGATTTCGAGACGGAGATCGGTGATTATGAGAGCAGTGAGCTTCAGGCAGTGCGGTCAGATGTGCAGGGGATGATCGACAGTCTCCAGGCGGCGGTGCTGGACTATCTCAATAACGGCACCAGTATACCGTCCTATCAGCCCGGAGCTGTGGCGGGCAATACGAATATGCTGGATCTGTATCAGAGGGCAGTCGCCGCAGGACAGTACGTGGAGGAGCATCAGGAAGAGATCGAGCTGGCAGCGGCAGAGCAGGAGAAAGCCTTTGCCCAGATGCAGGCAGACTATGAGGCTGCATGCGAGGCGAGAGAGCAGGAAGGCCAGGTGAAAATGCTCCAGGGCGCTCTTGCGGCGGGAGTGGGTATAGCGGCCATTGTTTTTACCGCAGGCGCGGCGACGCCGATCGTAGTTACAGCAGCAGTCACCGGCGGCTGTTCTATCGCTTATGGCGTGAGTACGGCGGCAGAAGGCGCGCAGGACTGGTATCTGGGAAGCATCGGTGATCTTGAAACTGCGGCGGTGAACCCGATCCGGGATACGATTTTCGCGGGAAACCAGGAACTCTATGACCTGTGGGGCTCACTTAACATGACGGTGGCAGGAATGTGCATCCCTGTCGGACATGCCGTGAACGGCGCGGCCGGATTGGGAAAGGGCGCTGTGATCAAGGCGGCAGGCCGTACGATCGTGACAGAGACGGTGAAAGACAGGGCGGTTGATTATGTCAGCGGAGAGATAACGACCTTTGCCACGGAACATCTGAATCTGAATCAGGTGCAGTCCGCAGCCTTGAATATCGGGCTGAATCTCGGACTCGACAAAGGGGCAGACTGGGCAGGACAGAAGATCGGAATCACGGAAGGACCTAAGTTCACAGACAGGATGAGTTATGAAGACGCCAAGCGGTACAATCAGTTTATGAGCGAGGCGGAGCTGGGAATCCATAACAACCATCCGGGCATGAGCCAGGCAGATCTTGATGCGTGGAAGCTGGCGGACGCGAAGGTCGAGGAGCAGCTCGCGGTCAATAAGGTGAACTGGGATGAAGTGACTGCGCTGAGGGCGAAGGAGTTGGAAGCACAGAAGTATCATTTGAATAATAGTGATGGAGAACTTCAAGCAAAAAAACCGTTGGAAAATGGTCCATACATAAAAGATGGAAAACCAAAGGGCAGACCTCAATTGCATGGAAAAAAGAAATTGGAATTTGAACAAGAGGTATATAATAATTGTGTTGATCCTGACGGTATTTTACGAGATCCAAATACAAAACAAGTGATTGACTGGAAACCGGGTCAGCCAAGAAAGGATGTTGTAGATTTTGGTCATAGACCGGGGTACAGTTATCACGAGATGTTTCTTAAATACAAAAATCAGGAAATATCTTTGGATGAGTTAAAAGAATTTCAATTTGACCCAGAAAATTATAGATTAGAAACCCCATCGGCAAATCGAAGTCATAAATATGAATAGGGAGGCGATAAAGGATGAGAATCACGGATATTTTTGATGCAGTAAGAGACGGCACTTATGCAGATTTTTTGAAATACTATACGGGAGATCCTAATTTGTTTAATAAATATGTAGGAATGAGTCTGCTTCAATTAGCATTTGTTAATGATCATAATACGGAAGAAAAAATAAAAATTATTCAATTTTTATTATCTGAGGGAGCGGAGGTTAATTTTAAAAGTCCAAAAGATCAAAGAAATGCACTTCATATATTTTATTTTTCAGTATTGCGACCTGAACCGCAGTACATGCTAAGAGCAACGCAACTTCTGGTTGAGGCGGGTATTGACATAAACGGAAGAGATAAATATGGCGCTATCCCTCTTCAATACGCGATTACCGTTGTAAAGCTGACAACAGAGGAGATTATGCCGGTATATGAATATTTAATAGACCACGGTTCAAATATTTATGAAAAGGACAGTTTTGGCAAAACATGTGCCGACTATGTAAAAGAATATTCATGGAGAAATGGACTAATAAGCTTGCTGGGAGGAGAAACAGATGAAAATAAATAATACAGCTTTTGGCGGGTTTGTGGTGTCGGAAAACATTATAAAAGGTTATCCCGTCAGGTACTCTTTCAGAGAAAAAAGTGAAATAAAGGAATTAAATGGCTGGACGCTGTATTCATCCGAAGACGATGATGAATTTGTTTCAGATAGCCGTAATTTTAAAATTATGAACGCAGAATCTATTTGCAAATTTGCCCCTGTAATGCTGGAAATTTTTGACGCGCCATATGGAACAGATTTATGCTGGCTGTATGAGGAGGGCGTGCATACAGGCTTTTATGATTTAAAGGATGATAGAGAGACAACAATTGAAGAAATTTTGAAAAAACAAATTTAGTAAGAAGCTTAAATATGGAAGAGATAAAGCAGCACTGTGAAAAAATCATACAGATTCTTCGTTCTGAATATAATACGCAGTTACACTATTCAGGAATAATAAAAAAAATATATGATGTTATGTTACAGATTATATCTTGCGATAATGTCAATGAGCTTCCTGATATTCATTGGAACAGCATCGTTCGATGTTTTGTTGACGATACAATGGATTATACAAGCCCTATAATTTTAGAGTTAGAAAAAATTGAGAAACTGTTAGAACTGAAATAATTCACAGGGTATAGGAGTGAAGAGAAGAATGGGAAAAGTATTTGAAGATGAATTTATGGATATTCAGGCTCATATTATCTCATTATGCTTGGAATTTGCGAGGAACGAGGCTGATAAGGTTTACGTTTTGGGGTCCATAGAAGAGAGCAGTATTTCATTTAATGCTTTTTTTGAAATACAGGGCGAATTAAAAACTACCAATAAAATTGTGTCCGATACAGATGTGGTCTGGGATTTTTTAGATCTTGGCGAAGCGGATTTAGAAAAAATGCAGGAAATCTGCACTCGTTATGGAAGACCGGTTCCGACGGAGGTTAAAGTGGTTTATGACTGTGGCAGCGGAAAATTTGATACGAAATATCAATATGAATCAATATGTTCTGCAAAAACAGGGATAGATTCCAGCGAAATTTTTATGAAATGGTTCGATGAAGTACGGGAAAGGTTATAAAGTAACTAGGCACTCTTGAATCACATTTTGATACAGAAAGATATCTGCAGAAAACGGAGGTGTTCTTATGACAGGAACTTATTTATTTCAATAAACGTCGATACATATGGGATGGCATATAGTCCCGGATGAACCGCTGATTCTGTCAGCGGACAGATCACTGCCCCTGCAGCGGAGCAGGGGCAGAAAAACAAAAGCGAAAAGGGAGGAAAGAAACTATGTACACAACAAATGGGCAAAATGGAGCAATCAGTATCATACGAAAGATGTCGGTATCTGTACTGTTCCTTGTAGGAGCGATCGGATATTCTGTATATGTTTTGTTCGGGCTGGTGGGAAGTCTTGCAGGGAGATCCGGGGTTACGGATCTTATGGATCAGATCATGTCGATGAGCGGCGGATACAGCAGCCTTGATTACAGCGCTGTGCGGGCTGTCTCAGGCATGTTCAACGGAATAACAGTATTCTCTATGCTGATGAGCATGCTGCCGGCGATGGTGATCGTGGCAGGGATCTGGCTGATATTTGCAGCGGCTAAAAGAAACATGCTGCCGGGGACCGCTTCAGTCGGTCTGACAATGGCGCGGGTAATTGCGATCATCCAGCTTGTACTCGCCTGTATTGGGGCTGTTCTGCTGGAGATCCTCTGTATTGTCCTTCTGTCAGCTGTAAACTCTGTTTCAGGATATTATGGTTCCACGGGATCGGCAAATGCAGTTCTGGTATTTATCATGATTCTCTTTGCCGGAGTTTCCGCAGTGCAGATTATCTATTATCTGAAATTAAACAAAATGATCGTAAATATAAAAGATACTTTGCTTACAGGACAGCCGGATGACAATATTTCACTGTATGTTGAGATCCTCTGCTATATCAACGGTGGAATAGCGGTGATTGGAGCTCTTATGTCATTAGCTGACGTGGAAGTGCTGAATTTCTTTGCCAATGCAGGAATGGCGACAGCAGATATCTGTTTTGCGATCATGATCAGACAGTACCGCAGTAAGATGCAGCTGCTGATACATAATCCGCAGCAGTTCTATCAGGAGATGCAGATGGCAGAGCAGCGCGCACAGCAGGCGCAGCAGCAGAGGGGCGCACAGCAGCCGTATCAGGGTCAGCAGCAGTGGGCGCAGCAGCCATACCAGGCTCCGCAGCAGGCGCAGAATCCGTCAGGTTCCGGCTATGGTGAGACGTCAGAACTGCCGTATCGCAATGAGACAATGGTGCTTGGCGGTCAGATGGTCAACAACGGGGTGCTTCAGAGTGTACGTCTGATCCGGCAGAAAACAGGGGAGACGATCTATATCAACAAGTCTTCCTTCTGGTTCGGAAAAGATGCGGGAAATGTAGACTACTGCCTTACAGACAATGCAGCGATCAGCCGCAGACATGCCCTGATCACGATCCGGAATAATGAATGCTTCATACAGGATAATCACTCTACTAACCGAACCTTCCTTAACGGACATGTGCTGGAAGCAGGCGTGGATACTGCACTTTCAGACGGCGACAGAGTGCGTATGGGAGATGAAGAATTTACGGTCAGCATCGGGTAATGGCGTACAAACCAGCCCGGTACAGACAAACGGATGCCTGAACTGAAAAATATGTGAAATGCCGGAGGGCGGCAGGAAAGAGAGGACGATATCATCATGGGCAGATCGGAAAGAAAAATAAAGAAATATGAGATCATTCTCTGTATTCTTGTACTGGCAGTCATAGCAGCCGGCCTGCTGCTGCCTAAAACAGGGGAGCTGGTACTGCTGGATGAATGCTGCAGCATATCAGTCATATGGATCGTGTGCATCTATGTGATCGTGCGGGTCATACATAACTGGAAAAGAGGGGAAAAAAGTACCAAAACAGCAGGTGTGGTCATCGCAGCGGTCTGCGCGGCGGTCTGCCTGTGGTTTACGAAGGATCTTGCCGCCGATCTGGTGTCCGGCACGAAGACGGTCACGCTGAAGGATATAGAAGTAAGCGAAAACCAGGCACATACCGGGATTTTCTCACATCATTATTATCTGCTGGGGACGGATCCGCAGGGAGAACGGATCCGGGTGGAAATATCAGCAGACGACTATACGCTGATGAGACTGGCGGGAAATAAAAGTGCGGTTCTTGTGTATTATGAGCATACCGGACGGGCTGTGTCGGTGCGCTGAGAGGAAGTGGCGATATGACATCAGGAGAGATCAGAGCGAAGATACGTTATTATGAAGGACTCATTGATGAGTATAACAGAGAAAAATTACAGCTGGAGAAGGATCTGGATGAACTGGACCGGCTGAAAGCAAAAGTGGCGGGGCTCCAGACAAGCTTCGGAGACCGTCAGGCGCTTCGGCAGCAGAATCTGGCTGCGCTTGCGGCAATGCCGCAGCGCAACCGGATTTATCCGGTATATTGCGCGGGAATGCAGGAACTTCTGACAGGGCAGATGTTCAACCGCAGTTATGAAGGGCTGTCGGAGGCAGGACAGAAAGTTTTGGGAAAGATGCGGGAAGTTCTTGGGAAGATAGATAACTGTGAAAGTAAGACCGCATCTGCGCGTTCGAACAAGGCATACTGGGAAGCACGGCTGAGTGAAACGCTCGCAGCGGAAGCGGAGGAGGCGAATGCGTGATGGATGCGAATTTGATTATAGATGACGATTATGTGCAGACAGTTGGCAGTCTCTGCAGCAGAAGAGGAAGGGAACTGGAGGAGATCCTGGAGGAATATTCAGCAATATTGGATGAAATCCAGCAGGAGGCTTTGATGGAAGGGGACATATCAGTTTCCCTGAATGCGTACAGAGAATGTGTCTCTTTGCTGAGCGGACAGCTGGAGAAAATTTCAGCGCAGGTAGATTATGTCTGTGATTCATTTATTACGGCAGTGAATGATGCAGATTCTTATTTATTTTAGGGAGGCGGAAGTATGTCGGAGATTAAAATAAATACAGAAAAGCTGGAGGAAAAAATTCAGAAGCTGCGTGATCTGGCACAGAAATGTGAGGGGATAGATGTGGATCAGGAAAGCGTGGAGGGATCAGGGGAGTCGATCGCCATGGTGACAGCCATAGATAAGGAATATTCAGCAGTCAAAGAAGGATTTCGGACACTCCTTGAAAATTCGATCAGTTTTTTCGAAAATGTCCGAAACAGCGCTGCAGAAGCGGATAATAAGGCAGCTGATAAGCTGAAGTAGGAGGACGGATATGAGGAGAGATTTTTCTGAAAGCGCAAAGCAGGAGCTGCTCTCTTTGGTTGCGCAGGTGGAAAGCGAAAAATGGTCCGATTTTACAGACTGGTGGGGCGACCGCTGGTATGATTTTGAGGCTTGGATCGGCGCTCTGGATATTAAAGACTACATAGATAATGTAAATGAATATCATAAGAAGGTTATTGATAAGAATAATACTACAGCGGGAGAGATTACTCAGATATTCGAGGAAGTCAATAATGTGAGCAGCTCTTATCAGGCAAGATTTACAGCACTTTTGGCAGACTTAAAAGGTTTCAAGACTTCTGTTACACAGCTGGCGGATACGGTTCTGCCAGAGAATGGATTATTTTATCCGGAATATATTGGTGCAGGTTTAAAAGAGGCGTTAAATTCATATTTGGCTGCGAATGAAAATCTGCTCATTGTTTCAGGAGACGGGCTGACGGAGGAAGAGGCAGAAGCACTTGGCGAAGATGAACGGAAAGCTCTGCTAGATTTGTATACATCAGCTATTATAGATACTGTTCCGGGAATTAAGCTTGACGAAGGTTTTGAGATACCAATCGGTCCGGGAGTGACCTTTTATTATAAGGTATCTGGTGAAACAGATGGTAATATAACGGTTAATATTGAAAATATAATCAATGAGCAAAAAATAGAATTAAAAGGTCTGAGCTATGAAGGGGAAATTGGAGGGTATAAACTCGGCGGAGAGATAGGAAATGAAAGTTCAATTGGTTTTACTACACCATTTGGAAATGGCGTTCAGACTTGGGAAAATGGGCTATTGACAAACAGTTATGAAAAAACGATTGGGAAAAATACTTATTCATATAAGTTTGGCATGTCGACACTTTTAAATACAGAAATAGTTATTGAAAAATCTGTAAAAACAGACCTGGAGGGCGGCAGTATTACATCTACGGCAGGTATGAAATATGAAGATAATAAAGACAAATGGAAGCCTTTGGCTGTTCCTGTTCCGGTTGAATCTCCATATACATGTCAGATCCCGCAATTCGATATAGACTGGGAGACAGTACAGGTGGCAGGAACTTGTCTGCTGGTTGCTGCCGGAATTATCGCGTTAGGAACTGCAACAGGAGGATTAGGGTTCGGGGCGGCCGGAGGTGCTGCTTCTTATCTTTCGCCAGCTTTGCTTGCTTTGTAATCAAGGAGGTAGAAAAGTGAAGAATAAAAAAAGATGTTATCCAATGTTAGCGGTGCTTCTGGCAGCAGTAATTTTTGCGTGCGCCGCATGTGCACAAAGTCCGTCAGAAGAGCAGAATAACATAAATGAAGAAACAGAACAGCAGGAGACGATAGAAATCACTCTGCCGGGCTCGCTTTTTGAGTTCGCCAATACAGATCTTCAAGATAATAAAGAGGCGTTTGAAGAGTACTGTACTGATGTCAGAGAGGATGGGGACAGTCTTGTGCTGGAGGTTACTGAGGAACAGAGAGAAGCTCTGATCGAGATGAACCAGAAGAATATAGATGATATTCTGGATCAGGTTGCAGAAGAAAATTCAGAATACTCCTGTGAACTGAGCAGCGATTACAGCAAAGTCGTCTATAAATATGATGAAAATATTGATGGGATTCTGCAGGCAAAAATCTTAGTTTCGCTGACCTCGATCTATGTTATGAACGGAATCATCGAGACAAATAACAGTGACTGGAGTGTGGACGCCAGCATTGTCAACTGCCATACAGGAAAAACAGTAGTGCAGGGGATATTTCCCGGCGCATCCCTCACCTTCGGAGAAGCGGAGTGGGAGGCAAGCTACGAATAAAACAACAGTGTATAAATGTATAAAGAGAATGGGGCAGAGAATGAAAAAAGCGGCAATATTACTTATGACAGTTCTAATGCTTACAGCATGTGCATCGGAAGGACAGCATGTGCCGTCAGATAATGATACCGAAGAAATAAGGTTACAGAGATCACGATTCCGGCGTCATATCTTAACTTTACGGGGAATGATGCCGAAGAAACAGCGGAAGATTATAAAACGTATTGTGCAGATGCGGCTGTACAGGATGGGAACGTTGTGCTTGAAGGTGATGAACAGCAGAAGCAGGAAATCTTGGAAATGAATCAGGACTTTATTAATGATGCCCTGGAAGATTTTCAAGAAGAAAATTCTCAGTATTCGTATGAATTAAGAGATGACTTCAGTAGTGTAGTGTACCGATATGATGAATCGATAGAAAGCGTGGTTCAGGCTAAGATGCTGATGGGCGTTACATCCATGTATGCTTTGAATGGGATCATTGAGAGCGGAAACAGCGATTGGAGTGTAGAAGTAACTATAGAAAACTGCCATACAGGCAATGTGGTTGCGAAGGGAGTGCTGCCGGGAGATTCCATTACTTTTGGACAGGAGGAGTGGGAGGCAAGTTATGAGTAGGACAGCAGTATTATATCAAGATCATCTGATTTTAGAACTGCCGGACGAGTTTGCAGAACTTAATGCGGATTCTGCGCAGAAGTATTTCACAGGCGGCAGCCCGGATATTGTATATGCATGGGATGAAAAAAAGGCGCTGGTAACTGTGAGCAGGGCAGAGATGCGCCTGGAATCATCAGATATCGAAAAAAGGCTGAATGAATATCACCATGTATACAGCAGGAGTACTGCGAACTTCGGAAATGTGAGAATGGCGAAGAAACAGTTGGATCAGGGCGGAGAGATCGGAGCATTCCAATATACGTCAACTACTGTTGAGAGAGATCTTCTGAATCTTTTTGTTCTGCTGAGTGTAGAAGGAAAAGAAACTGCGATCACAATGCACTGCTCTGCGCAGGATGCACTGACTGCGGGAAAGAGCTTTATGAAGATACTGAACTCGATTCGTGTAAAATAAAAACAGATCATGATCCGGCAAGGCGGAAGGGAGTGAGGGCCAGATGGCGAACAATAAAAAAAGGATAGCCTATCTGGCGCTGGCAGTGCTCATGTGTGTGTCAGGATGCGGCGGCAGTACAGCGAATGAGAATGCAGATCATAAAGAGGAAGGAAACATGGATACGAAAAAACTTCTGACCGAAGACGAACTGATCCGCTTATCCGGTATATCAGAAGATCAGTACAGGGATGTAGATCTGGAGCAGTTTATAAAAGATTTTGAGATTACAGAAGATGATATTGAGACTTTGAATATCAGCCTTCTTCTGGAAGAATATTCGGATACTGAGCCGGAGGATGTCAGTGAGCTCCTGCGGGGCGAGATCACGGAGCGCACATCAGATTTTACAGAAGGAGTGACTGCAGTCGCATTTTTAGAAAATACCAACACAGATAATGAATGTGTATATTATGATCTGGAAAAAGGGACGCGCTACAGGGCGTCTTACGCCTATCTTTTCTCTGATCTGTCACAGGCAGAGCCGGAGACATATGCGGAAGGGCAGCAGCTGGTCGATGAACTTGAAGAGCAGGGGGTTTTCTCGTGGAGCAGCCAATCGTCAGAAGAGCCTGTTGTTGACGGGCAGTACATGGTCCTGGCGGTGGAATATGATGACGGCACAGTATTCCGTGTTTCCGCGGATGGTATCCTTTCGCAGCTCCTTCCAGATTCCTATGCAGCGGTAAGAGATATGCTGTTAGATTGATTGGAGGGAGCATTATGACATCAAATCAGATACGCAGCGAGATCGTAAGCTGTGAAAAAAAGATCGTGAGTGCATACGCTGCAGCCAGACATGTATCGGCTGCCGGTAAAATGTGATCGGAGATAACGGAGGAAGGAAGATGGACGGTATCATAGCAGACCTGATCAGGCGGCGTTCCATCTG
>CALWQS010000034.1 GCA_944383745.1 uncultured Mediterraneibacter sp. | reverse complement strand
ACAGCTTTAAGAACAACAGCAGGAAGAAAGGAGCCGATATGGTTAGAAAGGAACTGCGGGAGCATATTTTTAAAATGCTGTTCCAGATAGAGTTTAATGAGGCAGGTGAGATGCCGGAGCATCTGAAATATTATTTTGAGACGCTGGAGGATGCTGCGGAAGAGGATAAGCAGTATATCCAGAACAAGTACGAGGCGGTCGTCTCCCGCGTGCCCGAGATCGACGGAATCCTCAATGCGAATGCGAGAGGGTGGAAAACCTCCAGGATGAACAAAGTCGATCTGACGGTCCTGCGCCTCGCCGTGTATGAACTGAAATGGGACGACGAGATCCCGGTCGGAGTTGCGATCAACGAGGCGGTGGAGCTGGCGAAGCGGTTCGGCGGCGATGAGAGCCCGTCGTTCGTGAACGGAGTGCTGGGCAAGGTCGCAGAGCAGGAGCAGAAGGCATGAAAAATGTCTATACGGTGAAGCAGGTGAACTCCTATATCAAGAATATGTTCACCCAGGATTTTATGCTGAACCGGATCTATGTAAAGGGAGAAGTATCAAACTGTAAGTATCATACATCAGGACATATATATTTTTCACTGAAAGATGAGTCCGGCACGATTGCCTGCGTTATGTTCGCAGGCTCCAGGGCGGGGCTTTCTTTTCGTATGAGGGAAGGTCAGCAGGTGATCGTGCTGGGAAGCGTCAGCGTCTATGAGAGGGACGGAAGGTATCAGCTCTATGCAAGAGAGATCGTGCCCGACGGCGCGGGACTTCTGTATGAGAAGTTCGAGGCGCTGAAAAAGGAACTCGCCGAGATGGGGATGTTTGCCCCAGAATACAAGCAGCCTATACCGAAGTATGTGCGGACAGTCGGTATTGTGACGGCGCCGACCGGAGCCGCAGTGCGGGATATCATCAATATCGCTTCCAGGAGAAATCCCTATGTACAGCTCATCCTCTATCCTGCCCTTGTGCAGGGAGAAGGGGCCGCCGACAGCATTGTGAAAGGAATCCGCGCCCTGGAGGCGAAGAAGGTGGACGTCATCATCGTCGGCAGAGGCGGCGGGAGCATGGAGGATCTGTGGGCGTTCAACGAGGAGGCGGTGGCAAGAGCCGTCTTCGACTGTACAGTACCGGTGATCTCCGCGGTGGGACATGAGACGGATACGACGATCACAGATTATGCGGCAGACCTGCGCGCGCCGACGCCGTCGGCGGCAGCCGAGCTGGCAGTCTATGAGTACCGGGAAGTCAGAGAATACATGCGCTCCTGCGGACAGCGGATGCGGCGCGCGGTCAGGATCAAGACAGAGGCGCAGCGGGCCCGGCTGAAGCAGTTGGAGCTGCGGCTGAAGTTCGCCCATCCACGACAGAAGCTCAACGAGAGAAGGCAGTACAGCGCTGAGCTCGAGGACCGTCTCCGCAGCCTGATGGACCGCCGGCTTACCGCAGAGAAACACAGGCTTGCGCTCTATGTAGAGAAGATGAAAGGGCTCTCTCCGCTGGAGAAGCTGAATCAGGGATTCTCTTTTGTACAGGACAGGGACGGCAGGAACGTAAAGAGCATCCGCCAGGCGCAGCCGGGCGATATCCTGACAGTGTACGTGACGGATGGGAAGATCGAGGCGGAAGTGACCGCGGCCGATGAAGCGGAGTATCCGGCGGCAGAGCTTCCAAAGAGCTTAGTATAAGGAGGTTCAGAGTGGAGAAGAAGGAAAAGGAAAAAGAAAGCCTGGAGCAGATGTTCGGACAGCTCGAGACGGTGATCGAAGCTATGGAAAAGGACGACGTGTCTCTTGAGGATTCTTTCGAGCTGTACAACCGCGGGATGACGCTCCTGAGCCGATGCGGCAGAGCGATCGATGAAGTGGAGAAGAAAGTACTTGTCCTTGATGAGAATGGAGAGACCCATGAGTTTTAATGAAGAGTATTGTGAGAAGAAAGAATATATTGAGAATGTGCTGAGAGCATACCTTCCGGAGAAGGAAGGATACCAGAAGATTATTATGGAGGCGATGGAATACAGCCTTATGGCAGGGGGCAAGCGCCTCCGCCCTGTGCTGATGCTGGAGACGTACCGCCTTTTCGGAGGGAAGAGCAGGGTGATCGAGCCGTTTCTCGCGGCTATCGAGATGATCCACACCTACTCCCTTGTCCATGATGATCTGCCGGCAATGGATAACGATGATTACCGGCGCGGCAGGAAGACGACCCATATCGTCTATGGGGAGGATATGGGGATCCTGGCGGGAGACGCCCTTCTGAACTATGCCTTTGAGACGGCGTGCAGTGCGTTCGGCGCAGAGGGCGCGGACTGTGCGCGGGTCGGCAGGGCGCTCTGCGTGCTGGCAGAGAAGGCAGGAATCTACGGGATGATCGGCGGCCAGGTGGTGGATGTGAAGGAGTCCGGACATCAGGTGTCCGGAGAAGTGCTGGACTTTATCTACCGTCTCAAGACGGGCGCGCTGATCGAGTCTTCTATGATGATCGGGGCGATCCTGGCGGGCGCGGGAGAAGAGCAGGTGAAGGCGGCAGAGCGGATCGCAGAGAAGATCGGGCTTGCATTTCAGATACAGGACGATATCCTCGATGTGACCGGGGCGGAAGAGGTACTTGGAAAGCCTGTTCACAGTGACGAGAAGAATGAGAAGACGACCTATGTGACCTGGAAGGGGATCGAGGAAGCCCGCAGGGATGTGGCGCGCCTTACGGATGAGGCACTGGAAGAGCTTGAGCGGTTCCCGGCGCAGGACAAATTCCTTGCACAGTTCCTGAGGTCGCTTGTCAGCAGGGAAAAATAGGAGGGGTGCCGAATGGTGCTTGAAAAGATTCAGAAAGCAAATGACGTGAAGTCGCTGAGGCCGGAAGAGCTTCCGGTGCTGGCGGACGAGATACGGAAGTTCCTGATCGAGAAGCTCAGCGTTACCGGCGGGCATCTCGCGTCCAATCTGGGCGTTGTTGAACTGACGATTGCCCTTCATCTCTGTTTTCATCTTCCCGAGGACAAGCTGATATGGGATGTGGGACATCAGTCTTATACACATAAGCTGCTGACCGGCAGGAAGGCGGGATTCGACGACCTGCGCAAATACGGCGGGATGAGCGGCTTCCCGAAGAGAAAAGAGAGCGACTGCGATGCCTTTGACACCGGCCACAGTTCCACGTCGATCTCGGCAGGGCTCGGCTATGTGGAGGCGAGAGAACTGTTAAAGCAGAAGCACAGCGTCGTGTCGATCATCGGCGACGGCTCTCTGACAGGAGGCATGGCGTACGAGGCGCTGAACAATGCGTCACGCCTGAAGAGCAATTTCATCATCATACTAAATGACAACAACATGTCTATCTCTGAGAATGTGGGAGGCATGTCCCGCTATCTCAACGGGCTCAGGACTGCGCAGGCTTATACCGAACTGAAGCGGGGCGTGGAGGACACGCTGAAGAAGATTCCGGGAAAAGGAGACCGGATCGTGAACCAGATGAGGCGGACGAAGAGCGGGATCAAGCAGCTCTTCGTCCCGGGAATGTTTTTCGAAGACATGGGAATCACTTATCTCGGACCGGTGGACGGGCACAATATCCGTTCTCTCGTGAAGATACTCGGCGAGGCGAGGAGAGTGGATCACGCGGTGCTTGTTCATGTGATTACCAGGAAGGGTAAGGGATATCCGCCGGCGGAGGAGAACCCATCCAGGTTCCACGGTACAGGTCCCTTTGAGATCAGCACGGGGGAGCCGAAGGCAAAGGATGAGAAGGACTCCTATACGGATGTGTTTTCCAAGGTCCTCACCGATATCGGCGGGAGGGATGAGAAGGTAGTCGCGATCACCGCCGCGATGGCGGACGGCACAGGGCTTTCCAGATTTGCCCGCAGGTTCCCGCAGAGGTTCTTTGATGTGGGCATTGCGGAAGAGCATGCGATGACCTTTGCGGCAGGCCTCGCGGCGGGGGGGATGAAGCCGGTATTTGCGGTCTATTCCTCTTTTCTGCAGAGAGCCTATGACCAGACGATCCACGACGTCTGCCTCCAGAATCTTCCGGTCTTCCTTGCAGTGGACCGAGCCGGGCTGGTCGGCAGCGACGGAGAGACACACCAGGGGGTGTTCGACCTGTCCTTCCTGTCTACGATCCCGAATATGACGGTTATGTCGCCGAAGAACCGGTGGGAGATGGCGGATATGGTCCGGTTTGCAGTGGACTTTCCTTACCCGATCGCCCTGCGGTACCCGAGGGGAGCGGCATACGAAGGGATGCGCCGGTTCCGGGCGCCGGTCGAATACGGAAAATGCGAGATCCTCTATGAGGAGGAAGACATTGCAGTCTTTTTCGTAGGACATATGTCCGAGCTGGCGGACAGTGTGCGCAGGCGGCTCAAGGAGATCGGATACGCCTGCAGCCTGATCAATGCAAGATTTGTCAAACCGCTGGATACAGAGGCGCTCGAGATGCTTGCCCGGAACCACAGCCTGTTCGTGACCATCGAGGAGAATGTGCTGACAGGCGGGTACGGAGAGCAGGTGCTCGACTATGTGACAAGAGCCAGGCTTGATGTCCGCGTACGCTGCATCGGCATCTCGGACGACTATGTGGAGCACGGCAGTGTGGAAGTTCTCAGGCACGAAGTGGGGCTTGACAGAGACGCCGTTGTGAAGCAGGCGGTCACAGATTATCTGACTATGAGAGGAGAATAGATGAAAGAACGTTTGGATGTTATGCTTGTAAAACGAAATCTCGCTGAGTCCAGGGAGAAGGCGAAGGCGGTGATCATGTCCGGAAATGTTTTCGTCGACGGACAGAGAGAAGACAAGGCAGGCGCATCGTTCCCGCCTGACGTATCTATCGAGGTGCGGGGGCATACGCTGCCATATGTGAGCCGCGGAGGGCTCAAGCTTGAGAAGGCGCTCGCTAATTTTGACACGGACGTCAGAGATAAGGTGTGCACAGACGTCGGATCCTCCACCGGAGGATTCACGGACTGCATGCTCCAGAACGGGGCGAAAAAAGTGTTCGCCATCGATGTGGGCAGGGGGCAGCTTGACTGGAAGCTGCGCCAGGATGAACGCGTCATCTGTATGGAAAAGACCAACATCCGGTACGTCACGCCGGAGGATATCGGTGAGCCGATCGATTTCTCATCGATCGACGTGTCCTTCATCTCTCTTACGAAGGTGCTGGAGCCGATCCGGAATTACCTGAGAGACGCAGGCGAGATCGTGGCGCTGATTAAGCCTCAGTTTGAGGCGGGACGCGAGAAGGTCGGCAAGAAGGGCGTCGTGCGCGAGAAGAGCACCCATCATGAGGTGATCGAAAAGGTGGCGGATTATGCGGTTTCCATCGGCTTCAGAGTCCTTGCGGTCGACTTCTCGCCGATCCGCGGACCTGAAGGAAACATTGAGTATCTGATCCATCTGAGAAAATGCCCGCCCGGGGAGGCGGGCGCAGAGGGCGTCGACCTGGAGAGCGTGGTTGACAGAGCGTTTGAGACACTGGCAAAATAGAGGTGCGGACATGGATTGTTTTTATATTATCATGAATAAGCTGAAAGATCCGGATTATGCGGTCACAGGACAGATCCGGGAGTACATTGAGCAGAGCGGAAGGAAAGCCGTCCTTTCTGTGAAGGATGAGGAAGGACATATCGTCCCGGGCACAGTGCCGGAGGATGCGGACTGCGCCCTTGTCCTTGGCGGGGACGGGACACTGATCCGCGCCGTCCGCGACATGGACGGATCTGCCATGCCTCTTTTGGGGATCAATATGGGAACGCTAGGGTATCTTACGGATGTAGAGCTTAAGGAGTTCCGGCCGGCGCTGGACCGGCTCTTCGCAGGAGATTTTGACGTCGAGGAGCGGATGATGATCGAGGGCGTCACTGCAGACGGATACAGGGATCTGGCAGTCAATGACATTGTCCTCGCAAGAGACGGGAAAATACGTATCGTCCAGTTCAACCTGTATGTGAACGGCACACTGCTTAATACGTACCTTGCGGACGGCGTCATCATATCCACCCCGACAGGAAGCACAGGGTATAATCTGTCGGCGGGGGGCCCGGTGGTCGAGCCCACGGCCAGCATGATCGTGATCACGCCGATCTGTTCCCATGCGCTGAACACAAGCAGTGTGGTACTGTCTGCCGACGACGTCATAGAGGTGGAGATCTGTGAGGGAAGATACGGAAGGACAGAGCATGTCGCAGTCTGCTTCGACGGGGCCGAGCAGCTGACTCTTGTGACGGGCGACCGGGTTACGATCCGCAGAGCGCACAGGACCGCGCGGCTGGTGAAGCTGAGCCGCGAAAGCTTTATGAAGACCATGCGCAGAAAGATGAAAGGAAATTAAGAAAATGAAAGTCAGTCGTCATGCAAAAATCATTGAACTTATCAGTCAGTACGATATCGAGACACAGGAAGAGCTGGCTGAATATCTTAATAACGCCGGATTCAAGGTTACGCAGGCAACGGTATCGAGGGATATCCGCGACCTGAAGCTCACCAAGGTTTCCATCGGGGGCAGGCAGAAGTATATTGTCCACAGGCCGGAAGAGGGCATGAGCGAAAAATACATCAGAGTCCTCAAGGATGGCTATGTCTCTATGGATATGGCGCAGAATATCCTCGTGATCAAGACCGTATCCGGTATGGCGATGGCGGTTGCGGCTGCTCTTGACGCCATGAAATGGAACGAGGTCGTAGGGTGTATCGCGGGAGACGACACCATTATGTGCGCGATCCGCACTGTGGATGAGACGACAGCCGTGATGGAAAAGATAAGAAGGATTGTGTCAAAAGGATTATAAGATATGTTACAGAATCTCTATGTGAAAAACCTGGCCCTGATCGATGAGACGGAAGTAGAGTTCGGTCCGGGACTGAACATACTGACCGGAGAGACCGGAGCGGGAAAATCTCTGCTGCTGGGCTCCGTCAATCTCGCACTGGGCGGGAAGTACAGCGCGGATATGCTTCGGAGCGGGGAGAAGAGCGGCCTTGTCGAGCTTACCTTTACTGTCGACGACGAGAGAATCCGGCGCAGGCTTGAGCAGCTGGACCTGTTCCCGGAGGACGGATGCCTGACACTGAGCAGGCGCCTGATGGAGGGAAGGAGCGTCAGCAGGATCAACGGCGAGACGGTAAGCGCGCGCGTGCTCAGGGACGCGGCGGGACTGCTGATCGATATCCACGGGCAGCATGAGAACCAGACGCTCCTGCAGAGAAGGAATCACCTGTCCCTCCTGGATCTTTACGCCAAGGAAGAGACTTCGCCGCTCAGGAAGGAGATGGCGGAGAAGTTCCGGATCTATCAGGAGCTGTGCCGGAAGAAGGAGTCGTCCGCGATGGACGATGAGAGCCGGAGAAGGGAAGCCGCCCTGGCGGAATTCGAGGTGAAGGAGATCGAGGACGCGGCTCTTGTCCCGGGTGAGGATGAAGAGCTGGAGGAGCAGTACCGCCGGATGACTGAGAGCAGGAGAGTGACAGAGTCTGTGGCGGAGACCTACCAGTACACCGGGGAGGACGCGAGAGGAAATGCCAGCGATTTCCTGAGCCGTGCGATCCGCTCCATGCAGGAGGCGGCAGAGTTTGACGGGACGGGAAGCCGTCTTTATGGTCAGCTCATTGAGATCGACAGCCTGCTCAATGATTTTAACCGGGAGCTGTCCGAGTATGCCAAGAGCTTTGAGTTCTCGGATGAGGAGTTTCAGGAAACTGAGACAAGGCTGAACCTGATCAATCATTTAAAAGCAAAATATGGAAAAACGATTTCTGAGATTCTTGCATACTGTGGGGAAAAAAGACAGAGACTAACAGAACTCGAGGATTATGATACATTTATGCGGGAACTTGACAAAAAGACGGAGGAAGCTCTCGGGGCGGTTGAGAAAACGGCGGAGGAACTGCACAAAGTCAGAGAGCGGGCTGCGGTAACATTCGCCGGGGAGATCCAGAAGCAGATGCAGGAGCTGAACTTTCTGGACGCCCGCCTGGAGATCCGTCTCACTGACGCAGGACATTACAGCGCCGGCGGGAAAGACGAAGCAGAGTTCTATTTCTCGGCGAATCCCGGAGAACCGCTGAAACCGATGGGAAATGTGGCGTCCGGCGGCGAGCTGTCGCGCGTTATGCTGGCGGTGAAGACGGTCCTTGCAGATGAAGAAGATACGCCCACTCTGATCTTTGATGAGATCGATACGGGAATCTCAGGGATCACTGCCGGAAAAGTGGGCGAGAAGCTGCGCCTGATCGGCAGGAGCAGACAGGTTATCTGTATTACCCATCTCCCGCAGATCGCAGCGGCGGCGGACAGTCATTTCCTGATCTCCAAGGAGACAGACGGCAGGACAGTGAAGACAGATATCGCGCTTCTCGACGAGGAAGCGTCGGTGCAGGAGCTCGCCAGGATGCTGGGCGGCGCCAACGTGACCGGCACGATCCTTGAGAGCGCGGGAGAGATGAAAGAATTGGCAAAGAGTGAAACATAATACAAGTGTGAAATCTGAGGAAGCCACACATACTAAGAGCGGATACAGTTATGTATCCGTTTTCTTTTTGTGCGATACGCCAGGCAGGCGGCTGTCGTGCCTGCACGAGCAGGTATTTGCCGGGCGGCGGACAGCGGCAGGCTCTGCCAGGAGCTGCCCGCAGTATCGCAGCGGACAGGGAAGGACTCTTCCCTGTCCGATTGTGAAAGGATGTGAATCTATGTCAAACGACCGGAAACAAAAAGGAAAGCGGTATCTCACAGTACTGTTCCTGTCAGCCGTTCTGTGTGCAGGGATTCTCTGCGCCGGAGGGAGGAGCGCGGAAAACGAGCTGCAGCAGGCGGAGGCGAGCGCAGGCAGCGGCGGGAATGATACCGTGCTCCTGGGCGGGATGCCTGTCGGAATCTATATGGAGACGGACGGCGTCATGGTCCTGAGTACGGAAAGCCTGGAGCGGGTCGACGGGGAGGTCTGCGAACCTGCGGAAGGCCTTGTGAAGTCCGGCGACTATATCACGGCGGTCAATAAGCAGGAGATATCGGGCAAATCAGAGCTTCTGGAAGCAGTCGAGAACCTTGACAGCGGCAGCGTGGTGCTCACGCTGAGACGCGGCGGCGAGACGATGGATGTGAGGATAAGACCGGTAGAGTGCGCCCCGGATGAATATAAGCTGGGAATCTGGGTGCGCGACAATGTGCAGGGACTCGGCACCGTCACCTTTTTGACAGAACAGAGCCGGTTCGGCGCGCTGGGACACGGGATTCATGACACGGACACCAACGTGCTCATGTCTATCTCAGACGGCACACTGTATAAGACAAGCATTCAGGATGTTGTTAAAGGGGCCAACGGAAGCCCGGGGACGATGGAGGGCATCATCGTCTACAATAATTATAATATCCTGGGTACAATCGACAAGAATACGGAGGCGGGAATCTACGGATCAGTAGAGCGGATTGACGAATTGTTCGAAGAACAGATCCCAATCGAGACTGTCTCGACGGATGAGATTGTGACAGGGGATGCTTTGATGCGGTGTTTTGTCGACGACGAGGTGAGAGATTATGAGATTCGGGTGACAGATATCGATACCTCGGGAAACGAGATCAACAAAGGGCTTGTCATTCAGGTGACGGACCGGGATCTGCTCGAAAAGACGGGGGGCATCATCCAGGGGATGAGCGGAAGCCCGATCATCCAGAACGGAAAACTGATCGGAGCAGTCACACATGTGTTTGTTCAGGATTCGACAAAGGGATATGGCATCTTTATTGAAAATATGCTGAATCAGGTAGAATAGACTGATTTGTCGAATTTTATGTCGAATTAGTGCTACAAAATCTCCTTGATTCCGCAAAAAAGGCTGGATATAATAAGCAGGTGGCGTTTTCAAAGCAGGTTCTCAAAATAGCTAAAGGAGAGAAGAGAATGGAGCATTTGAGTGTTGCCATCGCTGATGATAATCAGAGGATTCTCGATATGCTGGAAACTGTTATCGGCATGGATAAAGAATTAAATCTGGTGGGGAAAGCGAAAAATGGTGAAGAGATGTGTCAGATCATCAAAGACAAACAGCCAGACGTCGTACTTCTCGACCTGATCATGCCGAAAATGGATGGATTGACAGTGATGGAACAGGTCAGTCAGGACAAAAATGTCAGTAAACGGCCGTATTTTATCGTAATCACAGCGGTGGGACAAGAAAGGATTACAGAAGATGCCTTCAACAAGGGCGCAAACTACTATATTATGAAACCGTTCAACAATGAAATGCTGCTGAACCGGATAAAATCTGTCAGAAAAATGTTCCGAAATAACGAAAAGAAAAGCGAAGATACAAAATCAGAAAATGCGGCGAGAGGGGAAAATCTGGAAAACCGTGTCACAAATATGCTTCATGAGATCGGCATTCCGGCGCATATCAAGGGCTATCATTATCTGAGGGATGCGATCATCATGGCGGTGGAAGACATGGATGTGCTCAACGCCATAACAAAGATACTTTATCCCACGGTGGCAAAGAAATATCAGACGACGTCAAGCCGTGTGGAAAGGGCGATCCGCCACGCGATCGAGGTCGCCTGGAGCAGGGGAAAGCTGGACACACTGGACGAACTGTTCGGATATACGGTCAGTACAGGGAAGGGAAAGCCTACAAACTCCGAATTTATCGCGCTGATCGCGGATACGATACAGCTCGAGTACAAGCACAGAGGCTGAAGAAGAGGTTACAGTTCACACCGTACTCAGGAACGGGAATAGGCAGCGTCATGCTTGCATGTAAGAGGCATATTCCCGTTCCTGAGTGCGAGTGGAACTCGTAACCGCCGCCCACATAAGCAGTCTTAGCACGCAGTGCGGAACTGGAGCGCGTCAGCGCGATGAGTGCGCATGTGTGCGGCGGTTGGGTGTGAACTGTAACAAGAAGAGGCAATTGCGCCAAAGTAAAGCGATAAAATCCTTTGCATTATACAGAAAATGCGGTATAATGAACAGTAGTTAAAAAGCCGTGCGGCGATTAATGCAGAAAATGGAGGATAAGTAATATGAAAAACATTTTGTTTGCTTCTTCAGAATGTGTGCCTTTTATCAAGACGGGCGGTCTTGCGGACGTTGTAGGTTCGCTTCCCAAGGATTTTGATAAGACGAAGTATGATGTCAGGGTCGTCCTTCCGAAGTATACATGCATGAAGCAGGAATGGAAAGACAGGATGGAATATGTCAGCCATTTCTATATGGACATTGCAGGACAGAATCAGTACGTCGGAATCATGAAGACTGTCCTGAACGACATCACATTTTATTTTATTGATAATGAGCACTATTTCAGCGGGTTCGCACCGTATGACGGAGATCCGAAGTGGGGGATCGAGAAGTTCGCGTTTTTCTCCAAAGCAGTTCTCAGTATCCTTCCTGTGATCGGCTTCCGCCCGGATTTGATCCACTGCCATGACTGGCAGACAGGACTTATCCCGGTCTATCTTGATAATTTCAGGTATCTCGGAGAATACTACCGGGGCATCAAGACGGTTATGACGATACATAACCTGAAGTTCCAGGGCGTGTGGGATACTAAGACCGTGAGAGGGATTACAGGACTTCCGGAGTATTATTTCGTCCCGGACAAGATGGAAGCGTACAAGGACGCCAACCTTCTGAAGGGCGGTATCGTCTATGCGGATAAGGTTACAACAGTAAGCCAGAGTTACGCGGAGGAGATCAAGACTCCGTTCTATGGAGAAGGGCTTGACGGGCTGATGTCGGCAAGGGCGAACGACCTGTGCGGAATCGTGAACGGACTGGATTATGACGACTGGAATCCGGAGACAGACCCGAGGATCGCGAAGAACTTTACGATCGAGAATTTCCGCAAGAATAAAGTATTAAACAAGACCGCGCTCCAGGAAGAACTTGGACTGAACAAAGATCCGCACGTCATGCTCATCGGTATGGTATCCCGCCTGACAGACCAGAAGGGATTCGACCTGATCGATTATGTCATGGACGAGCTCTGCCAGGATGCGGTGCAGATCGTTGTACTTGGAACCGGCGATGTGAAATATGAGAACATGTTCCGCCACTTTGCATGGAAATACTCGGGAAGAGTTTCCGCGAATATCTATTACTCGGATGAACTCTCCCATAAGATCTACGCTTCCTGTGACGCGTTCCTTATGCCGTCCCTGTTTGAGCCATGCGGGCTGAGCCAGCTCATGAGCCTGCGCTACGGAACGCTTCCGATTGTCAGGGAGACCGGCGGACTGAAGGATACCGTAGAGCCGTACAACGAGTTTGAGAAGACGGGCACCGGCTTCAGCTTCTGCAACTACAATGCGCATGAGATGCTGAATACTGTGCGTTATGCCGAGCGCATTTACTATGACAGAAAGAGAGACTGGAACAAGATCATAGAGAGAGCGATGAGCCAGGACTTCTCATGGAAGAACTCGGCAAAGCAGTATGAAGAACTGTACAAGAGCCTGATCGGCGAATAGAACAGGAGATAATATACCGCATGAAAATAATTGACAGACTGAAGGAAGACAGGATACACATCTCCTTTGAGGTCTTCCCTCCGAAGACGGACGAGGGGATCGACAAGGTGCTGGAGGCAACGGCAGAGATCGCAAAACTTGCCCCCGCGTTCATCAGCGTGACATATGGGGCGGGCGGCGGCACGAGCAGGAATACCGCAAAGATCGCCTCCTACATAAAGGATGATCTGAATGTACTGAGCCTTGCGCACCTGACCTGCGCGTCCTCCACGAAGGAGGAAGTCAGGAAAGTGATAGAGAATCTGAAAAGTCTGGGAATCGAGAATATCCTCGCCTTGCGCGGGGATATTCCGGCAAATATGACTTTTCCGGCAGGAGACCGGTTCCGCTATGCTTATGAGCTGGTAGAAGAGATCAGGAAGCACGGAGACTTCTGTATCGGGGCAGCATGCTACCCGGAGGGACACGTGGAAAATGAGCACAAAGAAGATGATATCAAATATCTGAAACAGAAGGTGGACAGCGGCGTCGATTTCCTGACGACACAGATGTTCTTCGAAAACGACATCCACTATAATTTCCTTTACCGGATCAGAGAGGCGGGCATCACGGTACCGGTGCTTCCCGGAATCATGCCTATCACCAGCGCCTCACAGATGAAGCGCAGCCAGGAACTCTCGGGAACTGTATTCCCGCGGCGGTTCCTCTCGCTCCTTGACCGGTTTGGAAGTTCGCCGGCAGCGATGAGGCAGGCCGGTATTGCCTACGCGACAGACCAGATTATTGATCTGCTGGCGAACGGCGTCAAGAATATCCACATATATTCTATGAATAAGCCGGATGTGGCGGCCGCAATCATGAACAATCTTTCAGAGATTATCAAATGTTAGGAGCAGACATGGAGAGACGGGAGAAAGAGGCGGTTCGTTATCTGGGCTTCGGAAAGAATACGGCAGATGAGCGGACTCTGACAATGATCCGGGACTGTTTTGCAGAACTGGAACACACGGCAGGGCCGAGGTCCATCTGCCGTATTTTTGAGATGGGGAAAACGGAAGACGGGAAGATCTCGATCGGGAAGCTTGAGATCGAGAGCAGAAGCCTGAGCCGCAATCTGCAGGGCTGCGACAGAATTGTCCTTTTTGGCGCGACTCTGGGCGCGGAGACGGACCGGCTGCTCACAAGGGCTTCGCTGACGGATATGGCGAAGGCGGTCGTGCTGCAGGCGTGTGCCGCTGCATATCTGGAAGAATATTGTGATGAATGCCAGAGAAAGATCGGAGAAGAGATGGAGAGAGAGGGGCGCTACTTAAGACCGAGGTTCAGCCCGGGATACGGAGATTTTGATATCCGTTATCAGGAGCCGCTCATGCAGATGCTCGACTGCGCTAAGACGATCGGGCTTACCATGACGGACAATTATATGATGACGCCGACAAAATCGGTAACTGCCGTGATCGGCGCCAGCCCCGTGAAGGAGCGCTGTCCGGTGGAGGGCTGCGAGGCGTGCGGGAAGAAGGACTGCCCGTATCGGAGAGATTGAAATAGAGAGGTGTCTGCCAGGACGTCCGGCGGCCCGACGAGGCTGCGAAGAGGGATGCCTGCAGTTTATCAGTCAGATAGAGGGACGACTCGTGAGAGAGTTTTATACGAGAAAGGATGCACTATGATAAGAGAACGACTTGGAAAAGAACTGCTGTATTTTGACGGAGGGATGGGAACGCTGCTCCAGGAGAGAGGGCTTGAACCGGGAGAACTGCCGGAGACCTGGAACCTGACCCATGCGGATGAGATCAGAGAGATCCACAGAAGCTACATTGAGGCAGGAAGCGATATCATCCTGACCAATACTTTCGGCGCCAATGCGCTTAAATTTCATGACGACAGGTATTCCCTGGAAGAGATCGTGACGTCCGCAGTGGGGCATGTTCGGGCAGCAGCAGAGGCTGCCGGGGCAAAACGGCCGATCTACACCGCGCTGGATATCGGTCCCACGGGAAAACTGCTCAAACCTATGGGAGATCTGGACTTCGAGGCTGCATACGAGGCGTTTAAGGAGGTCATGATCTGCGGAGAAAAGGCAGGAGCAGACCTGATCCACATTGAGACGATGAGCGACACGTATGAGCTGAAAGCGGCAGTGCTGGCGGCGAAGGAGAATACGTCCCTTCCGGTGTTCGCCACGACGATCTTCGACGAGAGGGGCAAGCTCCTCACTGGGGCGGACGTCCCTTCTGTGATCGCACTCCTGGAAGGACTGCGGGTAGACGCTCTTGGGATCAACTGCGGGATGGGACCGGAGCAGATGTTCCCGGTGCTGGAGCAGTTCCTGAAATATTCCTCTCTTCCGGTCATCGTGAAGCCAAACGCCGGGCTGCCGAAGCAGCGGAATGGGCAGACTTACTACGATGTGTCACCCGAAGAGTTCGCGGAGGATCTGAAGAAGATCGTGGAGATGGGCGCAGCCGTCGTGGGCGGATGCTGCGGGACGACTCCTGACCATATCCGGGCAATGGCAGAGCGGTGCCGCGGGTGCTCACTGATCCCGGTGACGGAGAAGGAGTATACGGTTGTATCCTCCTACGGTCAGAGTGTCTTCCTCGGAGAGGGATCAAAGATCATCGGAGAACGGATCAACCCCACGGGAAAGAAGCGGTTTAAGCAGGCGCTTAAAGAACATGATCTGGACTATGTGCTGCGGGAGGGCATCATGCAGCAGGATAAGGGCGCCCATATTCTGGACGTGAATGTGGGACTTCCGGATATTGACGAGCCGGCGCTGATGCGGGAAGTGGTGCAGGAGCTTCAGAGTGTGACGAACCTGCCCCTCCAGATCGATACCGTGGATGCGGAGGCGATGGAAGGCGCGCTGCGCATCTATAATGGAAAAGCTATGGTGAACTCTGTCAGCGGCAAGCAGGAGTCCATGGACACGGTGTTCCCGCTGATACGAAAGTACGGGGGCGTGGTCATCGGGCTGACACTGGATGAGAACGGTATCCCGGCGGATGCGGAAGGGCGCGTGCAGATCGCCCGGAAGATCATCGGAGAAGCAGCAAAGTACGGCATCCGGAAAAAAGATATCGTCATCGACGCCCTGGCAATGACGATCAGCTCCGAGCCGGAGGGGGCGAAGGTGACGCTGGAGACGCTCCGCAGGCTCAGGGACGAAGTAGGAGTGTGCACGGTCCTGGGAGTGTCGAACATCTCCTTCGGGCTGCCCAGCCGCCCAATAGTAAACTCTGCATTTTACACTATGGCGATGATGAACGGCCTGAGCGCAGGGATTATCAACCCGGCGTCCGAGGAGATGATGAAATCATGGTATGCATACCATGCTCTGATGAATCTGGACGCAAACTGCGAGAATTATATTGCGAGATACTCCGGTGCACAGACTTCCGAACCCGCCGGGGAAAAGACGGAGACAGGCATGGGTCTGAAAGCGGCAATCGAGAAGGGACTCAAGGATGAGGCCTACATTGTCACACAGCAGATGGCAGAGACGCAGGCTCCGCTGGATATCATCAACGCCGAGCTGATCCCGGCATTGAACAGCGTGGGAGACGGTTTTGAAAAAGGGACTGTGTTCCTTCCCCAGCTTCTCATGAGCGCGGAGGCTGCCAAGAGCGCCTTTGCCGTCCTGAAAGAGAAGATGGACAAGAGCGGAGAAGTGCAGGAGAAGAAAGGGAAGGTCGTTCTGGCGACAGTGAAGGGCGACATCCACGACATCGGGAAGAATATCGTGAAGGTCCTGCTCGAGAACTACAGCTTCGAGGTGATCGACCTGGGCAAGGATGTGGCTCCGGAGCTGATCGTGGACACGGTGCTGGAACAGGATATCCGCCTGGTGGGACTGAGTGCGCTGATGACTACCACAGTGGTGAGCATGGAAGAGACGATCCGCCAGCTCCGGGAGAAAGCGCCGGGGTGTCTTGTGATGGTGGGCGGCGCTGTGCTCAACCAGGACTACGCGGACATGATCGGGGCGGATTTCTACGGGAAGGACGCAATGCAGTCTGTACACTATGCGCAGGAAGTCTTTCAGTGATCTAAGAATTTCCTTCAGATAAGTGAAAATGCTCAGTATGATAAAATATCCGAGACATATTTTGCTCAGGCAAGAGAATACAGCTGTGACACCGGACGTTTCATTTCGAAGGATTTTATCAGCGGCTTCAGCCGTGTCCCTATTACTTTAAACAGATATGCATACTGCTTCAATAATCCAAATTGTTTTACAGACCGGACAGGAATGTGGCCCTCGCTGGATGACATCTGCGATACACTGGGAGACTGGGGAGATGA
>CALWQS010000033.1 GCA_944383745.1 uncultured Mediterraneibacter sp. | reverse complement strand
CGCGACCTGATCAGTATATCGAAGAAAGTGGCGGCGGAAGAACTGCGCATGGAAAAGGATCCGGAGTCCATGAGCAGGAAGGAACTGGAGAAGCTGACAGCGGACCTTACAAAGCAGATGAAGAAAGCGGCGGCGGAGCTGAATTTCGAGGCGGCAGCAGAGCTGCGTGATAAGCTGATTGACCTGAAGAAAATGCTGAACGATATGGATTGATATAAGACACTGTTAAGGAAGGATACACAATGGGAAAGAAAATGGACGCCAGGCAGTATATTAAAATACGAGGGGCGAATGAAAATAATCTGAAAAACATAGATGTGGACATTCCGAGAAATGAGCTTGTAGTCCTCACAGGGCTGAGCGGTTCGGGAAAATCTTCTCTTGCCTTTGATACGATCTATGCAGAGGGACAGAGAAGATATATGGAATCGCTGTCTTCCTATGCGAGACAGTTTCTCGGACAGATGGAAAAACCGGACGTTGAGAGTATCGAAGGCCTTTCTCCGGCAATCTCTATCGATCAGAAGTCTACGAACCACAATCCCAGATCAACGGTAGGAACCGTAACGGAGATCTATGACTATTTCCGCCTTCTTTATGCGAGAACCGGGATTCCTCACTGTCCGAAATGCGGGCGGGAGATACGGAAGCAGACGGTGGATCAGATGGTGGATCAGATTATGTCGCTCCCGGAGCGGACGAGGATACAGCTTCTCGCGCCGGTAGTACGCGGACGGAAGGGTACACATGCAAAGCTGTTTGACCGTGCGAAAAAGAGCGGTTATGTGCGTGTGCGTGTAGATGGAAGCCTGTACGAACTGTCAGAAGAGATCACTCTGGACAAAAATATCAAGCACAATATTGAGATCGTTGTGGACAGGCTTGTCGTAAAACCGGGGATCGAGAAGCGTCTGACGGATTCTGTAGAGAGCGTCCTTCATCTGGCAGAGGGACTTCTTGTGGTGGACATCATCGGCGGCGAGCCGATGAACTTCAGCCAGAGCTTTTCCTGTCCGGACTGCGGGATCAGCATCGAGGAGATCGAGCCGAGGAGTTTCTCTTTCAACAATCCCTTCGGCGCCTGCCCGGAGTGCTTCGGGCTTGGATATAAGATGGAATTTTCCGAGGAACTGATGATCCCGGACCCGTCCCTTTCCATCAATCAGGGCGCAATCGCGGTGCTGGGATGGCAGTCCTGTACGGACAAGAACAGTTTTACCCGGGCGATCCTGGACGCGCTCTGCAGCGAATACGGGTTTGACCTGGACACGCCGTTTGAAAAATATCCGAAAAAGATCCATGATATCCTGATCCATGGGACAAACGGAAAGTCTGTGAAGGTGTTTTATAAAGGACAGCGGGGAGAAGGCGTGTATGACGTTGCCTTTGAAGGGCTGATCAAAAATGTGGAGCGCCGCTACCGTGAGACCGGTTCAGAGACAATGAAAGCGGAGTACGAGACGTTTATGAATATAACTCCCTGTTCCGCCTGCAAAGGGCAGAGACTGAAACCGGGAGCGCTCGCGGTCACGGTCGGCGGGAAGAATATCGCGGAAGTGACTGCGCTGTCTGTTGAAAAACTTCAGATGTTTATGGATGATCTGGAGCTGACCGAGACGCAGCTGATGATCGGCGGGCAGATTTTAAAAGAGATCAAAGCAAGGATCAAGTTCCTTATGGATGTGGGGCTGGATTATCTGACACTTGCCAGAGCGACGGCTTCTCTCTCCGGCGGTGAGGCGCAGCGTATCCGGCTTGCCACGCAGATCGGTTCCGGACTTGTAGGCGTGGCTTACATTCTGGATGAGCCGAGCATCGGCCTGCACCAGAGAGATAATGATAAGCTCCTGGCGACGCTGAAGCATCTCCGCGATCTCGGAAATACTCTGATCGTTGTGGAGCATGACGAGGATACGATGCTGGCGGCGGATTATATCGTGGATATCGGTCCAGGCGCAGGAGAGCACGGCGGGGAAGTCGTAGCTGTCGGAGACGCAAGGGAGATCATGGAGAATCCGAAATCCGTTACAGGCGCATATCTGAGCGGAAAGATCAAGATTCCGGTGCCGGAAGAGAGGAGAAAACCGACCGGCTTTCTTAAAGTAGTGGGGGCGGCAGAGAATAATCTGAAAAATATTGACGTGAAGTTTCCCCTCGGCGTTATGACCTGCGTGACAGGCGTTTCCGGCTCGGGGAAGAGCTCTCTCGTCAATGAGATTCTGTATAAGAGGCTGGCCCATGATCTGAACAGGGCGCGGACAATTCCCGGAAAACATAAGCGGATTGAAGGGCTTGACCAGGTAGACAAGGTGATTAATATCGACCAGTCCCCGATCGGGCGCACGCCCCGCTCCAATCCGGCGACATATACCGGGGTATTCGACCTTATCCGGGACCTGTTTGCTGCGACTCCGGACGCAAAAGCGAGGGGGTATAAGAAGGGAAGGTTCAGCTTCAACGTAAAAGGCGGGCGCTGCGAGGCATGCGCCGGGGACGGAATCCTGAAGATCGAGATGCATTTTCTTCCGGATGTCTATGTGCCCTGCGAGGTCTGCGGCGGGAAACGATACAATCGTGAGACCCTTGAAGTAAAATATAAAGGGAAGACGATTTATGATGTGTTAAATATGACAGTGGAGGAGGCGCTGGAGTTTTTTGCCCATGTTCCGAGCATACGCAGGAAGATGGAGACGCTCTACGACGTGGGACTCTCGTATATCCGGCTGGGACAGCCGTCCACAGAACTGTCCGGCGGCGAGGCGCAGAGGATCAAGCTTGCCGCGGAGCTGAGCAAACGGAGTACGGGGAAGACCGTATATATTCTGGATGAACCGACTACCGGGCTCCACTTTGCAGACGTCCACAAGCTCACAGAGATCCTGCGCAGGCTTGCGGGAGACGGCAATACGGTGATCGTGATTGAGCACAACCTGGATGTGATCAAGACGGCGGATTACATCATTGACATCGGTCCGGAAGGCGGAGATAAGGGAGGTACGATCGTCGCATGCGGCACTCCGGAGGAGGTTGCGCGCAATGAAAAATCATATACCGGAAAGTATATCGATCTAATCCTTAAGAAAAAATAAAAATGAAAAAAGGGGTTTCCATTTTTTTAAAAGTCTATTATACTAGTGATGCGGACAGCGAGTGGAAGTCCTTTCCAGTCCGCTTTACAGAAAAGATGAATCCCTATGGGAAGAAAGATACATGATTTCCGGCGCGCAGCAATGTCGTGCCGGAAATGGTTTGCGGGGCAGACAGCCTGAAAGGGAGTCTGCCGGCAGACGGTTCAGGGTAAGGGTATAAAGAGTTTGGAAGGGAGAGTTAATATGTCTGTAGATCTTGGGATAGATTTGGGAACTGCCAGCGTACTGGTGTATGTCAAAGGAAAAGGAGTCGTATTAAAAGAGCCCTCGGTAGTTGCTTTTGACCGCGATACGAATGTGATCAAAGCGATCGGAGAAGAGGCCAGGCTGATGCTGGGGAGGACGCCGGGCAATATTGTGGCAGTGCGTCCGCTGAGGCAGGGAGTGATTTCCGATTATACAGTGACTGAAAAGATGATCAAGTATTTTGTGCAGAAGGCGCTCGGCAAGCGGACTTTTAAGAAGCCGCGCATCAGCATCTGCGTGCCAAGCGGAGTGACTGAGGTTGAGAAGAAGGCTGTGGAAGAAGCGACCTTTGCGGCGGGAGCGCGGGAAGTGCACCTGATCGAAGAGCCGGTTGCCGCAGCCATTGGAGCAGGGATTGATATTTCCAAGGCGTGCGGGAATATGATCGTTGATATCGGAGGCGGAACCGCTGACATAGCCGTTATCTCGCTCGGGGGCACTGTCGTCAACACATCGATCAAAGTTGCTGGGGATGATTTTGACGAGGCGATTGTCCGTTATATGAGGAAGAAACATAATCTTCTGATCGGAGAGCGCACGGCGGAAGATATTAAGATTAAGATCGGAACCACATATCCTCTCGTGGAGGAAGAGACAATGGAAGTGCGGGGACGTAATCTTGTGACAGGACTTCCGAAGACGGTCACGGTTACTTCATCCGAGACGGAAGAGGCTTTGAGGGAAGCTACCAGTCAGATTGTCGAAGCGGTCATTTCGGTGCTGGAGCAGACTCCGCCGGAGCTTTCGGCTGATATTCTGGACAGAGGGATTGTCCTGACCGGAGGCGGCGCGATGCTCCGAGGCCTGGAAGAGCTGATCGAGGAGAAGACGGGGATCAATACAATGACGGCAGAGGATCCGATGAAAGTCGTGGCGATCGGGACAGGACAATTCGTAGAATTTATGAGCGGAAGAAAAGATTTTTAGACGCTGAACATACGATAAAGGAACAGAGAAGCTGAGTGGACAGGGGTGTGAATGTGAAACGCACCCCTTTTCTGTTGTCAGCCTGGACCTGAAGTGTGCAGAGAGAAGGGGGAAACAGTGGAGTCTGTAACGGGATATGTTGATCATATCGTATTCCGCAATGAAGAAAACGGATATACGGTATTCAATCTGGAAAATGATGACGGAGAACTCACATGTGTGGGAAACTTTAACTTCATTAATGAAGGGGAACTGATGGAGCTGCAGGGAGAGTACGTTACCCACAATGTCTATGGAAACCAGTTTAAAGTTTCATCATATCGGGTGAAGGAGCCGGAGGATCTCGTGTCTATAGAAAGATATCTCGGATCCGGGGCGGTAAAAGGAGTCGGGGCAGCCCTTGCGGCCAGGATCGTAAGGCGGTTTAAGGAAGATACATTCCGCATCATAGAGGAAGAGCCGGAACGGCTCGCAGAGATAAAAGGGATCAGCGAGCGGAAAGCGCGTGAGATCGCGGTGCAGGTCGAAGAGAAGAAGGATATGAGGAAAGCTATGATCTATCTCCAGAAATACGGAGTTTCTATCAGCCTGGCCGCTAAGATCTACAAGCATTACGGCATGAAAGTGTACAAGGTTCTGGAAGAGAACCCCTACCAGCTTGCGGACAGCATCGAGGGAGTCGGATTCAGGACAGCTGATGAGATCGCCTCTAGAATCGGCATTCACACTGATTCGGACTACAGGATCAAAAGCGGAATCTTCTATACACTCCAGCAGGCCGTTGGGGAAGGGCATGTTTATCTTCCTCAGGACGTGCTCATCAGGCGGGCAGGCGCCCTGCTGGAGGTTGAGATCCAGAATGTTGAAAAATATGTCATGGACTTGTGCATCGAGCACAAGACAGTGATGAAGGAGGCGGATGGAGAGATCAGGGTCTATCCGGCGCATTATTACTACCTGGAGCTCAACACGGCAAAGATGCTCCACGACCTGAATATAGACTGTGAGATGCCTGAAGAAATGATGGAAAAGCGCCTGAAAGCGGTTGAGAGAAAGGAAAAGATTGAACTCGATCCCATGCAGCATCGCGCGGTTATCGAGTCGATCAAGCACGGGCTCCTTGTCCTGACGGGCGGTCCCGGGACTGGAAAGACGACAACGATCAACACAATGATCCGCTTCTTTGAGAGTGAAGGAATGAGCATCCTTCTTGCAGCGCCGACAGGGAGGGCGGCAAAGCGTATGACAGAGGCTACGGGATACGAGGCGCAGACGATCCACAGGCTTCTCGAGGTGAGCGGCGGTCCGGAGGAAGAGGGCAGCATCGGCGGATTCATGCGCAACAGGGAGAACCCGCTCGAAACGGATGTGCTCATCATCGACGAGATGTCCATGGTGGATCTTACGCTCATGCATGCGCTCCTCTCTGCCACAGTGCCGGGGACGAGGCTTGTGCTGGTGGGGGATGTGGACCAGCTTCCCTCGGTGGGGCCGGGAAGCGTGCTGAAGGATATCATCCGTTCGGAACGTTTCCCGGTTGTACGGCTGACTCGGATATTCCGCCAGGCGGGAGAGAGCGATATTGTCGTGAATGCCCATAAGATCAATGCGGGGGAGCCTGTAATACTGGACAACAAGAGCAGGGATTTCTTTTTTCTGCGCAGACAGGAGCCGGATGTCATTATCAGTGTGATGATCACCCTGATCCGGAATAAGCTTCCGAACTATGTCAAAGCGAGTCCAAATGAGATACAGGTCATGACGCCTACCCGGAAAGGGCTTCTCGGCGTGGAGAGACTGAACGGGATACTCCAGAGATATCTGAATCCTGCCGCTCCGGGGAAGGAAGAACGGGAGATTAACGGCAGGCTTTTCCGCGAAGGCGACAAGGTGATGCAGATCAAGAACAACTATCAGCTCGAGTGGGAGGTAAGTACAAAATTCGGGCTCACTGTAGATAAAGGCCAGGGCGTTTTCAACGGAGATATGGGAATTATCCGCGAGATCAATCCATATACGGAAACGCTGGAAGTGGAATTTGACGATTCGAGGAAGGTGAAATACAGCTTCGAGATGACGGAGGAGCTGGAGCATGCTTATGCGATAACAGTACATAAGTCCCAGGGAAGCGAGTATCCGGCTGTGATTATTCCTCTGCTGCCGGGACCGAGGCTCCTCTATAACAGGAATCTTCTGTACACGGCAGTTACCAGGGCAAAACGCTGCCTTACGATTGTTGGGAGTGATACTACATTTCAGGAAATGATACGAAACAAGAGCGAGCAGGAAAGATATACAAGCCTTTCCGAGCGCATCAGAGAATTTTAGATCTTTTATATCCGCAGGTCTGTCCCTTCTGCGGGAAGATCAGCAGGGAAGGCGTCTGCAGCACCTGCCGAAAGAAGATTACCTATATTAAAGAGCAGGGATGCATGCACTGCGGCAGGCCGCTCCGCAGCGAAACGGAAGAATTTTGTCATGACTGCAGGAAAAAGCGCTCCTATATCCGTCAGGGGAGGAGCGTATGGCTGCACTGCGGGCCGGTGCCGGGGGCTGTTTATCGATTTAAGTATCAGAATAAAAGGAGCTATGGGCAGGTCTTTGCGGCGGAGATGGAACGATGCTGCGGCGGTCAGATGAGAAGATGGGAGATTGACGAGATCATGCCGGTGCCCCTCCATCCGTCCAGAAAACGTATGCGCGGATACAATCAGGCGGAGATCCTTGCGGCGGAGCTGTCCATAAGAACCGGGATTCCGCTCAGGAATAATGCCCTTTTCAGGATCAAGAAGACGGTTCCGCAGAAGGAGCTGGACGATGAAGGGCGGAGAAGGAATCTTATGGGAGCTTTCGGCGTTTCAACAGACTGGATACCGTGCAGGAATGTACTGCTGATCGACGATATATATACGACAGGAAGCACGGTGGAACGCTGTGCGAAAATGCTTAAAAAGGCGGGGGTTCAAAATGTATACTTTTTGACTATAAGCATTGGACAAGGTCTCTGAGTATATGATATACTAAAAAATAATGGGCTGGCATGGCAGAGGAGTCTTAAATCCGCTGCTCATAAAGCCCGCGCGGTGCGGAGAAAGGGTGTGAAAACAGAACCATGCTGGATAAAAGCAGGATACGCCTGATGGCGAAGATGGCGATATATGAAAAAGAATATGCTGAGGAAGATTTGAAAATCTGCAGTTATTATAAAAAGGATTATTCCAGTCTCAATACATGGATCACGATCATATGGATTACTGTGGGATATGCTCTTGCAGCGGGGCTTTTCCTGATGTTCAACGCAGAGACCATACTGGAAGGGATTACATTTATAAAGCTCATACTCATTGCCGCGATAGCGGCGGGAGGCTATCTGGCACTGGTCATTGCGTATGCCATAGGGGCGTCGAGATTTTACAAAAAGAAGCATGTCAGGGCAAAGCAGAGAGTGAAGAAGTATTACAGGGATCTTTCCCGATTAGAAAAGATGTATAAAAAGGAGCAGGACAGAACATGAGTACATTACTTGTTTTGAGAGAACGTTTGCGGAAGCTGTATGCGGAATATACGGTATATATTGTAAAATTACTGCAGTTTATTACAGGGCTGCTTCTCTTCTGGATGATTAACTCTAATATCGGGTTCATGGAGAAGGCGTCTTCCGTCTTCTGTACAGCCGGGCTCGCGGTGATCTGCACCTTCCTGCCGGTGAATGTGACGGCGATCGCGGCGGCCGGTCTTATCCTGGTGCAGTTCTACGCGTTATCCATGCCTATCGCTGTTGTATCATTTGTTATCTTTCTGCTCATGTATATCTTCTATTTTCGGTTTGCGCCGAAGAAGGCATGGCTCATTATTCTCGCAGGACTCGCATTCGGGCTCAAGATTCCGTTTGTGATCCCGATCGCGTTCGGACTTATGGGTACGCCTGTGTGGATTGTGCCTGCAGCCTGCGGTATCATTGCATATTATATGGTGCAGTTTGTGAAAATATCATCCGCAGCCCTGAAAAATGCAGACGCGGCGAGTATGACAGAGGGGCTTATGAGCTTTACCCGGCAGGTGATTGAAAACAAAGAGATGTGGCTGATGGTGATGATCGTCGTGATCGGAATCCTCGTTGTAAATACAGTCCGCAGCCGTGCGGTGGACCATGCATGGAAGGTCGCTGCGGCAGCCGGAGCGGTTGTCTGTGTGGTTGCGGCAGCCGCCGGGAATCTTGTGCTGGAGGTGAATGTCTCTTATGCAATGGTGGCTGTGAGCGCCCTGCTCGGACTGGCTGTGGGATTCGTTCTGGAATTTGTTTTTTTCTCAGTGGACTATTCGCGCACCGAGAATATGCAGTTTGAAGATGATGAATACTACTACTATGTGAAAGCCGTACCGAAGATCGGGGTTCCGGTTCCGGAGAAAAAGGTGAAGCATATTACAGAGCATCAGACGCAGGAGACTGCCTCGGCAGAGAGCGGCGCGCAGGCGCAGCAGAACGGCGAGGAAAAAGAAGAACAGGCGAGAAACGCGGCGGATCTGGAAGCGGGAAGGACCGCCGATGAGATTCTGCTTACGAGGAGCCTGAGCAGAGAACTCGGGCTTGACCGGGAGACAGATAAGAGGGAATAAAGTACAACAGACAGATTTATTTGTGAGGAAATGAGGCGGTAATACACGCTATGATGGACTGGATAACAACCTTTTTTAGTAATTATACAGACGGCGCATATATTCCCAGCATACGGGTGACGGATGTGCTGGAGATCCTGATCATGACAGTGATCCTGTATGAGATCATGCTGTGGATCAAGAATACAAAAGCCTGGATGCTCCTGAGAGGGATCATCACGCTGGGAGTGTTTATTCTTGTGGCGTTTCTCCTGCAGATGCATACCATCCTGTTTCTGGCGCGGGAATCGATCAATGTGCTGGCGATCGCGGCTGTAGTCGTGTTTCAGCCGGAACTCCGGCGCGCCCTGGAAAAGCTGGGCGAGCGGAATCTGCTCAGCAATATTAACCCCTTTGACAGAAATAAGACGAATCAGAGATTTTCAGACAATACGGCGGAGAGTATCGTAAAAGCCTGCTTTGATATGGGAAGCGTATGCACAGGCGCCCTGATCGTCGTAGAACAGGAGATTCAGCTCACGGAGTATGAGATGACGGGAATCGAGCTGGACTGCAAAGTATCCGCGCAGGTGCTGATCAATATTTTTGAACACAACACCCCGCTTCACGACGGGGCGGTTATCATACGCGGCGACCGCATTACATCAGCAACCTGTTATCTCCCGCTTTCGGATAATATGACGATCAGCAAAGCTCTTGGCACAAGGCACAGAGCTGCGCTGGGGATGAGCGAGGTATGCGACGCGCTTATTATTGTTGTGTCGGAGGAAACCGGACTCGTGTCGGTGGCATCGGGCGGCAGCCTCTCAAGAGGCGTGACGGAGGAAGAACTGAGAAAACGGCTGAGCCAGATTCAGTATAGAAATTCCGAGCCGAGGAAGTTTACTATACGGAAAGGATGGCGCAGATCATGAAGAAATACAGGCTGACAAGAAATATGGGACTGAAGATCATGGCATTTGTTTTTGCAGCCTTTCTCTGGCTGATCGTAATGAATGTGGATGATCCGGTGGACAGGAAGACGTATATAAACATTCCGGTCGTTTTTGCCAACGATGATATCATCTCGCAGGACGGCAATGTCTATCAGGTGCTGGATGAACAGAACGTAAGTGTAGTCGTGTCTGCAAAAGTATCTGTGCTCAAGGATATCCATTCCGATGATATCGTAGCGACGGCGGATATCAAAGAAATGGATACAGATACCGGACTTGTTCCGATTAAGGTGACAATCAATAATCTGAGCGCGGGCGACGATTATCTGTCCGCGGAGGCTCTGCCGCGGAATATTCAGATCAAGGTAGAGAAGACCGGGAAGAAAGTCCTCTCTTTGACTGTGCGCAGAGACGGAGACCCCAGGGACGGCTACATCGTCGGAGAGATGACTGCGAGTCCGGAACAGATAACGATCACAGGGCCGGAATCTATCATCGAACGGGTAGAGACTGCGGTTGCATGGATAGATACGGAAGGAATCTCCAGAGACAGCGACAAGAGCGGAGAACTCAGGCTTTATGATGTATATGGCAATCAGGTGAGCTCGAATCAGATCTATAACAACCTGGGCGAAGAGGGAATCACGGTACATGTCGAAGTGCTTCAGGGGAAAACTGTCCCTGTCACATTTGACGTCTCAGGCACGCCGGCGGAAGGATACCGTTATGTGGAGTGCACGAGCGAACCGGCAAATGTACAGGTTTACGGAAAGAGCGACGTGCTGCAGGAGTTAGACTCCATTGAGGTGCCGGGCAGTGTGCTGGATATAGACGGAGCGACGGAAAATGTAGTCAAAAATGTAGATATCACCCCGTATCTTCCGGAGGGGATTATGCTTGAGGAAGGCTCTACGGGAACACTTTCGGTCACTGTCGTGATCGAACAGGAAGGGACAAGGACGATCGATTTTCTGGTAAGCTCTATAAGGATTACAAACCTTGCGGATGACCTGCAGGTATCGTATCAGCCGGATGCAGAGGTCTCACTTCAGTTCAGAGGACAGCAGGCTCTCCTTGATGTGCTTGACATCAGTAATGCCGTATCAGTCAATCTGAAAAATTATACGCAGGAGGGGACATTTGTAATTCCCGTAGACATTGACGTGCCCGACGGAATTGAGATAGTGGGCAGCCCTGAGATTCAGATCGCGCTTGAGAAGAAGCAGGATGCAGGAGAGCAGGGAGAATCCGACGAAAGCGCAGAGTAGGGAGCAGCTTTCTGTATGGTATAAAATAAGCATAATAAGGAGTTGAAAGAGATGGTAAGCGGCAGAGTCAGGATTAAGAATCCAACCGGTCTCCATCTGAGGCCGGCAGGGCTGTTCTGCAAGACAGCAATGCAGTTTAAAAGCAAGATTACAGTCCATAAAAGAACAAGGAATGAAGATGTAACTGCAAATGCAAAGAGTGTCCTGAGCGTGCTGGGCGCATGCGTGAAAAGCGGAGATGAGATCGAGATTGTCTGTGAAGGGGAAGACGAACAGAAGGCACTCGATGTAATGGTGCAGCTTGTCGTAGACGGGCTGGGTGAATAGTCTCAGGAGGTAAGTAAGATGAACAGGGCTACACTAGTGATCATGGCGGCTGGACTGGGCAGCCGTTTTGGAGGAGGTATCAAGCAGTTAGCGCCGGTCGGTCCCAATGGGGAGATTATTATGGAGTATTCTATCTATGATGCCCTGGAGGCCGGATTTGACAAGGTAGTGTTTGTGATCCGCAGAGACCTGGAAAGGGATTTCAGAGAAGTGATCGGGAAACGGATCGAGAAGATAACGGAGGTGGCATACGCATACCAGGAAGTGACTGATATCCCTGAAAAATACGCGGAAAAGTTCAAAGACAGAAGCAAGCCCTGGGGGACGGGACAGGCTGTTTTGTGCTGCAGAAACGTGGTTGACAGCCCGTTCCTTGTCATCAATGCAGATGACTATTACGGAAAAGAGGCATACAGGGAGGCTTATTCTTATTTGACAAGTATACCAAACAATGGTAAAATACAGATTTGTATGATCGGCTTTGTCCTCAAGAATACACTCAGTGATAACGGGGGCGTGACGCGCGGTATCTGCCGGGTAAATGCCGATGGTATGCTGGATGAAATTACAGAAACCCATAATATAGAAAAAGACGGAGAAAATGCGGTAGTCAGAAACGGAGAAGAGCGGACATATCTGGATATGGATTCTCCGGTGTCCATGAACATGTGGGGGCTGCCCCGGGAGTTTTTTGGGATACTTGAAGAAGGTTTCACGGATTTCCTGGAAAAGACGCCGCAGGATGACCTGAAAGCAGAGTATCTTCTGCCTGCCTTGATCGGACAGCTTCTGCAGGAAGAAAAGATCAGCGTAAAAGTCCTGCGATCACATGAACAATGGTTCGGAGTGACATATAAAGAAGATAAAGATGCCGTAGCATGTGCTTTAAAAACACTGACATTAAATGGAAGCTACCCATCTGTTATGTATACATTGAATAGATAAAAGGAATCAGACCAATGTCAAAAAAACGCAGAAGAGCCCCCGGGGCCGAACGAATGAACAGAAATGCAGAAAGAACTTCCAGGCGTTCGAAAAAAAACCGCCTGGGAGTGTTCTGCATTATATTGCAGACAATCCTGAGTCTGGCATTTATGGTAGTTGTGTTGTTTCTTGATATGCTTCCGATGCGGTATCTGGCTATGATAGCGCTCATTCTTTTCTTTTTCTGGTGCATCACCCTCAATTCCCAGGTGGCAAGAAAGAAGAGGGGGGCGATAGGCAAGATTTTCAGCCTGCTGGTCGTCTGCTTTCTGTCGATCGGGACGTACTATATTGCGAAGACCAACGACGTGATCGGCATGATCACAAGCGGAAGCTACAGGGTGGATAATATGGTCGTTGCCGTGCTGGCAGATGACCCGGCACAGGCGCTTGAGGATGCGGCAGATTATTCCTTCGGGATCCAGCTTGAGCGCGGCGCAGAGAATATGCGGGCAGCGGTCACGGATATACAGGATGAGCTTGGAACCGATATAGACACAGTAGAGTATGACAGTATCCAGGCGCAGGCGCAGGCCCTGCACGACGGGGAAGTAGATGCGATCGTTTACAACGAGGCTTATACGGATATTCTTGAAGAAGGGTTCGAGGGATACAAGGACAGCGTCAGAATTATATATACGCATGAAATCAGAGTTGAGATGAATTTCGGAGGGAATGCTTCCGACGACAGTCTGACAAAAGAGCCGTTTACAGTGTATATCAGCGGTATAGATGTGTACGGCGAGGTTTCACAGACAAGCCGAAGCGACGTGAATATCATTGCCGTAGTAAATCCGAATACAAATCAGGTTCTTCTTGTGACAACGCCGAGAGATTACTATGTTGAGATTCCGGGGATCTCCGAGGGGCAGGAAGACAAGCTGACACATGCGGGAATCTACGGAATTGATGCGTCGATGGCTACATTAAGCGAACTGTACGAGACAGATATCAATTATTATGTCAGGCTGAACTTCACGTCTCTGATCGAGATCGTAGATATTCTCGGCGGAGTAGACGTGTATTCAGATATGGCGTTTACAACCGGATGGGAATCCGGATACGAGATGGATGTGCAGGAAGGATGGAATCATTTTAACGGTGAACAGGCCCTTGCCTTCAGCCGCGAGAGAAAGAGCCTTCCGGACGGAGATAATCAGAGGGGAATCCATCAGCAGGCGGTGATAACGGCAATGCTGAAAAAAGTCCTGTCGCCGACTATGCTGCTGAAGGCGAACAGTATTTTGAATCAGGTGAGCAAGGACGTTGAGACAAATATCTCTCAGGCACAGCTGAATTCCCTGATTAAATATCAGCTCGGGAAAAATCCGAAATGGTCGATCAGATCCGTGGCGGCTACGGGGACAGAGGGAAGAGAATATTGTTATTCCTCTCAAAATCAATCGCTGTATGTAACAATTCCGGATTACGATGTGGTTTATGAGATCATTGATCTGGTCAATGTAGTAGAGGAAGGCGGAACTCTTGAAGATACAGAAGAGTTAAATTGAAAATATAAAATTACAAGTGCAGGGGTGCGAGGCATGCCTGCACTTTTGTGATATGTCGGCTATGCCGTCAGTCTGTGGCTGGTTTTGAATGGAGTATCAAATAATTATGGGAGAAATGCCGAAAATGATTGTCTTGAAATATGCAGTCGGATATCGTATACTTATACGGAGTATAAAAAACAAAAGGAAAAGGTGAAATCAGTGTATATTAAAAATATGTTACTTAATTTAAAGAAATACTCATTTTTGTTACAGCAGCTAATCTCAAGGGATTTTAAAGTAAAGTATAAGCGTTCTGTACTGGGCGTTCTTTGGAGCCTGCTGAATCCTATTCTTATGATGTGTGTAATGGCAATTGTTTTCACAAACGTTTTCAAATTTTCCACGCCGGGAGTAAACTACCTTGCCTATCTTTTGACGGGATTGACTTATTTCAATTATTTCAGTGAATCGACTAATCTGGCTATGAGTTCTGTTGTTGGCAACTTCTCGCTGATAAATAAAATATATATACCTAAATATATATTCCCGTTGTCAAAATGTCTGTTTGTGGGGATCAACTTTCTGCTCACGCTGATTCCTTTATACGCTGTAATTATATTGACGGGAACAGGGCTCAATGTTTATCACCTTCTTTTGCCGATATCTTTCGTATTCCTGTTTCTCTTTACGCTCGGAATGGGCATGATTCTGGCAACGATTTCCGTATTTTTGCGGGATATGTTTTACATCTACGGGATTGTTCTCCAGATTTTGACATATATGACTCCGATCATGTACGATATCACGATGCTTGATCCGAGACTTCAGTTTGTGCTGAAGCTGAACCCGTTATATCATATTATTACATTTGCAAGAACGATTATATTATATCATCAGATGCCGTCGGCCACATCGTTTCTTGCCTGTACTGTCAGCTCGCTGGTGAGCTTATTGATCGGTTTAATTGTATTTAAGAAAAATCAGGATAAATTTATATATTATGTATAGCCAAGAGGTGGATTATGGACAGTATGATACGCGTCAACGACGTTTCAATGAAATTTAATCTGGGAATTGAAAAGAATTTTTCACTCAAATTGTTTTTTATTAATTTTTTTAAGAATATAAACAAAAAGAAAGAAAAGCCAAAAGATTTCTGGGCTCTTAGGAATATTTCATTTGATGTGAAAAAGGGCGAAGTTATCGGCTTTGTAGGGGGAAACGGCGCGGGAAAGAGTACGCTGCTCAAAGTGGTTTCCGGCGTAATGAAGCCTACAGAGGGGACAATCGAGATCGGCGGTAATATCTGCCCGATGATCGAGCTGGGCGCCGGCTTTGATATGGATCTGACGGCCCGCGAAAATATTTATCTTAACGGCTCTATTCTGGGATATTCGAAGGCATTTATCGATGAGAAGTTTGATGAGATTGTTGAATTTTCAGAACTGCAGGAATTTCTGGATGTTCCGATCCGGAACTTCTCAAGTGGTATGACGGCAAGGCTTGCCTTTTCGATCGCGACGATTGTGGATCCGGAAATATTGATCGTGGATGAGATCCTGTCAGTCGGAGATATTGCGTTCCAGCAGAAAAGCGAGAATAAAATGAAGAGCATGATAGGGGGCGGCACGACGGTTCTCTATGTCTCACATTCAATCCAGTCTGTCAAAGCGATCTGCACGAGAGTGATCTGGATCGACCACGGTAAGATGGTTATGGACGGTAAGCCGGATGAAGTGGTAAAAGCATATTTGAAAGCTTCTAATCTGGAATAATAATATGAAGAACATTATTTTTTTTGCAGTCAGCATGCAGATTGGCGGCATGGAAAAGGCGCTCGCCGATCTGCTCAACAGGCTGGCAGGGAGAAATTACAGGATTACGCTTCTTTTGGAAAAGAAAGAAGGGGAACTGCTTAAAGAGCTTGATCAGCGGATCGTTGTCAAGGAATACAGGGTATATTCGGAAGGAAATCCGATTTTCAGGAAGGCGGGCAATCTGCTGAAAAGAAGGTTATGGATTTTGAAAAATCACAATAAATATGATTTTTCATGCGCTTATGCAACATATTCCGTCATAGGAAGCCGGCTTGCTCTTGCGGCGTCAAAAAATTCAGCGCTATATGTCCACAGCAACTATTACGATGTATACTGCGGAGATGAAAAAGAAATAAAAGATTTTTTTGCGGCGCTGTCTATTGAAAAATTCAGACATGTTATATTCGTATCGAATGAGAGCAGAGATAAGCTGGCGCGGGTATACAGTTTTTTAAAGAAAAGGGGAACTGTGATCGACAATCTTATCGATGTCTCTAAAATAAAATCTATGGCTGCCGAAAAAGTCAGATTTGATAAGGGAGACTTCAGGCTCTTTCTTTTTGTCGGGCGACTGGAAGAAGAGTCGAAACGTCTGAGCAGGCTGATCAGAGCGTTTGCGGCAGCGTATCAGGAGAACAGCAGGATAAGACTCTGGATCATAGGCGACGGGAAAGACCGGGATTTATGCCGGAAGCTGATCAATGAGCTTCATATGGAAGGGATTATCCGGATGATGGGGAAAAAAGAAAACCCGTATCCCTATATAAAAAATGCAGACTGCGTTCTGCTGACATCCGATTATGAGGGATATCCGGTAATTTACAGCGAATGTCTCATACTTCATACACCTCTCATTACTACGGTTCCCGTGTCGGATGGATTTGTCGACATAAGAGAGTATGCCAGAGTTGTTGACAAAAGTGAAAAGGCTGTTGCAGATGCAGTCAATCATACAGATTTCTGCCTGTATGGGAAAAATACACTTGATTTTGAGGAAATCAATCGTAAAAAACTAGAAAGTCTTGAAAATATAATTAACTGCGGTCAGGAGGAATAAAAATGAGTAAAATAATACATTAC